>JAFUGL010000017.1 GCA_017469405.1 Lachnospiraceae bacterium | reverse complement strand
TAAAAAGAGCTATGATGCATTTTTCGAAAATTTGGAAAAGGCTATAAAGTCCGGAAAAACTTTAAATGCCGATGCACTTTACGATATAGTAAGAAAGGGCGAGGGTGCAAAGGAATTTGAGAAATATATGGATATAGTTTCGGTTATAGCAACCGAAAGACGTTCTAAAGAATGGCTTGCCATGAAGCTTCTGGAAGAGGATGAGGCTATAATAAGAGAGCTTGCCATAAAGGGTAAAAAGGATATAGAAACAAACTCTAAAGGTGCATTATATACAAGTGATGCAAGATTTAAGTGGATAGAGGGCTTGCTTGATGAGGTTGTTACAGATGCTAAAAAACCATCTGAATTACTTACAAAGTTTGACAGAGCTGCCATCGGTCCAAGAAGCGGTAAATGGGTCGCATTTGGCATGATGATTCTTGCACTTGCAGGTGCAATGATTGTTGCGTCTCCTATTATGGGACTTGGAGGTGCACTTCCAAGCATACTCAATCCGGCTGCTGATGCGTTGCTTGGTAAAATGGGTGTTTCAGATTCGATAATTCATTTTATAAAGGCTACACTTATAACTTCCCTTGGATGGGTTGTTGCCATGGTTGGCTTTATATTTGCCATGAACTTTGTCTTCGGAATTCTCGAAGAAGTTGGATATATGGCAAGGGTTTCCTATGTGTTTGATCGTTCGATGGGAAAAATCGGACTTCAGGGTAAGGCACTTATGCCTATGATTATGGGCTTTGGTTGTACTATGGGTAGTACTTCGGGTGCCAGAGTTATCGACTCCTATGGTCAAAAGATTATGACTATAGCGGTTGCATGGGCGGTTCCTTGTGGCGCAACCTTTGTGGTTATACCGACACTTGCCAATGCATTTTTCGGAACAAGCGGCGGTATGTTGGTTATGCTGCTCATATTCCTTATCATGCTTTTACATATTATTATAACTGCAAAGGTGTTTGGTAAGAAGCTTAATCCTGTGGACAAAAGAACCGGTATCGTGATGGAGCTTCCGCCGTATCATAAGCCAAGATGGGGCTTTATATTTAAGAATTCACTCATGCGTATGTGGGATGTATTTAAGAAGGCATTTAGTATAGAGCTTATCGTATGTATCATTTTCTTCTTCTTAAGCTACTCAAAGAGTGGTATAGAAGGAAGTGTACTCTATAAAATCGGAACATTTATAGAGCCGGTTTCAACCTACATAGGACTTAAATGGCAGACCTTTATGTCCTTCTTTGCAGCTATGGTTTCAAAGGAGGCGGTGTTGGGTGTTCTCTCAGCGATATTTGCAAACAGCGGAAGTGTTATAGATACAACTACGGGACTTGCGTCAACCTCTGACAATATAGCTCAGATTGTTGCGGCAGCCATACCGCAGGCGGAGGCACTTGCGTTTATCATCGCTGTTACATTTAATATACCTTGTCTGCAGGCAGTGGTTTCGACCTACAATGAAACACACTCTGTTAAATGGACAGCCAAGATAGGGCTTTATTACATAGTGACTGCGCTTCTTTTGGCAGCGGTTGTTTATCATATAGCTGTGCTGATTTTATAAATGTTTTAGGTATTATGCAAAAAAAGATGCATATGATTTTATAATTATGGAGTGATATTATGGACGAGTTACTTTCACTCATGCTCAATTCTGAACAGATAACGATGCCAGAGCTTGCGGAAAAACTACATATGTCGGTTGCACTTATAAATGCGAGACTTGAAAGATATGAGCAGCTTGGCTATGTGAAGCGCATCGTTGAAAAAAGTCAGGGAGGCTGCTCGGGAACTTGTGGAAGCTGTAAGGGCTGCGGTACACATAAATTGGAGTTTAAACCTTCTGTTTATTGGGTAAAAGGAGAAAAGCTTTAAATGAATCCTGCAAATGTAATAACAGTAATTGCGGTTTTGCTTTTGGTTTTAATTATTAGCTTTCCGCTTATTAAGAAAATGAAATCCGGCGAGACCTGCTGCGGTACCGAAAAAGTTAAGGTTAGGCATAAAAAGCTCAAAAATCCTGTCGGAAGCTATAAGCTTAATATAGATGGCATGCATTGTCAAAATTGTGTTAAGCGTATCACTGAAGCCGTAAATAACATAGACGGGCTTTCCTGTCGTGTAAGCCTTGAGAAAAAAGAGGCGGTCATTTCTTATGAGGATAAGCCTATGACGGATGACGTGATAAAGCTGCTTGGAGAGATGGATTTTCTGGCTGAAAAAGTATAAAAATGTAGTAATAATAAATGTGACGAGGTTTATGTCCGTGAAAAAAATGTGACAAGGCCTTGTCACATTTTTATTATATGCACACGCCCGCATAATGAAAATTGTCACTTCGTGACACGCGGACGGCGCGGCGAGTAGGGTGCGATTTCATCTTCCCTACTCGATTAGGAAAGTTATCCTATAAAGTAAAGCGCTTTGTTAAGGATATGATAAAAATATGATGGTAAGTAAAATAAAGTTATGGTAAAATATTTTATGGTATTTTGTTGCTTTGACATATGAGATTTAGCTGTGGGGATGGTTAAATGTTTAGTAAAAATTTTGTTTTAAATGAAGAGACTCTGGAGGTTATTGAGCAGCTCGGAGAACATATGCCGGGAGGTTTTTTCATATATAAAGCTTCGGGAGATGAAGAGGTTTTATATGTAAATCGTGCAGTAATAAAAATATTTGGCTGTGATAATCTTGACGAATTTAAGGAGCTTACGGGATATACCTTTAAGGGTATGCTCCATCCGGATGACTATAGAGAGGTCGAAACCTCTGTTCTTGAACAGATCAGAAAGAGCGATGACGATATGGATTATGTAGAGTATCGTATCATCCGCAAGGACGGAAGTATCAGATGGATTGATGATTATGGACATTATACCGAGACGGAAAGTTATGGTGGAATATATTATGTATTTATCTCGGATGTTACTGAAAAAGTTATAGAAGAGCAGAGCAAAAGAGAGCAGCAGAGTAGGATGATAACGGCACTTGCATCGGACTACAGAAGTGTTTATCACATAGATCTTGATAAAAATGATGGTGTGTGCTACAGCGCGGATCCGGATGATGATGAACAGACACCGGAGGGAGTACATTTTCCGTTTTATGAAAGGTTTAAATGGTATGCGGAAAATGCGGTTGTAGAAAGCTACAGAGAAGATTTTTTAAAATTTATAGATCCTGATAATATTCGAAAATCACTTTCAAAGGATGTTATAATTGCATATCGTTATCTGGTAAGAAGAAAGGGTCTGGAATACTATGAAATGATACGTATGGCGGGAGTAAGACATGCCGCTGATCGAGATGACCATATCGTTCATGCAGTGGGACTCGGGCTTACCAATATCGATAGTGAGATGAGGGAATCTATGGCCAAAAATCAGGCCTTAAGTGAGGCTTTGACAGCGGCTGAAGAGGCAAATAAGGCTAAGACGGCATTCCTTTCCAATATGAGCCATGAGATTCGTACACCTATGAATGCGATAATCGGTCTCGACAGCCTTGCGCTAAAGAATGATAACCTTGATGCAGAGACCAGGGAATATCTTGAAAAAATAGGTGGAAGTGCAAGACATCTGCTTGGCCTTATAAATGATATACTTGATATGACTCGTATCGAATCGGGAAGGAAGATACTTAGAAAAGAAGAGTTTTCCTTCAGGGAGATGCTTGAGCAGATAAATACTATGGTTTATACCCAGTGCAGTGATAAGGGACTCAAGTACGAGTGCGAGATTCTCAGTGGAGTAAGTGATTTTTATATAGGCGATGATATGAAGCTTAAGCAGGTACTTATAAATATTTTAAGTAATGCTATAAAGTTTACCGATGCTCCGGGTGAGGTAAAGCTTATCGTTGAAAGGACGGCGGTATTTAAGGATCAGTCAACCATAAGATTTACCATAAAGGATACCGGTATCGGAATGGATAAGGCATTTTTGCCTAAGGTATTTGATACATTTACCCAGGAGGACTCAAGCCGTAATAATAAATACGGAAGTACAGGCCTTGGTATGGCAATAACCAAAAATATCGTAGAGCTGATGAACGGCACAATTTCCGTTAATTCTAAGAAGGGTGTCGGAACAGAATTTGTCGTAGCTGTGACTCTTAAAAATTGTGAGCATGCGGATGAGAGCGTACCTGTCAATACTAAGGATATGCGTGTGGACCTTTCCGGAAAACATATACTTTTGGTTGAGGATGTGTTTATTAACGCAGAGATAATGAAGGAGCTTTTGATTATAAAGGATGCGATAATTGATCATGCAGAAAATGGAAGGCTCGCTCTCGAGAAATTTGCGGATAGTGAGGAAGGCTTCTATGATGCGATACTTATGGATGTTCGTATGCCGGAAATGGATGGCCTTGAGGCAACGGAAGCGATACGTGCCCTTGAACGAAAGGATGCTGGCATCATACCGATAATCGCGATGACTGCAAATGCATTTGATGAAGATGTACAAAGGTCCTTGCAGGTTGGTATGAATGCACACCTGTCAAAGCCGGTGGAACCGGAGCGTTTGTATCAGACGCTGGAGGAATTGATATGGGAAGCAGAACAAAAATAACTAAAAGCTATAAGATTGCTTTTTAATAAATAGGGGAAAATAATATTGGGGTGATAATATGTTAAAGGATTTTACAGGAGAATATAAATCGAAGCTTTGTACGCCCAAAGAGGCGGTTTCAGTTGTAAAAAGCGGAGATTGGATTGATTATACGAGCTGTCTTGGCAAGCCGGTTTTGCTTGATAGAGCACTTGCCAAAAGAAGAGACGAGCTGACGGATGTCAAGGTGCGCGGCAATCTTATGTCGGGACCTATAGAGGTGGCAGAATGTGACGAGACACAGGAGCATTTTATATATCACAGCTGGCACTGTTCTTCGTATGAGAGAAGGCTCTGCGACAAGGGACTTTGCTATTATATCCCTATGGTGTTCCATAATAATGCCGCTTACTATGAATTCTTTTTGCATGTTAATGTAGTCATGGTAAGCGTTACTCCTATGGATGCACGCGGATATTTTAACTTTTCGGTAAATACGGGAGTGGCAGCTCCGATTGCAAGGATGGCAGATATAGTTATAGTTGAGGTAAATGAGCATCTGCCTAAGGTTAGAGGCGGATATGATGAGTGTATCCATATATCAGAGGTGGATTTCATAGTTGAGGGAGAGCATGAGAATTTCCCTGATATACAGGCAGCAGAACCTACGGAAACAGATAGAAAAATCGCTGCCCATATACTGCCTTATATAGTTGACGGTGCGACACTTCAGCTTGGTATAGGAAGTATACCAAATGCTGTGGGTGAGATAATAGCCGATTCGGATTTAAAGGATCTCGGTATGCATACGGAGCTTTGTTCGGATGCATTTCTTAGTCTTTATATGTCCGGTAAATTGACCAATAAGAAAAAGAAGATTGACAGGGGCAAGGGGGTTTACGGTTGTGCCGTGGGCTCACGGGATTTGTATAACTGGCTGGATGATAATCCGGGAGTTATGGCATATCCGCTTGAATACGTAAATCGTCCCGGCGTAATTGAAAGAATAGATGATATGGTTTCTATAAACAGCTGTGTATCGGTTGACCTTTACGGACAGGTTGCGGCGGAAAGCTCCGGTGCAAGGCAGATAAGCGGAACGGGCGGACAGCTTGATTTCCTTATAGGTGCGTCAGCTTCAAGCGGAGGCAAGGCATTTATCTGTATGAGTTCGATTTATATTGATAAGGAGGGCACGACGCACTCCACAATTACACCGCAGTTTAACGGAGATATTATAACCTCTCCGAGAAGCCAGATATATTTCCTTGCAACCGAATACGGAGTGGTTAATCTCGAGGGACTTTCCACCTGGGAGCGTGCAGAAAAAATCATATCCATAGCGCACCCTGCATTTCGGGATAACCTGATAAAAGAGGCAGAGGCAAGGAAGATATGGAGGAGGAGCAACCGGTAAAAAACAATCGATAAAAAATATTAAAAGTGTCTTAATCTTCAAAAAAATTGAGATTAAGACACTTTTGAAGTAGAAAACGGTCTAAATCTTCAAAAAAATTGAGATTTAGACCGAGTTAAACTTGAAAAGTGTCTTAATGTATGATATTGTGAAATTATAAAAAATGAGTTTATGAGGAGGTTGACATGGAAACAAACAGATTGATAGGCAGAAAAGAAGAATGTGAAAGATTAACAAGATGCCTAAATGAGATAGATGCTCAACTTGTTATATTGTATGGAAGACGCCGTGTTGGTAAGACTTATCTTATAAACAGGTTTTTTGAAGGAAAATTTGATTTTAGATTTACCGGTATCTTTGAAGAAGTTAAAGCAGTGCAGCTTAAAAATTTTACTAATGAGTTATCCAGACAAACAGGTATACAATATGATGTACCTAAAAATTGGACAGATGCATTTGGGTTACTTAGGACCTATCTTGAAAATTTACCTAAAGAAAATAAAAAAATTGTATTTTTTGATGAGATGCCTTGGATGGATACCAAGAATTCCGGTTTTTTATCAGCATTTGAATGGTTTTGGAACGATTGGGGAAGTACTTGTGATAATTTAGTGTTTATTGTATGTGGCTCCGCAACTTCATGGATGTCTGAAAAAATTGCTAACAATAAAGGAGGACTTTTTAATAGACAAACCTGTAGCATATATTTAAAACCTTTTAATCTTTCAGAGGTGGAAAAATATTTGGAGAGCCGACAGATATATTGGTCAAGATATGATATTGCTCAATGTTACATGATAATGGGGGGTATACCTTTTTACTTGAGGCTGCTTGATCCAAAATATGATTTCAATGTAAATATTGATAGGCTTTTTTTTAAATTAAAAGGGGAATTATGGAATGAATTTAATCATTTATATCAAACCCTTTTTTCAAATAGCGAAAAATACATTCAAATAGTGGAAACTATCGAGAAAAAAAAGAGTGGACTTACAAGAACAGAAATTTCCGACAAGACAGGTATTGCAACAAATGGGAAGCTTACAAAAATGTTGAATGATTTAGTTGATTCGGGATTTCTTAGAAAATATCCTTTTTATGACAAGAAAAAGAAAGAGACCATATATCAGGTGTCTGACTATTATACATTGTTTTATCTCAGATTTATCAAGGATAATTATGGAAAAGATGAGCATGCATGGAGCAATATGAATGATAATCCAAAACGAAGGGCATGGGCTGGATTAACATTTGAACAATTATGTAAGGATCATATAAACGAGATTAAACAAAAGCTTGGGATATCAGGAGTCCTTTCAGAAACGTCTACTTGGTATATAAAGGGTTCACAATCAGATATGGAGGATAGCAAAGGTGCACAGATTGATATGGTTATTGATAGAAGGGATCATGTTGTTAATCTATGTGAAATAAAATTTTCAGTCAATGAGTTTGAGATTGATAAGAATTATGACATGGCTATACGTAATAAGATAGAGGCATTCAATCATAATACAAATTGCAGAAAGACTATACAGGTAACAATGATTACAACCTATGGAATTAAAAATAATAAATATCGGGGTATAGTAGGAAAGGAAGTTGTACTTGATGATTTATTTCACAGTATCTAGCTGCAAAAAACTATGTAAATAACAGCGATATATTTAATATATAGGATATGGAGTAAAAAAAGATGACAGAAAAAGAGAAAATGCTTGCAGGACAGTTATATGATCCTTCAGACGAGGAGTTGGCAACATTAAGAACAAAAGCTCACAACTTGAGTCAGGATTATAATAAAACATATGAGACAGAAGAAGAGAAAAGAAAAGAAATATTGGATGAGCTTATCCCTAATCGTAAGGAAGGTGTTTATCTGCAGGGACCGATACAGTTTGATTACGGATTGTTCACGACTATAGGGGAGAATACCTATGCCAATTTCAACCTTACAGTGCTTGACTGCGCTCCTGTTTCCATAGGCGATAACGTATTCTTTGGACCAAATGTCTCGATACTTACACCGGTGCACCCGATATGCTACAAGGAGCGCAATATGTTTCGTAAGGAAAACGGACAGATGACAGACAGAGAGTATGCTAAACCGATAACTATAGGAAGCAACTGTTGGATAGCCGGAAATGTAACGATATGCGGTGGCGTAACCATAGGTGAGGGTTCGGTAATCGGTGCAGGAAGTGTGGTTACGAGAGATATTCCGTCAGGGGTTGTTGCCGCAGGTGTGCCTTGCCGGGTTATACGGGAGATAACTGATGAGGACAGGCTGATGTAAATGTGACAAGGACGTGAGCCTTGTCACAACCAAATATTGACAAATTGAGATATTTGCGAAATAATTTAATAAGTTGCTAAACTTTAACACTAATCTAAAGAAAGAGGGGTAGTAAAATCATGGGTCTTTTTGACAACATTTTAAAAAAAGCAGGTGCTGCGGTTGACAGCAAGATAGGAGGTTCACAGTTTACGGATGCGATTAACACCGCACTTGGTAAGAAGAACGAGGCAATTTACGGAACATCTGAAGGTACGACCGATAGTTCGGGAAATGCTCCGATAAATAATCCAAATCAGGCACCGGCACAGACACAGGCTGCGCCTGCACGCTCAAACACACCTGAAAAGGGCGTAGTATTTGATTTTAACAAGGCATATACAGCTGCTTATCAGGGTGGTGAAACACACGCAGACATAAAGGCTGATGATAGTACACCTATTATGTCTTATAAGAATTATAAGGGACAGGATTTAAGCTTTGATGTTCCAGTTAATTTCCTAGATTTTGACAGCGGAGCACTCGAGATAAGTGATTGCTTTATGTATACTCCGCAGGAAGTAAATGATGATAACTATGATGAATTATACGAAAAGTATTTTGGCAAGGGTGCAACCCTTCAGGTGGTAAGAATGTCAAATACCGTAGAGCATGCAGTGGAAAGCTATCTTAATTCCGGTGCAGTTGCAAATCGTGACGGAAGTAAGGAATATATCTCTGTTTGGGAGGATGTAAACGGCAGCTGCGGCAAGATGTTATTTAAGGCAAAGGTAGAAAATTATTATAACAAGGTATTTTACTTCTATGGCTTTAAGCCGGAAGGAGGAAGCACCGGTGCAGGCTTCGCAATAGAATATAATAAGGATATCGTGGGTACGCCGCTTGAATTAAAGCTTCATAGGATTTTTGAGGCAGTGGCTAAGACGGTGAATTACTAAATAATGTAAAAAACGGTGTCAGCGTTAAAAGCTGGCACCATTTTTTATTCTTTCCAATAATCTAAAGTTTCCTGTGGTGTGGTATCAATATTAAATAGTTGCCACATAAAATCTTCTTTCTCATGGTATAAATTAATTATTCTTATATATTCATCCTCTATTCTATAAAACACATAATGTTTAGATACGAATATGCATCTATAATCTGTTACAACATCAAATATCTTTGATACTTCCACCCCTTTTTTTTCAAAATCGCATAGACCTCTTATTGTATCAGTTATATTTGAAATTATTTTTTTTGCAGTAACATCGTTATATTCTTTCGTTATTACCTTTTTTAATTCTCTTAATTTATCTGCAGCATCAGGAGTATACTTTATCTTTTTCAATTAAATACCCCCAATTCTTTCTCCAAATCGTCTGCATCGATCCATCCTTCAGCGTTAGCTCGTTCCTCAGCACGTTTTAAATCAAGCATAAGCATTGCGATAGCTTGCTCTTTAAGAGCTTCTTTACTGTTTTTTGTGATTATAAAAGGAAGACCTTCAACATTTATTGATTGTTGAATGAAGGTATTAAATGCATCTGTTAATGTCATTCCCGTTTTAGCATAGATTTCTTCAACAGTTTTCTTTATATCTGAATTAATTCTCAACTGAAAAGTTGAATCCTTTGGAGCTGTTGCAACATTCAAATTTATATCCATAGTAGATACCTCCTTTTTTAAATAATATCATAGGCATACCAATGTGTCAATACATTGTAATTACAATACAAAAATTCTATAGTGGGTAAATGCAATTATTGACAATTTAAATAATTCAATTATAATGTTAGTGAAAACTAACTATATGATACAAGATAAGGTAATTAATTATTGGTTTGGATTTATTGCCTTATAAAAATTGAAAGGACATACTATGAACATTATTTATTTACTTGCAGCACTGGGACATATTTTTTGCGGAATAACAGATTGCCTTTTTGCATATACACCTAACGGAAGATTTGATATGAAGGATGCAAAGGACAGTAAGAAAATGTCAGAGGTATTTGATGGAATGCCGTTGGAAAGACTGGAGATAGCGAGCACCTTTGGTGCGTTGGCGCTTACTGTATCTTTATTTGGATTCCTTGAGCTTAGTAAATGGATGAATGATTTTTCGCATACGGCTTCTGTGATAATGTACATTTCCGGAATAGCATTTATCGTTCCGATCGTTGCGCATCATATCTGCTGTGGCGTGGTCGAATGGTTCTATGTTAAGCTTGGAAGAACCGAAGAGGCACTTTCACAGGTGCTTGATTTCTTCAAGAAAACCATAATTACCGCATATGTAGGCTATCTGGCGCTTGCAGTATTTTCTATCACGCTTGCGGTGGTTATACTTACAGGCAACACAGATCTTCCAAGGTGGGCAGCAGTTTTTACAACATTTCCTTTGTATCTGATTATCTCACCTACCAAGCTTCCGGCTAAAGGAAATATTGCAAATGCAGCGATGTTTATCTTTTTTTACTTTATATAATCAAGAAATAATTTCAAAAATACCGACACTGCTTTTTTCTCTGCGTTTTTGTCGTAAACCAGTGCAACATAGCGGGTAGGAAGTTCTTCAACAAGGTCAATTTTAAAGACCTTGTTTTCTTTTATTGCTTCTTGGGCCTCACGTTCGTGCATGAAGGATATACCGAGATTTCCTTTTGTATAGCCTAGGATTTGACCGGTACTTGTGGTTTCTATAGCAGGATTAAATTCAAGACCGTATTCTGCAAAAAAGCTGCGGTAATAGCTGTAAGTTTCCGTATCATGCCACAGGCTTATCATAGGATAATTCATAAGCTCTTTTAATGATACCTTTTTGCCGCGCAGCTCGTTATAATTCATACCTGCGATAGGAACAGCCTTATAGGAATGGATAATTGTTTTTTTGAGATTATTATATTCTAAATTATCACCGGATGAGGTCGTAATAATGGCCATATCAATTAATTTATCGGAAAGGTTTGACATTAGCGCCGTATTTGTGTCGTTTAATATTTTGAAGTTTATATCAGGATATTCTTTTTTAAATATACCCATAGCCGGAAATATCATATAGCGCATTATAGTCGGTGTAAGTCCGATAGAGGAGCCGATAGTCAATGTACCGGATTTTAATTCCGTTGTATCACGGATTATATCTTCACCGATATTAAGGTGTCTGCAGGCTATATCCACATGATAAAAAAGCTCTTTACCTGCATCGGTAAGGGTTACACCCTTATTGGAACGGTGAAACAGCTTGCAGTTAAGCTCTGCCTCAAGGTTTGTGATGGAACAGGAGATATTGGGTTGGCTGTTTGAAAGGACAGCCGCAGCCTTATTGAAGCTTTTGTATTTTGCAACATAGTAAAAGATTTTGTAGTATTCGTATGAAACTGCCATGGCATTACCTCGCTGATCTAGATTTCAGCTACTATTATAATGTTTTTTAAGGAATTATTCAACAGCTGTTGTATCATTTTGATATAACTGTTATACCTAGCTGAATATACGAATTTCGACAAAAAAGTAATATAATTACATTATGTTATGTCGAAATCGTATAATGTGACAGGAGGATGAATATGGACGGGAACAAAGGTGGTTTAAGACTATCATTGGTGCAAAAAATCGTTTTTTGTATTCTTTTGGTTCAGCTGATTGTAATGATCGGACTTTCTATTATTATTATAAAGACTGTTACCAAGGACAAAAAGAAAAATATCACTGATAATCTTGAAACTGTAGTTGAGGAAAGAAGCGAGATAATTAAAAACTATGTCAAGGAGACGGAAAAAACCTTAACGGCTTACAGCAGAGCCGGTGAGATTTTAAATCTTCTTCAGAATCCGACAGATGAGGAAGCATTTGCAAAGGCACAGAAATATACGGAAACCTTCTCGGCAGATGTGGAAAATCTCGAAGGATTATATGCCAGTGAATGGAATACCCATGTTTTGACTCATACCAATGCTAAAGTCGTAGGTATTACTACCCGTGAAGGTGATCCGCTTAAAGCACTTCAGGATGCCATGCTTGCCCAGGGAGACGGAGTTTATAACACGGGTATCATCATCTCACCTGCGAGCGGCATGCAGATAGTTTCGCTTTATAAAGCGGTTTATGATGAGAACGGCAATCCGGCAGGACTCGTGGGCGGAGGTGTATTTACAAACGGACTTATATCCATACTTGACAATTTAAGCCTTAAGGGACTTGATAGCGCCGAGTACTGCATGGTAAATGTAAATAAGGGTGAGTACATTTTCAATGCTGATGAAGAGCTTGTGGCTGCACCTGTTGAAGAAGCTTACATAACAGATTTATGCGAGAAGCTTGCAGGTAGTACAGAGGATCAAAGCGGTTACGTAGAGTACAAAAAGGGAAATGAAAAATATATAGCAGGCTATTATTATATGGCTGATTACGGTTGGATTTTCCTGCTCTCCGATAAAAACAGCGAGGTTTTCGCATCCACAGCAAAGCTTAAGACAAACCTGATTATATTTAGTATATGCGCAGTAGCTATACTTTGTATCATTTCATACATTCTTATAAGCAGAATGCTTAAGCCGATGAAGGCAATCGATAAGAGCCTCATTGAATTAAAGAATCTTGATATATCGGATAAGAATAACATGAATGGTTATTCTGCAAGAAATGATGAGATAGGAAATATCTCTTCGGCAACCATAAGCCTTACATCTTCGCTTAGGGAGATTACGGGAACTCTGCAGGAGTGCTGTGGAATACTTGATAACAAGGCTGTGCAGCTGCATGAGACCTCTACAAAGCTTGTTGGAAATGTAACGGATGACATGGCTACAGCGGAAGAGCTTTCAGCCCAGCTTGAAAATACCAATGAGATGATGAGAGGTGTCAATGACGAGATATCCAACATAGATAATGTTGTCGATGGCATAGTTAATCACATTGAATCCTCGGTTGGAACCAGTGAAGATGTATTATCAAGCGCAGAGGCTATGAGAAATCAGGCTTCCGATGCTTATGAAAGCGGTCAGGATAAGCTTGTTAAAACCAAGAAATCCGTGGATGAGGCTATTGAAAGACTTGGAAGTCTTGCCAAGATAAATGACCTTGCATCAGAGATTTTGGATATATCGGGACAGACAAACCTGCTTTCACTCAATGCTTCAATTGAGGCTGCAAGAGCCGGTGAAGCGGGACGTGGATTTGCGGTTGTAGCTGACGAGATAGGTAATCTTGCTTATAACTCTACAAGCACGGCAGCAGCTATCCAGACCTTATGTACTGAGGCTAACGAGAGTATAAGTGTAGTAAACAGATGCTTTACCGATATACTGGATTTCATAGCTTCGGATATGGTTGAAAGATTTAAGAAATTTGCAGATCAGTCTTCGGATTATAAGGACAATGTTTCAGAGATCAGAAGCAGCCTTACCGAGATAAAGGATAATGTTGAAAGACTTGAGGACTCTGTAAAAGACATATCCGAAAGAGTTAAGAACGTTACCGTCATTACAGATGATAACCTTGAGGCAATAAATGTTATCGTGGAAAAGAATGAAGATACTTCCGACATAGCCGGGGAAATCCGTGTTCAGTCTGAGGAAAATAAAGAGATGGCAACAAGACTTGACAGAATTCTTAAACAGTTTGCAAGATAAAAAGTTTTACTATTTTGGGGTTGCTATATAAAAGGGTTACTGTAAGACATCATGCTCCCACGGGGAGCAAGAGGGGAGCATGATATGGTTAGAGCTTATTTTTGGAGTCGTTCTGCGTAAGCAGATGATTAGTGCACCTGTGATGTAGGGAGAGACATCGTGGGGAACTAAAAGAACTTCAAGGGTAAGCTCTTTCCTATTTATGATATAAGGACAGGCACCTTGACATACTTTATAGGTACACGCAAATCTCGTTGACACTCACGATTTGCTTAGCACCTAAAAGTATGTCAAGGTGCCTGTCCTCGTATCACGAAATATATGATATATTTCTTCTTGATTAATATCTCCATATGAATTATAATTGTATTTGAAAACGATTACAAAAATACGACACTTTTAGTGAGGGTGAATTATGATTAATAAAAAATGGGATAAAACCTTTAATGAGCGCCTTTCAAAGTATTATGACGAGCTCAAGTGGCTTTATTGTGAGCTTTATAACAATGACATGCAGGCGTTTGAGTACTTTGTAAACATGCTTTACGGATATTATTCGAACAGAAGCGATGTGCTTAAGGACTGGGACGAGGCAAGAAATGTTGTAAAGGATTGGTTTGCCGGAAATGAAATGCTAGGTATGCTCATGTATACCAATTGCTTTGCAAAGGATTTAAAGGGTGTAAAAAAGCATCTTGATTATCTTTTGGAATGCGGGGTTAATTATGTGCATCTTATGCCGCTTTTGGAGAGTCCGGAGGGAAGAAGCGATGGCGGATATGCAGTTTCTAATTTTAGAAGGGTTCAGCCTGAGCTTGGAACGATGGAGGATTTATCTAAGCTTACCGGTGAGTGTCACAGTCATGGTATGAGCGTTTGTCTTGATTTTGTTATGAATCACACAAGTGAAGACCATGAGTGGGCTGTGCGTGCAAGAAAAGGTGAAAAGGAGTATCAGGACAGATATTTCTTCTATGATAACTGGGATGTGCCAAATGAATATGAAAAGACCGTCCCACAGGTATTTCCGCAGACTGCACCCGGCAATTTTTCCTGGTGTGAGGAGGCCGGAAAGGTGGTTATGACTACTTTCTACCCATATCAATGGGATCTTAATTATCACAATCCGACTGTTTTCAATGATATGACTGCAAACATGCTATACCTTTGTAATCAGGGTGTAGACATTATAAGACTTGATGCGGTTCCTTATGTATGGAAAGAGCTTGGAACTAGCTGCCGTAATCTTCCTCAGGTTCATTCACTAGTAAGAATTATGAGGATTGCAGCCGAGGTGGTATGTCCGGGAACTCTTCTTCTCGGAGAGGTTGTTATGGAGCCGTCCAAGGTTGTACCGTATTTTGGTTCTGTGGATAAGCCGGAATGTCATATGTTATATAATGTAACGACTATGGCAAGTACATGGCACACTGTTGCGACAAGGGATGTAAGACTTATGAAGCATCAGCTCGGAACCGTATTTGCGCTGCCTAAGGAATATGTATTTTTAAATTATTTAAGATGCCATGATGATATAGGCTGGGGACTTGATTATGAATTCTTAAAGCAGTTTGGCATAGAGGAGGCAGCTCATAAAAAGTTCTTAAATGACTGTCTGTCGGGAAAAATCTATGGTTGTGACGGGCGTGGAGAGCTATATAACGATGATCCTAAACTCAAGGATGCCAGACTTTGCGGAACCACAGCTTCTCTTTGCGGAATAGAAGCATCAGAATATGAGCTAAATCAGGAAAAGCTTGAAAGAGCTATAAATCTTGATATTATGCTTCACGCATTTTTACTTACCCAAAGCGGTATACCTGTTTTATACAGTGGAGATGAGGTAGGACAGCTCAATGATTACACCTATCATGAGGACGGAAAAAAGGCGGATGACAGCAGATATCTTCACAGAGGAAATCTTGACTGGAAGAGCGTTGAAAAAAGAAAGAAAAAGGGAACAAGAGAAAACAGGATATTTACTAAACTCCATGAGCTGATCCAACTAAGAACTAGGCACAGAGTATTTGAAAGTAATGCAGACACATGGATAGTTGAAACCTGGAATGATCATGTACTGGGAATCGGAAGGTACTACAGGGGCGAAAAGCTTATAGCGTTATTTAACTTCAATGACTGTCCGGAAACTGCATGGATAGATGAAAAAGAGGATTATACTGATTTACTTTCAGGTGAAAAAATAGAAGCAAGAGCGGTGACACTTCCGGGAAATGGATTTAAATGGATGCTGACAACCTTTTAAATTGCTTTGATTTTTAAGATAAAAATGTTCTAACAATAGGAGGAAAACACTAAATGACCATTAAAGATGTAGCTAAGGAAGCCGGTGTTTCTTCTGCTGCAGTAAGCAGATATTTTAATGGGGGTTCTCTTAGCGAAGACAAAAAGGAAAAGATAAGTAAGGTGGTTGAAAAAAATCACTATGTTCCTAACCAGACTGCACAGAGCATGAGGACAGGAAAGAGTGGACAGATAGGAGTTATTATACCTAAAATCAACTCCGAATCATTTTCCCAGATTATGAAGGGAATCGCAAAAGCCATGGATAACTCTGATTATAATCTTATACTTGGCTGTACATACGGAAAGCAGGAAAAGGAAGTGGAATATATCGAATCCATGCAGAGTAATAAGATGGAGGGTATTCTGCTTATGGGTACAATTATGACACCATACCTTTCTACTGCTATTAAGAAGTGTAAAGTACCTATTGTTGTTACGGGACAGAATTTTGAAAATGTACCCTGTGTTTATTTTGATGACAAAAACGCCCTGTCGGATATGACAAGACTGATGCTTAAAAAAAGAAAGAAGCTTGCATATATTGGAGTGACTGAGGATGATTTGTCCGCAGGAAAAGCAAGAAAACAGGGTGTTGAAAGAGCCCTTGAAGAGGCCGGTATAAACAAAGCATCATTAATTACAAGAATTTCGGATTTTTCCATGGAGGGCGGATACGAAGCCATGAAAAGCTTACTTGCTGAGGGTGCTTTGATTGACGGAGTTATATGTGCAACCGACCTTATCGCGCATGGTGCCATGCAGGCGATTAAGGAAGCCGGCAAAAAGATACCGAAGGATATTTCTTTAGCGGGAGTAGGCAACAGCTGGGCTGATACCATATCCGAGCCCGAGCTTACAACCGTTCGGCTGTTTTATGAGGAATGTGGAAAAACCGCCTTTAGTATGCTTAAGGAAATGATTGATTCGCCGGAGAAAAAGCATGTAATAAGCAGAGTCATGCTTGGATATGAGATAATCGAAAGGGGGTCGATTTAAAGATGAAGCTTATTTTTTTGGATATTGACGGAACATTGACAAAAGCAGGAGAAAATACCCCTCCTGACAGTGCGGTGTATGCGATAAAGATGGCTCAGGCAAAGGGTAATAAGGTATTTTTATGTACCGGACGTAACCTCGATATGCTGAAGCCTCTTTTAAAATACGGATTTGACGGAGTAGTAGGAAGCAGCGGAGGGTATGTAACTGTAGGTGATGAGGTGCTTTTTGACTGTCCTATGACGGATGAACAAAGAGACACAGCTCTTGAGGTACTTCATAAAAACGGTGTTTTTTGTACCATAGAAGCAAAGGATGGATCCTGGGGAGATGACAACATGGATGAATTCCTAAAGGATCAGCCTGAAGGTAACAGTGAGATAGAAAGATGGAGAAAAGCATTATCGGAAAATCTTGGAATTAAAACCATGAAGGAATACAGCGGAAGTCCTATCTACAAGATAATAATGATGTGTACGAAGGAAGAGCAGCTTGAAGAGGCAAAAAAGCTTTTGAGTGATGACTTTTCATTTGTTATCCAGGAGGTTAAGGCACACAGCTGTATAAACGGTGAGCTTGTAAATAAAAAGTTTGATAAGGGACGTGGAGTTAAACTTGTTAGGGATTACTACGGTCTTACCGATGAGGATACCTATGGCTTCGGTGACAGTATGAATGATCTTGAAATGATGCAGACGGTGGGAACTTCAGTATGTATGGAAAATGGTGCAGATGCGCTTAAGGAAATAGCGGATATAGTGTGTCCTTCAGTGGAAAATGACGGTCTTGCAAAGGCGTTTTCACAACTTGGTCTTTAATAAAAAAAGAATCTTTAAAACGGTTGACAGAGTATAACATATGTGCTAATATGAAACTACATTGTAATCGTTTTCAAAATTATTTTTTATTCCAGAAGGGAGGAAAAAACATGGCACTTGATTACAGAAAGTGTGCAGAGGAGATAGTTTCTCACATCGGCGGTAGAGAAAATGTTGCTCAGGCTGCACATTGTGCTACGAGATTACGTCTTGTTATCAAGGATAATTCCAAGATTGATAAGAAGGCACTCGAAAATGTTGATGGAGTTAAAGGAATGTTCGAAAACAGCGGACAGCTCCAGCTCATCATCGGAACCGGAACGGTAAATAAGGTTTATGATGAGTTCCTTGATGTAACAGGAATGACTGCAGCTACAAAGGACGACGTAAAAGCAGCGGCTGCAGCAAAACAGCCTGCATGGAAGAGGGCGCTTAAGTCTGTCGGAGACGTATTTGTTCCTATACTTCCTGCTATCGTTGCATCCGGTCTTATGATGGGTGTTGTCGAGGCTCTTGGTAAAGCAATTCCTTCATTTGCATCTACGGATTGGTATTCATTCCTTGATATGGTTGCAAATACCGCATTTGCTTTCCTGCCTGTAATTGTTGCAGTCAGTGCGGCAAGAGTTTTCGGAGGAAATATCTTCCTTGCGGCAGTTATAGGTCTTATGATGGTTCACACAGGTCTTTTAAATGGTTGGAATGTAGGTAGTGAGGACGCCATCAACAGCTTCTTTGGTATAACCACAGGTAAGATACCTACATGGAATCTGTTTGGAAACTTTAAGATAGGTGATTATGTAGTCGGTTCTATATCGAGACATGGTTACCAGGGGCACGTTATCCCGGTTATGATAGCTATCTGGTTTATGAGTAAGATTGAAAAATGGCTTCATAAGCATGTAAATGAAATGATCGACCTTTTTGTAGTTCCTATAGTTACAGTATTTTGTACAGCACTTTTCACATTTGTTGTAATCGGACCTATATTTGCAACACTTGAAAATTATGTTCTTAAGGGTGCCGAGTGGCTCGTTCAGTTCCCACCCGGAGCTATGCTTATGGGTGCACTTTATCCGGCAACCGTTGTTATGGGTCTTCACCATATGTACAATGTTATTGAAGCAGGTATGCTTTCATCTGTTGGTCTTAACACATGGATGCCGATTGCTTCAGCAGCTAACTTCGCACAGTTCGGTGCCTGCCTTGCTGTAGGTATCAAATGTAGACAGGCAAAGCTTAAGACAGTTGCAATCCCATCATCTATGTCAGCAGCATTGGGTATCACTGAACCTGCAATATTTGGTGTAAACTTCAGATTTATGAAGCCATTTGTATTTGGTATGATAGGTGGTGCCTGTGGTGCAGTATTTGGTGCAATTACCAAGATTGGTGCAACTGCTTATGGTGTAACCGGTATCCCTGGATATCTTACAATCGACAACGCAGGTATATATACAGTTCTTCTTCTTATATCAGGTGGTATAGCATTTTTACTTACCATGTTATTCTGGAAAGAGGATAACGGAGAGGAAACAGGAGATATTGCTTCTAAAGCGTCAGCTAAAGCATCTGATGAAAAAGCTCCTGCAAAGGATGACAAGGCAGGAGAGGAAATCGTAGCAAAGACAGTTATCAGCTGTTCAGCAGGTGAAATCGGACAGCCTACAAAGGGTAAGATAATTCCTTACACTGAGATAAAGGATGAAACCTTTGCATCAGGTGTTCTCGGAGAGGGCGTAGGTATTGAGCCTGACGAAGGAGTTGTATATGCTCCTATGGATGGTGAGATAAGCTCTGTTGCAGAGAGTAAGCATGCTATAGGTATCACGGGTGCAGAGGATATGGAGCTTCTTATCCATGTCGGAGTTGATACAGTTGAGATGAAGGGCGATGGATTTAATACTCTTGTTGCCGAAGGCGATAAGGTTGTCAAAGGACAGAAGATTATGGAATTTGACAAGGCTAAGATTAAGGCAGCAGGAAAGCCTGATACGGTTGTTGTTCTTCTTACTAACAGTGATGATTATGAGGATTTAAAATTATCATAAAAATCATCAAAAAATGATGGAATATAAACAGAGATTATATTAAAATATATTTAATCACCGGACTAATGGTGGTTATAGGTAAAAAATTATATCAATTATGGAGGTAGACTATGAAAGAGATTAAGTATGTTATCACAGATGAGGTAGGAATCCATGCACGTCCGGCAGGACTCTTGGTTCAGGAGGCTAAGAAGTTTACCAGCACAATCACATTTATAAAGGGTGAGAAGAGTGCAAAGGCTACATCACTTATGAAGCTCATGGGTATGGGTATCGTAAAGGGTGATGAGGTTACAATCACTGTTGAAGGTGAAGATGAAGAGGCAGCAGCTGCTGCAATCGAAAGCTTTATGAAAGCTAACTTTTAGTGAGTAAAAATATCGGGGTTTTCTTGTATTGGAAAACCCCGATAGTATTAAATTAGGATTATGTTACTTTAGTATATGCTTATTTTGAGATTAAGCTTATTTGATTTTAAATGGAGGAAACAGGTTTGATATATGGAGCTTTGGAAGCCGGCGGAACCAAGATGGTTTGCGCTATAGGAGATGAAACCGGAAGGATTATCGAGCAGATATCCGTTCCTACTACAACTCCTGATGAAACTATGCCGGCAATAATAGATTATTTTAAGGATAAGAATATAAAAGCCTTGGGTATAGCCTGCTTTGGTCCTGTTGACCTTGACAAATCTTCGGAAACATATGGCCATTTTCTTAAAACTCCTAAGCTTGCATGGAGAGATTTTGATATGGTTGGAACCATGAAAAATGCATTAAATGTTCCGATAGGCTTTGATACAGATGTAAACGGCTCACTTTTGGGTGAGGTTACATGGGGAGCTGCCAAGGGCGTTTCAGATGTAATATATATCACAATAGGTACCGGAGTTGGCGGCGGAATATGGACAAACGGTGGACTTGTACACGGAATGCTTCATCCTGAACTTGGACATATGAAGCTGATTAAACCGGCAAATGATACTTATGAATGCAGATGTCCGTATCACGATTCCTGCTTTGAGGGACTTTCCTGCGGACTTGCGGTTGAGGAAAGATGGAATGCAAAGGCAAGGGATCTTGCAGACAAAGACGAGGTATGGGAGCTTGAAAGCTATTATATAGCCCAGGCACTTACCAATCTCATTTTTATCTTAAGTCCTAAGAAGATAATTTTAGGCGGAGGAATTATGCATCAGATGCAGCTATTTCCTCTTATCAGAAAAAAGGTACTTGAAAACATAAACGACTATATCGTAACAAAGGAATTGGAGGACATAGATAACTATATAATTCCTGCCGGTTTAAATGATGACCAGGGAATTATGGGAGCTATAAAGCTTGCTATGGATGCTGATTCATAAGATTAATAAGGGGGTAAGCGTATGGTTATATATGAAGGTAAAGCCGTATTTGAAGGCGTTGCCATAGGTAAAATCAGTGTATATGCAAAAAATGAGCAGTCTGTAAAGCGTGTAAAGGTTGATGACACAGCTGCTGAAATCGACAGATATGCAAAGGCAAGAGAAAAAGCGATTGACCAGCTTAAAGCTCTGTATGAGAAGGCTGTAAAAGAGGTCGGTGAGGCCAGCGCTGAGATATTTGAAGCACATCAGCTTATGGTTGATGATGAGGACTATATCGAATCGGTTGAAAACATTATAGAAAGCGAAGAGGTAAATGCCGAGTATGCTGTAGCTGTGACCGGTGATAACTTTGCAAAGATGTTTTCAGAGATGGAAGAGGAATATTTCCGTGGAAGAGCAGCGGATATAAAGGATATAACCGAAAGAATTTTAAATGCACTTTCAGGTGAAGGTGCTGACGGAATCGTTTCGGATGAGCCTGTAATCGTTGTGGCAGATGACCTTGCACCATCAGAGACCGTTCAGATGGATAAGGATATGATTTTGTCCTTTGTAACTGTACACGGTTCAGCAAATTCACATACCTCGATACTTGCAAAGACTATGAGTATTCCGGCAATTATAGGATGTCCGATACCTCTTTCTGACGAGGTAAACGGCAAGCTTGCCATAGTTGACGGATACGAAGGAAAGATATATGTTGAGCCGGATGAGGATATCCTTGCGGCTAAGAAAAAGCTTCTACTCGAAGAAGAGGAAAAGAAGAATCTTCTTGAGAGACTTAAGGGCAAGGAAAATGTAACCTTGGACGGACAGAAGATTAATTTATATGCCAATATCGGCAACACCAAGGATTTAGGTCTTGTACTTAAAAATGATGCCGGCGGAATCGGACTTTTCAGATCGGAATTTATCTACCTTGGTTCAGACAATTATCCTACAGAGGATGAGCAGTTTGCTATATATAAGCAGGTTGCCCAAACTCTTGCGGGAAAGAAGGTTATAATTCGTACACTTGATATCGGAGCAGATAAGCAGGCAGATTATTTTGAACTTCCTAAAGAAGAAAATCCTGCTATGGGACTTCGTGCCATAAGAATCTGTCTTACAAGACCGGAGGTGTTTAAGACACAGCTTCGTGCGATACTTCGTGCCAGTGCATTTGGTAAGATTTCAATTATGTTCCCTATGATTATATCTGTTGATGAGGTTAAGAAAATCAAGTCTATCGTAGAGGAAGTTAAAAAGGAACTGGATGCTGACGGTCTTGCATATGACAAGGATATCGAGCTTGGTATAATGATTGAAACACCGGCAGCGGTTATGATAGCCGATGAGCTTGCTGAAGAGGTGGATTTCTTTAGTGTTGGAACAAATGATTTGACTCAGTATACACTTGCTATAGACAGACAGAATCAGTCACTGGATGAGTTTTATGATTCCCACCATCCGGCAATTATGCGTATGCTTAAGATGATAGCTGATGATGCTCACAGACATGGAGCATGGGCAGGAATCTGTGGCGAGCTTGGTGCGGATTTATCTCTTACAAAGGAATTTCTTGCTATGAGATATGATGAGCTTTCAGTTTCACCGGGCAGAATCCTTCCGATAAGAAAGACTGTTCTTGAAACCAACGTTTCAGAGTATAAAAAATCAAAGCAGTAATATATGTATATTTAGGGCCTGATTCCGGTTTTTACCGGGGTTGGGCCTTTTGTGGAGGTAAGGGCTATGAGAGAGTGGACGAGAGAAGAAAAATACAGATATTTAAAGGATCCTCAGGAATTAAAGGAGCTTTATGAAAAAATAATCTTATCGGATTATCGTCAGACGTATCACATACAGGCGGTTACGGGACTTATGAATGATCCTAACGGTTTTGTCTGGTATGATAACAGATGGCACCTTTTTTATCAGTGGTGTCCGTGGGGAGCAGTTCATGGATTAAAGTACTGGTATCATATCGTTTCTAAGGATCTGGTTACATGGAATAATCTCGGAGTATGTCTTTTGCCTGACCAGGGGGATGGCTATGATAATAAGGGAGCTTATTCGGGTTCCGCTATGCCTATAGGCGATAAGATGTATCTTTACTATACAGGAAATCATCGTGATGAAGATTATGTAAGACATGCCTATACCTGTCTTGCCAGACTTGGAAATGATGGATGGACAGAAAAATATCCTCTGCCGTTATTTGGAGCGCATCCGGATTACACCGAGCACCAGAGAGATCCAAAGATAATTTCCATGCCGGACAAGGATTGCTATTATATCACAATAGGTGCGCAGAAACAGGATAAAAGAGGCTGTGTGCTTATATATAAGTCAGAGGATTTACAGCATGGATGGACCTTTGCCGGAGAATTGAAGGTTGAAGGCTTTGAGAATCTCGGAGATATGTGGGAGTGCCCTTCTATTGAGCATATCGGCGGAAAGGATGTACTTATATTCTGTCCGCAGCATATCGAACTTCCGGGAAGGGGAGGCAGTAAGAATCATAACGGTTATCTGCTTGGACATATGGATTGGGACAATCTTACATTTACACCGGATGGACAATTTCATGTGCTTGATTTTGGCTTTGATTCTTATGCCGCAGCCTGTGCAAATAATATAGAAGAAGAGGATAAGGCGATTTTAATAGCCTGGATGGGACTTCCGGATGTTTCTTATCCTACCGATGAAGAGGACTGGGCAGGATGTCTGACTCTTCCGAGGGAGTTAACGGTAAGAGGCAGAAGACTTATCCAAAGACCGCTTCCTGAATTAAAGAAGCTTAGAGAAGAAAAACTTGTGCTTGATCCAAATGCTTCGGGATGCTATGAGCTTCCATCAGCCTGTGAGGTTGAGCTTGATATAAGACCGGGAGACTGTGAGCTTGACTTATTTACGGATAAAGACGGAAACGGAGGAGTATCCATAAGCTATGATGATAGCAGCAAAAAGATTACCATAGACAGAGGCGGCATGAAGCAGCAGTTTAATGAATCCCAGGGTGTAAGCCGTATGCGTCCACTTGAAAATCCTCTATCGCATCTTAGAATCTTTGTAGATAAAAGTTCGGTAGAAATTTTTGTAAATGACGGTGATGCAGTATTTACATCCAGAGTTTTTCCAACCAAGGATGAACATTTTATGCGGGTAAAAACCGGTGACGCATTTACACGCATCTGGACGCTTAAGCGCGCCGTAAAAGAACATTTTCTTGTTTAGTATCACTATTTACTATTTAAAGTTTTCTGAAGCTTTAGGCGGTTTTTTAACAGCCTTAAAAAATGCTCGTTTCCTACCACACGTATAGCAGGTCCAAAGGAGAGTACTTCTATCAAAAGCTCGGTCTCATTGCTTTTGTTGTAGAATATCTCGCATTTGTAAGTGACATCATCTATGCGTGTGGTATTCTTTTTGTAATTGGCAAACTGTAGCATCGCACGTTCCAAAGCATTACGTTCATTTTTTATAATTAGTGTTACAGGTTCTTTGTGGTAGCCTCTTGTGATGTATGTGTCGATATCATAATGGGAAGCAGCATTATCAAATTTGTCGGATTCCTTATCAAAACCGGAAGCATCTGAAACAAATTTTCCGGTTTCTTTTAGCTCGCTTATTCTTGACAAATTAATGGTATAAAATTTATCATTGCTTTTTCCTCTGCTTTCTATGGCAAGGAGGCGGAAGCAGTTATTTCTTACCGAATATTCCAGCTTGCAAGGCAGAAAATGGTAATGTACCCTGTTATTTATATGTGACTGAAAGGTTATGTCAAGCAGCTGCCGCTCTTTTATGGCCTTTAGGATAGTGTGAAAATTGGTGCGGTAGGTGCTGTCTGTATAGTCGTCGCCATAAGCAAAGCTGTCGTATATGTAAAAGTCGTCCTGTTTATACAAGGGTTCTATATCTGAAAGAGTTTCTTTAAAATTTTCCAGCTGTTCATCCGTGAAAAAAAGTCTTATCCTTGCATCGGATAAAATCGCTTTGAGCCATCTCTTTTGAAGTAATGATAAAACAATCGGAGGTTCACCGTCTAAAACAGATACATATAAATCCTTATCTTTTTCAAAGAAAGACCATTCACCGCTTGCAATTTTCGGTGCAAGATAAAGAGAGGTTTCACCAAAGCCCTCCTTGGATACAGCTTTTTCAAGCTCTGATTTGGAGAAGGCTTTACTATCTCCTAATAGATCATTTATTATGTTGTAGTAGCAGTTGTATATTTCTGAAAATAGCTGCATATTTACTCCTCAATCTCATACATATCGTAAAGAGAATCTATATCATTAAAAAAATGTTTACGAAGCAGGCGGTTTTCGGCGTCTTCTTTTTGTTTATTGCTCACAGTATAAAACCTGATATCAACTATTCTGCCGATAAAGGTTCTAAACCATGGGAACATTTCATTTGCATCAAATACGGTTTTTTCATATCTGAAGGTGTTATCGGAAATCTTGGTCACTTCTCCGCCCTTTCCTTCGCGCTTTAGTCGTACCAGTATAAACTGTTCCCATTGTTCGTCGATGTGGAGAGTGAGAATAACCTTTGTTTTTACGCCTTCAAAGGATACTCCCCAGATATAAGGTATATTGCGGTTAAGCATATCAAGCATATCAGGAAAAGCTTCCGAAGCGGATTTGATTTGTGCCCACTGGTTTTCATCTGTGTCATGGATAGTAACCTGCTTGACGGATTTTATCTGATCCAAACGTTCACAGTGAAATTTTAGTTTAAGTGGCGCGATATCTTCGGTTGATCCTGTCTTCATTGGTATGTCGGTATTTGATTTTTGATTTGAAGTAGTTTGAGCTTCATTACTGTGCTGTTTTTTCTTTGATCTGCCGTTTTTTATAAGATACATGCATATGTAGCGTCTTCCGGTTCGGGTGCTCACAAATATTTTTAAAGGAAATCCATAATGAGTAACAGCCTTTCCTTCATTTCGGTTGCTTACGATATCTATCTTTACACAAGCCTGCTCTTTTTTTGCTTTAAGGAGTGAGTAGGCAATTTCTTCTTCCAGCGTAAATACCGGGAAGCCATGCTTTACACGAAAGATATGATTTTCAGTATGTATATTATTTAAAATGGTGTCTCCGACAAAACCATACGGACTATCAAGCTGCATAAGCTTTATGGCATCGGATAAGGGTTCTGCCGTGTCGTTCTTACACAATTCATCCCAGGTAGGATTTAATCTATATAGTAAGGTTTTTCCGTCCTTTTTGGCAGAAAGTAAGCCTTCGTCTACATATTCATTACATTTTCTTCTTACAAGCTGTGTATCGACTGCAAGCTCGTAGTCGTTTGATAAAAGGTCGGCAAGCTCATTTGCGGAAAGTGCCTCATCACGCAGTGCATCAAATATATAAAAATGTAAAAGTATATCATTATCCGTGAAGCTTTTTGTCTTCCATACCGCAAAGAGCGGGTTGGTATCGAGCAGATTGCTGTCCATCTGAAGAGATATATTTTTGACCTTACCGAGTGCACGATGTTCATCTGTTAAATCCTCGACCACATAGTCACCCAGCCAGCTCGTGATACGTCTTCGCTCATCATCATAGGTTCGGGCACTCTTTTTATCGGAGGTAAAATCCTGACGGCTCTTAAAACCGTACACAAAGAAATCACGCACATAGTCGCGGCACTTACTGAAATTTTTAATTAGCTCCTGAAACTCTGCCATGATTTTTACCTCCTGCTTGTGTAATTATATATTATAGTTGAGAATTTGAAAAGTCAACTTACCTATAGTATAAAAACGTTTCGCAGATTTTTTGAAATGATAAATTTTGGTAATTGTTTTATTATGGGCACATAAGGAAGAGAAAACAAGAAAAGCTGTGAGTTTATGGCTCACAGCGATAGCGTGAGGTAGCTCAAGAGGTAGAGCACATGAAAAATGAATCATGATTTGTGATTCTAACAGCTATAATCGTTGGATTATGGTGTTGCGGGTTCGAATCCCGCCCTCACGACTTGGTCGGAGCATGGTTGTACTGCAGGCACGCGGTACTATCTACACGACTTGGGATGCTAACAGCAACTAATTAAATTGACAGTCAATCAAAGGAAAAATGCATCCTGTAATTATTTTAAAGAAAGAGGTGTAAGAAATGAAATTTTCAGAAATTTTAAGAAAGAAAGCAAATTGGACAAAAACTGAAAATGGTGCAGCAGCACGTTCAACAACAGGCACAGCATGTCTTGACCTCTTTGGCACTATAGGTGCGTTAAGAGAGGCAGACAATACAAGAATAAACGGTCTTTTTGCCGAGGCTTACCGTGAAAATCCTTTGATGGCAACAAAGATTGCATTTTATGCAAGAGATATAAGAGAAGGTTTAGGTGAGCGTAGAGCATTTAGAAGTATAATCAAGTATATGGCAGCATATCATCCTGAAGCATTGAGAAACAACCTTTATCTCATAAGCTTATATGGAAGATTTGATGACCTTTACACATTGATAGGTACCTCTCTTGAAGATGATATGTGGAAGGTTATGAAGGAGCAGTTTGAGGCTGACCGCATAGCTCTTGAAAACGGTGAACCTGTATCCTTGCTTGCAAAGTGGATTAAGACTGCCGACGCAAGCTCTGAAAACACTAGAAGACTTGGTATATTGACTGCTAAAAGACTTGGTTATTCTGTATATGAGTTCAAGCGTATAGTCCGTGCGCTTCGTAAGCAGATTGGTATAGTTGAGGCAAAGATGTCAGCAAATGAATGGGACGAAATTGTATATAATACCGTTCCATCCAGAGCTATGATGATATACAGAAATGCATTTGCAAGACACGACAGTGAGCGTTATGCAGAGTACATAAGCAAGGCGGTCAACGGTGAGGAAACCATACATGCAGCAACTCTTTATCCATATGACATAGCAGAAAAGTTCCTTGAACAATACTATTATGGCAGAAAGGGAAGTCTTACCGAGCAGGAAATACAGGCCCTTGAGGCTCAGTGGAGACAGCTCCCTGACTATGTGGAGGATGGAGTAAATGCGCTTGTTATGGCTGATGTGTCAGGCTCTATGACAGGCAGACCTATGGCATCTTCTATCGGACTTGCCATATATTTTGCAGAGCATAACCAAGGAGATTATCATAATCTTTTCATGACATTTAGTGCAAATCCTCAGATTGTTTCACTTCGCGGTGAAACTCTTGAGCAAAAGATTGGCTTTGTAAGAAAGGCAGAATGGGGCATGAATACAAATCTTCATGCTGCTTTTGAAAAGGTACTTGCCATAGCTGTTAAGAACCACACACCGATAGATGATATGCCAAAATCCATAATTGTAATTTCCGATATGGAGATTGACAGATGCAGCGATGAAACATGGACATTTTATGATCAGATGCGCGCAGAGTACAGATACTACGGATATAAAATTCCAAATGTAGTATTTTGGAATGTGAACAGCAGAAGTGATGTCTTTCATGCAGATGCAAACAGACAAGGTGTACAGCTTGTATCAGGTCAGTCTGCAGCAACCTTCAAGCAATTGATGCAAACTGTCGGAATGACACCAACAGAAGCGATGGAGCACGTAATCTGCTCTGAAAGATACGCACCGATTACACTCAGTGCGTAGGGACCATTTTAGTATTCAACTGTGAAGTCCTTGCTCCAGTTGGAAAATGAGGTGTCATTGTGGGTTTCAATAGTTAGAGAAACCGTTATATTTCCTTTCCAGTGGAAAGGTGTAGATATAGTCGGACTTTCGGTTACAGTAGTTTGATCCGGTTTATCGGTTGCAAACGGACCTGTTTCGTCATGGAAGTCCGGCTGTTTATCTTCTGTTAGTGGCAAGGCTGCGTATGCTGTGTAGCAGGTTTTGCCTTCGGATATGCTGTAGTCATTGTCATATTTTAAGACAGTGGAATAGTTATAAGTTCCGTCAGATAATGTTACATATGATAATTTAATGTAGTTAAGGCTGGATGGATTGTCAGAAAGCATAACTGCATTGATTTTATATTGACCGCACACAGCAGTTTCTTCGATAGATAATTCCACATCCATGGAGGAAAGTTTATCATCCACATCATCTAAAAATGCATCCGCTGAAGTGGCATCTATGTCAGCCAGCTTAGTCATAAAATCTGATTTCATCATAAGCTGTGTATTGAATTCTTCGAAGCCGTAGGTTTCAAGAAGAGTTGGTTTATCCGAATAAAGATTTGTGCCAAGTCCGAGACGGTCGCCTTCTATATCTACACCCATTGCAGCAAGTGAAGTAGGGAAAAGGTCAAAGGTCGTGTACTCGCGAGAGATGCTGGCTGTCGTTTTATCTGATTCGACAGTGGTGTCTGATGTATTGATGTTTTCATTATCATATGATAAACTGCTTCTTGCTTCTTCTGCGGGATTAATAATGGAAATGTACACCCTTCTGTCATAGGATGTATCAATTTCCGCACAAAAATCCGTATCCATGGTTGGATGATCACCGGATATAATTATAGTCGTATTGTCATAAAAATCCTGGGTTTTGCACCACTCTACAAAGTCTGCCACCTGTCTGTCAGAGCATGATATAACATTTGCATATGGGTTGTCATATCTGTCCTCACAGAGATGGCATGTATATCCGTCTTCAAAATGAGTGTCAACGGTCAAAAGTGTAAGATTAAAAGGTTCCAAACCGGCTGATAGATTGTCAAGTTCCTCCTTTGCAAAGCTAAAAAGCTTTTCATCCTCGTAGCCCCAGAAAACCATATAATCCTGTGGGATGCGTCCCGAATTTTTTGCATAATTATAATCTTCTATCTCATAATTACCATGTGTGCTGTAATAAATGTCCCTTCCACCGAACTCAGCATCCGAACCGATTAAAAATACATTTTTATATCCGTTTTCAGCAAGGATATCGCCAAAGGTTGTTACTGTTGGGAAGAACTTATCCTGTGTAAACATGGAGTTTTTTTGTATCGGAATTATAAGAGGAAGACCTGCGGTTTCGGCAAACATGGCACCCATGGTCCAGTCGGTTCCGTACATGGAATAAGCTCCGTTTAGGGAGTCACGGCTGCCAAAATATTCACCGTCTTCATAGGCAAGTGAGGTGAGATTCGGGATGAGACTTTCCGGCATTGCTCCGCCGTTTTCATAGTCTGCATAGGTAAGCTCCATGGATTCCAGATATATATAAATTACATTTCTTTTGTTTTCGGGAAATGTGATTTTAACACTGTCCGGGGAAACATAATTATCTTCGATAAAGGTTGAGCTTTTATGCATATATTTTATATAGTTACCGAGACCGATGCGGTTCCAAAGCAGTAAAAGCGAACAAGCAAATAAACCTATCCCCAGTACATTTGAAAGTAAAAGAAATAGGTTTCTTTTTTTGATAAAAATAAATATAAGGATACCTGTTATGAGAGTGATTATAGCGGGAACAACGGCAGATAATATAAAGGTTTTAACCATACCTGCACCGGTTCCCTCCAGTGAATTTTGTAGTTGAAAAATAATGCTGCCTGCCGAAAGCTTGGTCCATGTCCGCCGCACCCATAGGGCGGTGAATATGGAAAATGCTCCGACAAGCAGTATTATAAATGATAATAAAATTATAATTGCCTTTAATATTTTTTTCATATGTCTAGTCAATTACATCCTCTGGGAATACATACCATCTGTTCTTAACTTTATACATGTAGAAATATTCGTATTCATCTTCCCAGTAGTTACCATAGTAGCCTGATTCATAATATTCAAAATCAACACGAACCTCGACAGCATCCTGAACATCCAGATCCACATTGAGATGTCTGCTGAAAAAGCTTTCAATTTCCTCATCAAGATCATCATTAGATCCATAATAATCGTAATCGTGTACTTTGATATTACGTACCTCAAACTTATCAGAGGAATCGTAATATCTTCCAAAATATGCTCTTTGATACATTTCCTTAAGGTTGGTTATGTTACTACTATAATAGTATGAATATTCCTCTTTAGCATACTTAAATGCTTTATCCTGAATATTTTTTGGAAGAGAGTATTTTATCATGGTATCAGCATCTAAAGAGCACCAGGCCTTTAAGAATTCTTCTGCAGCTTCTTCCTTGGTCTTTGCACCGGTTTTCGGCTTTAGAACAAGTATAAGTACTACAGCCAGAATAGCTGCAAGTGCAACAGTAGATATAATTGCTATCAGCAATTTCTTATTAACAGGCTTTTTTGGCTTCGGCTGTCCATAGCCCTGCATATTGTAGCCGTTTGAAGAAGGATATCCCGTCTGGTTAAAGCCTTGTCCCTGCTGGCCTGGGTAACCTTGTTGAGTGAAGCCTTGTCCCTGCTGACCAGGGTAACCTTGTTGAGTGAAGCCTTGTCCCTGCTGGCCGGGATAAACCGGCTGAGTGAAACCTTGTCCCTGCTGAGCGGGATAACCTTGTTGAGTGAAGCCTTGTCCCTGCTGGCCGGGATAACCTTGTTGAGTGAAACCTTGTCCCTGCTGAGCGGGATAACCTTGTTGAGTGAAACCTTGTCCCTGCTGAGCGGGATAACCTTGTTGAGTGAAGCCTTGTCCCTGCTGACTTGGATAACCTTGTTGAGTGAAGCCTTGCTGAGGCTGATCCGGATAAACAGGTTGAGTCATACCTGCATCTGCCGGTTGACCGGGTATACCGTTATAATTTGGATATTGATTATTGTCCATTTGTGCGTCTCCCTTAAATTATTATTAATATTATGGTTAATAAAATTGAAACTAAATAAATTTTAAAATTGTTATAATATTTTGTCAATAAAAATAGCTCAAAACCTTTTAAAAGAAAGAACTTTGTCCAAAAAAAGAAAAATCAATTTTTTGCGATTAAAATGATTGTAAAAAATTAACCGTACTGATAAAAGAGTCGTAGCATTTGAGTTGGCTTGTCGAAATGAACAAAGAATGTTATAATGTGCGTAAATAATTTTACAAAGGAGAGAGTAAAATGAAAAACAAGAAGATCCTTATATCAGGCATAGTTCTGGTATTGTTTTATGTTGCGGCCTGGTTCTTCATAGAACAAAAGGGTGTAGAGGTCGAAGAGACATTTTGGGCGTTATTGCCTTCGCTTATAGCGATAGTGCTTGCACTTATAACCAAGGAGGTATACAGCTCATTATTTATCGGAATTCTTACCGGTGCACTTTTCTGGGCAAGATTTAATCCGGTTGACACGTTAAACCATGTATTTCAGGATGGTGTGATAACTGTTCTTTCAGATTCATGGAATGTCGGAATCCTTGTATTCCTTGTAATACTTGGAATGATGGTTCAGCTTATGAACAAAACCGGTGGTTCGCTTGCGTTCGGACGTTGGGCAAGCACTCATATTAAGACCAGAGTCGGAGCACAGCTTGCAACTATTTTACTCGGTGTACTTATATTTATTGATGATTATTTTAACTGCCTTACGGTTGGTTCGGTCATGAGACCGGTAACCGATAAGGAGAAGATAAGCCGTGAAAAGCTTTCATATCTTATAGATGCTACTGCGGCTCCTGTATGTATAATCGCTCCTATTTCATCCTGGGCAGCAGCAGTTTCAGGTTTTGTTGAGGGAGAAAACGGAATGAGCTTATTCCTTAAGGCGATTCCGTATAACTTCTATGCATTGCTCACAATTCTCATGATGGTGCTTATGGTTTCCATGAAGATTTCTTATGGCCCTATGAAGAAGTTTGAAGAGCAGGCACTTAGTGATGATTATTGGGCTAAGAAGAGCTTTGTGGGAAAAGAGGATACTGACCTTAAGGTTAATCATAACGGTAAGGTTATAGACATGCTTATTCCAATCATTCTTCTTATAGTATGCTGTACAATAGGCATGATATATACCGGTGGATTTTTCGACGGAGCAAGCTTTATAGATGCATTTGCAGACAGTGATGCTTCTGTAGGTCTTGTGCTTGGTTCATCTGTTGCACTTGTTATTACAATTATTTTCTACCTCATCCGTGGAGTCATAAGCTTTGAAGACAGTATGAAATGTCTTCCTGACGGATTTAAGCAGATGGTTCCTGCGATACTTATACTTACCTTTGCATGGTCACTTAAGGCTATGACCGATAACCTCGGTGCGGCAGAGTATGTTGCAGAGCTTGTTAAGGGTTCGGCAGCAGGTTTACAGGCATTTTTACCATGTATTATTTTCCTTATAGCAATCGGTCTTTCCTTTGCAACAGGAACTTCATGGGGAACATTTGGAATACTTATCCCTATCGTTGTAAACTGTTTCCAAAATACCGATTACAAGATGATGATTATCGCTATCTCCGCATGTATGGCAGGTGCTGTTTGCGGTGACCACTGTTCACCTATCTCCGATACGACGATCATGTCCTCGGCAGGTGCGGAATGTGAGCATATAAACCATGTTTCAACACAGCTTCCGTACGCACTTACCGTTGCGGCAGTTTCTTTCGTAACTTATATAGTTGCAGGTCTTACCAAGAGTGCATGGATATCCCTTCCGGTAGGCCTTGTGCTTATGGCTCTTGTACTTGTAGTAATAAAGGTACTTGGTAATAAGAAAGAAAAAGCAACTGAATAGATTGTGTCATGGGCGTGAGCCTTGCCACATATCTTTTTTAATATCATATGTCGAGCGATTTCAAGTTGGGATAAAATAAGCAGGTGTATATAAGAGCATTTAACCCGATTTGCGTTAAATCAAAAACGAAAAAATCCTTATATATGCGTTAAAAAAATCGAACTGTTTGAACGAAGTGAGTTTTCGATTTTTAGCATATATAAGGATTTTGAGTGCGTTGATTTAGCAAATCGATGGTTAGCTCTTAAATACACCTGCTTATTTTATTCCAACTGAAGTCATTAGTTTGTATGTGACAAGGCTCCGCCCATGACACATTAGAGCTTATTGGAATTTTCTGAATTACCATAAATTTTTGTCAGAAAGCGGGCGGTCTTTTCTTTCCAAAACTTCCTGAACATAAAATAATCTTCTTCACCACGGCTGTTATCACCGATGATTTGGGTAGTAGTTGATTCATCGTGAATTCTATGCCCCATAAGAAGGTCGGGACAGTAACAAAAGCTGCCGGAAACGCGGGAAAGCTTTTCCCAAGCTTCCCAGTCGATATTGCTTTTCATACCTTCGGTAAAAAGCGGAAGAGTAATATTATCTTTATTATATGTTACGGATGGACAGCATATACCATTGCCAAATGCAATAGGTGCGCGTTTTATAAAGCGTCTACCTGCCATGGATTTCATCAAAAGTGGCAGAAGCATCAGTCTCTTAATGAAAAGATTTATATTTCTTTTTTTTCTTTTTCCATTTCTTATCTCATAGTAACCGGTACAGCAGATAAGAGCATGTTCATCTGCCTCAAGTGCAGCCATAACTTTTTTGGAATAATTGCTGTCGTAGATATCGTCCTGATGTGCGATAGTGACATATCTTGTAGGAGCAACGGAAAGAGCGAAATTCCAGTCTCTTGATATGTCGGATGCTTTGCCTGATGTGAAAACAGAAAGATTATATTTTTTTGCCAAAGCACGTATATAGTTATTATCAGTAGAAGTTGCAATGACCACATTGCTTTTGAGCTTTTGACCCAGAACGGATCTGATACATTTCTCCAGATATTTACTTTCCTTATATGCACATATTACAAATGTATGATTAATCATATAAAATTCCTGCGTTTTCCTTTAAATAATAACATTTTTAATTTGAACTGTCTTTAGCTTTATCGTTATCAATTATTGAGGTTTCTTCAGTTTCACCGTTGTTAATATCATCAATTTTCTTGTTGGTAATTGCATTTTCAGCTGTTAAGATATTAACCTTATGTTCAAGTTGGGCAACTTTAACAGATAAAGAAAATGCTTTCCAAAACAGAAGAAATATCATTATCAGATAGATAAGGTTAACCGGTGATTCAACACCGATTTTCTCAGATGCAAAGATAACAATTTCCGGAAATATGCTGAGTATAGTTAAAACAATTGCAAGCACAAACCAAAATATTGCATTTTCTATTTTCATCTGAGATTTTCTTATCTCCCTAACAGCATATATACCTGCTGAAACTGAAACAATAATCAGTAAAATTCTCAAAATATCTGACATTATTTAACCCTCCGTCTGAAAGCCTGTATAAATACTATGGAAAAGCACTGCAATATCATATATTTAACTGATTTTGTAAAATTAAGATAGCTTTCACCCGCTATACGCTCATCCATAACAACCTGTACTTCTTCTACAGTCATACCGCTTTTTATAAGATAGGATATAGTATCCGGCTCCGGAGCATAGTTGATATTTCTGGAAAATTCCTCTATAACTCTTCTTCCATAAAGCCTCATACCGGAGGTTGTATCCTTTATATATTTTCCTGTTGTAAGTTTAATGAGACCGGCGATAAGGTTATTTCCAAGCATTCTTAAGGTTTTAGGTTTCTTCTCGCTGACAAATCTTGAGCCTATAACGATATCTACATTATTTTCTTCCATAGGTCTAAGAAGTTCTTTTATATATTCCGGACGATGCTGACCGTCTCCGTCAAACTGCAGGACCGCATCGTAGTTGTTTTGATAAGCATATCGCATCCCTGCCTGAACGGCACCGGTCAATCCCAGGTTATTTGATAAATCAAGGAGATTATAGTTGTTTTTTCGGCAAATGGCAGCAGTATCATCTTTAGAACCATCATTTACAACAATATAATCATACTGCGAAAAATTTTCTATGAGATTGTCCACAACTCTTTTAATATTGGCGGCTTCGTTATATGCGGGAATAACAATTAATAATCGCATTTTTTTACCTCGGTTTACATTATTTTAAGCTTCATAATCATTATTATAAATGGTAAAGCTGATTATTCAAGCAGATATTTATTAATTTATATTAATTTTCTTTAAATAAATCAGGGTTTATACGGACTATCCGACCACTTTGGTTTTCATAAACAATATCATTGAACAGGTCAAAATACTCACGATTATTAAAGTAAGGTTCAGTATAGCAAATACATATATAGCCGACAGATTCATCTACCATACTTTCAAACGTGGTATAGTCACCATAACAAAAGCCCATTCCGTTTGAATTCATGTTGTTAAACCATCCGTTTCCGGATTCTGAATTTACGGAAATAACATTTTTATCCTGACAATTTTTATATACATACTCATATAAGTCAATTGTATCCGAATCAAGCAGAGGGTATTCATGCATAAAGCCATCATTGAAGTAAATAATATTAAAAGTATTTTTTGAGCTTACTTCTATAAACCTGTCGTTTCTTGCCATGATGTAGTTATCGCCGCGAAGCCCCATGATTATGAATCCGATAAATATAACCGGAAATATAACCGCTCCTTTACATTGCTCTATCATATAGAAAATAGCTTCTGCGGTAAGAACCCAGAGTATAGTCCAGACAAGGCTGTTATTTTTCATATAGTAATATGCGGAAACGGTACCCTTCATAGCCCGGAAAAATAATAATAACATGAAAAGAAATTGAACCACGGTAACCGGTATCAGACTTTCTTTCTTCTTTTCCTTAAATATAATATATATTCCGATAATTGCAAATGGAATAAGAGGTATAAAATTTGAATAAAAATCAGAATAGCATCCACCATCATGTGATATACCGTCACCACTTCCGGAAAGATATTGAACATTTGAAAAAGACTGAATGAGTCCGAGTATGGTTGGAATCAAAAACACATAAAGCATTTCAACTATATTTTTTACATTGATAAATTTCTTGCCGTCTCTCATTATCATATAAATCGCTATTGCAGCAAAAATTCCGAAAAATGTCGTCGGAACAAACAATGTATAACATACGAAAATTCCATGAAGCAAAAGATTCATAAATATAATCATTATCTTTTTATTGTACTTATCGGACAGGTATGCATTTACAACGAAAATCAAAATTGTAATTATATTTATGCCCATTACAAAATATGAGTAACCAAATATGGTTGAATAAGCGGGATATCCAATCCAGTAAATTACAGTAATTATGACAGCGGCTATTGCTTTAAATACATTATTTTTAAACCTTTCGTGCAGTAAAATCCAAAATAAAAATGCAGTTAATGCAGTATAGACAATCTCACAGAGTATAAACATTCTATACATATGAAAGATATCGCCATGAGAAAGGATCTTATATACCTCCATCATAAGACCGGACGTAACTGCAGCAAAATACATATTGTTATCTAAGGTATGATTCAATGCGACGTCTTTTGACATCCCATAATGAGATGATGCATCTACCAAAACAAAATTAATGTGAAGGTCATGACCGAATCTTATCAGGGCAAATCTTAAGATAACGCCTGTAATTATCAATAGTTCAATTATTTCAAGCGGCTTGATGTAGTATTTTTGAATTCCTATACGGGTAATAAAAAAAGTAAAGATGGCTGCAACAAGAAAATTGATGATTCCGATACTTATTATACTGATGCCGATATGAAATTGGTTTAATATACCTGCAAAAAAAACCTGATTGCAGATTACGAAAAATATACTGCAGAAAAACCAAACGGCAGCACTCACTTTAGTATCACTTTTTTTGATTATAAATACTGCCACCCATAGATAAACTACAGATAGCAGATAAAATACAGCTGACATCACATAACTCCAAAATATAATCTTATTTTTCGTACCTTGAATATAGCAACAAAGCCCCTAAAAGTCAAGGAAAAGCAAGAAAATATTGACAACAAAAGTACCTTAAAGTATATTATGGGGTGTGATAGGGGAGGAAAGGTATATGACAAGGCTCACGCCCCGTTTCACATTCAAAAAAAAGAAGAGGATATATAAAATGGGTAGTAAAGATAAGATTAAACCAATGCTTTTTTCTACAATGAAGCATTATAGTGGAAAGCAGTTTGTAACGGATTTTATATCAGGAATTATTGTTGCAATTATAGCACTTCCACTTTCCATAGCGCTTGCACTTGCATCGGGAGTAGGCCCTGAAGAAGGTATATATACTGCGATAGTGGCAGGTTTCATCATTTCATTTTTTGGAGGAAGCCGTGTTCAGATAGCAGGACCGACAGCGGCATTTGCTACGATAGTGGCGGGAATTATAGCTAAAAATGGTATGGATGGTATGATTCTGGCAACGATAGTTGCGGGTGTGATTCTTATACTTATGGGAGTGCTTAGACTGGGCGGTTTGATTAAGTTTATCCCATATACAATTACGACCGGTTTCACCGCCGGAATTGCAGTTACTATTTTAATCGGACAGCTGAAGGATTTCTTTGGACTTACCTATCCAAAGGGGACGCAAACCATAGAAACTGTAGATAAAATAAAAGCATTTATAAATAATTTCAACACATTTAATAAAGAGGCGCTTCTGGTGGGAGCAATCAGCCTTCTTATACTCATAGTATGGCCGTGGATAAGTGAAAAGATACCCGGTTCTCTGGTTGCGGTTATAGTTGGAATAATAGTTGTTAAGTATTCGGGAATGAAGGTTAATACTATAGGTGATTTATATACAATCAGTAATCATCTTCCAAGTTTTCATGCACCGCATTTTACTATGGAAGGACTTCGTGCGGCTATGTCGGACGGATTTACTATAGCGGTACTTGCTGCGATTGAGTCACTTTTATCATGCGTGGTTGCAGACAGTATGATTAACTCACATCATCGTTCCAATATGGAGCTTATCGCACAGGGACTTGGTAATATAGGATCGGTATTATTTGGCGGAATCCCGGCAACCGGAGCCATAGCAAGAACCGCAGCAAATATAAAAAATGGCGGACGAACACCGATTGCAGGTATGGTTCATTCTATTGTATTGGTGTTGGTACTGGTCATACTGATGCCTTATGCGACGCTTATACCGATGCCGACCATAGCCGCGATACTTTTTATGGTGGCTTACAATATGTGCCAGTGGAGGACCTTTGTACATCTGTGTAAAACTGCACCGAAAAGTGATATAATTGTACTTGTGGTAACATTTGTACTTACAATAGTATTTGATCTTGTTGTAGCGATTGAGATAGGAATGGGACTTGCGATTATTCTTTTCATGAAGAGAATGAGCGAGGAGTCAGGTATAACAGGATGGGTTTCTTATGATCCGGAGGAGGATCCGGATGGTATGAATCTTAAGCCGCTTCCTAAAAATGTAAGAGTATTTGAGATTTCGGGACCGATGTTTTTCGGTGATGCGGAGCAGATTGCTGCCATAGATTTTAATGAGGATACGAAGGTTATCATACTTAGAATGAGAGGTGTGCCTGCTGTTGATGCTACAGCCATGCACTCGCTGGAGCAGTTCCATGAACGTTGCAAAAAGCATGGCATAACCCTTGTATTTTCACATGTAAATGAACAGCCTAGACATACCATGGAAAAGGATGGATTCATAGAGATGGTCGGAGAAGAAAACTTCCGTCCACACATCGACGCAGCAATCGAATGGGCAGGAAAATTGGTTGAGGAGAAAGAAGAAAAACATGCAGAAAAAGCAGATATTTAATCCGTTTTTGCCTTTAAATGAATATATTCCGGACGGTGAGCCTCATATCTTTGGAGACAGGGTTTACCTGTATGGTTCGCATGATAAGGAAGGCGGCTATACATTTTGCATGCAGGACTATGTGGTTTACTCGGCTCCTGTTGATGATTTGTCGGATTGGAGATATGAGGGCGTATCTTACAGAGCAAACCAGGATCCAATCTTTCCAAGGTTAAAGTATATGTATGCTCCGGATGTGGTAAGAGGAAATGATGGGAGATATTATCTTTATTATTGTATGGGTGGTGATTACGGTCAGGGAGGTTATCACAATCCTATAAGTGTGGCTGTAAGTGACAATCCGGCCGGTCCGTTTGAGTATTTGGGAAATGTGAAGTATGCCGATGGTACTGTCATGAAAAAATATATATGCTTTGATCCGGCTGCTTTAAATGATGACGGAGTTATAAGAATTTACTACGGAACACAGTATGGCTATGAGGAAGAAGAGGATTTTCTCACAAATGGCAGACTGGATGATGAAGTGGAAATGTTTGGAAGAACGAAAGAGGAGATCCTTTCATATCCGGATAGTATAAATGGTGCAATTATGGTTGTTCTGGAGGATGATATGCTTACTGTAAAAGAAGAGCCAAAGCATATCATACCTTATAAGGTAAAAGGCACGAGCTTTGAGGCTCATCCTTTCTTTGAGGCTTCTTCGATGAGAAAAGTAAACGATAAGTATTATTTTGTTTATTCATCATGGCAAAATCATGAACTTTGCTATGCGATAAGTGATTATCCGGACAGAGATTTTATATTTGGCGGAACTATAGTATCAAATGGTGATGTAGGCCTGGATGGCAGAAGTGAGGCAGATAAGCTCAATATGACCGGAACAACTCACGGAAGTATAATTAATATAAATAATCAGTGGTATGTATTTTTCCACAGATTGACACATAAGTCGGACTATAGCAGACAGGCGTGTGCAGAAAAGATTTATATCGAAAATGATGGTAGTATAAAGCAGGTAGAGATAACGAGCTGCGGTTTAAATGACGGACCGCTTAGGGGAAGAGGTACTTATCCTGCTGTTATCGCATGTAATCTAACAAACGGACACATGCCGCATGGCTCAAACTGCATCTATCCGATACCATTTCCAAATGTTACCAATTTGGGTGAGGACAGGTTTATCGGTGAGATAGAGGATGGTACTTTAATAGGTTATAAATATTTTGACTTTAATAACTTAAAGAGTGTGGGAATTCTTGCCCGATTTGAAAATGATGAAAACAGGGTTATCTATGATGGCCCTATCCGCATAGATGAAAGAGGAACGGGCGATACAGCTAGTGCTCATTTTATGAATGATAAAGAAAACGATATAAAAGTGTGTTATTTTGATATAAAGATAAATCCTGATGGTGATATACTTGGGAAGATATATATGGAGGATATGGGGGAGAGTCTATCCTGGAATTTATTTGAAACAGATGCGGATATACCTGACGGAGTTCATGCACTCTACCTTATATATCATGGCAGTCAAAAGGCTCAGCTTAAGGAAGTTATCTTAAAATAAATTTAATCTAATATTAATGGATTTAAGCAGCCAAGTGTGATATTATATTTTATGGATATTTACTAATCAGGGGAGCGAGTGAAAATTATGTATAATGTAATCGACTACCTGAAAAGCTCAGCAGAAAAATATGATAAAAAAATTGCTATTATTGAAGAGGATAAGAGTATTACTTATTCGGATTTTAATGACAGATGTAAAAGGGTCGGATCATTTCTTGGTTCAAGGTCTTTCTTTAATGAACCCATTATTATATTTATGGACAAGGGCATAGATACACTTACGGCTTTTTTTGGAGCAGTTTATGCGGGATGTTTTTACTCGCTTGTAAATCCGGAGCTTCCCAATAATCGAATCAGTGCGATTAAGGAGGTCTTAAAGTCGCGCGTAGTGATAACCGATGAGGAGCATATCGGGCTTGCCGGGGAGTTGTTTGATGACCTTGAGATATACAAAGTCAAGGAGCTAATAAAGGCAGATATCAATGAGGAAGTGCTTAAAGTAGCACAGGAAAAGCATATAGATACAGATCCACTATATATCAATTTTACTTCCGGTTCGACGGGGGTCCCAAAGGGTGTCGCTATCGCCCATCGATCAGTTATAGAATTTATAGATATATTTACAGAACTTTTTAATTTTAAAAATGGAGACATAATTGCCAATCAGGCACCGTTTGATTTTGATGTTTCCGTGAAGGATATATTTTCCTCTATGAAAATGGGAGCGACGCTTGTTATAATACCTAAGAAGTATTTTTCAAGTCCGGCTGCGCTTCTTGATTATATATGTGATAATAAGGTGACAACACTTACCTGGGCAGTATCCGCACTTTGCCTGGTTACGACATTTCACGGCTTGGATTATAAGTGTCCGGATACTGTAGAAAAGATACTTTTCAGTGGGGAAGTTATGCCGATAAAACATTTAAAACAGTGGATTGAGCATCTGCCGGATACAACGTTTGTAAACCTTTACGGACCGACAGAAATAACATGCAATTGTACTTACCATGTTATAGAAAGAACCAGGGATTATGATGGAAAAATCCCGATTGGCAAAGCATTTCCAAACGAAAGAATTTACCTTATGGACGAAGATGGAAAACTGATAGATGAAGCAGGAAAGTCAGGAGAGATTTGTATAGCGGGTAATTCGGTCGGTCTTGGATATTATAACAATGATGAGCAGACACAAAAAGCATTTACATATAATCCGAATGTTAAGGCGTATAAGGAATTAATATATAAGACAGGTGACATTGGCTTTTTTAATGAGGCTGGGGAACTTTTATTTAATGGACGAAAGGATTTTCAGGTTAAATATCAGGGACACCGTATCGAGCTTGAAGAGGTCGATAAGGCTATAATGGATGTGGATGGTGTGGTTCGAAGCTGCACAATCTTTGATGAAGAAAAAGCAAAGCTTTATGCATTTTATATAGGAGATATGGATAAAAAGGAGCTTAATCTTAAGCTTAGGGAGACGATGCCGGTCTATATGATGCCTACCTATCTTATAAAAATGGATGAGTTTCCGATGACGAAAAACGGCAAGATAGACAGAAAGAAACTTATGGATGAGAGAAAAAAGAAATAAGGGCTGACAAAAAGCTTATATTAAACGTAAATATAGTTAAGACGGATTTATATATTGTAAGAGATTTAGAAAACGGTTTGTTTGAAAGATACGTGGAGGATTAGATGATAGATAATGAAAGGGTTATAAAGAAAATAGGTACACCGACTTATGTGTATGATGTTGCTGCCATCCTTGATAGAATTAAATATTTAAGAGACAAGTTGGATGCCGATATTCTCTATGCGGTAAAGGCGAACTCTTTCATTGTAAAGGAGATAGAGGAAGAGATAGACGGCTACGAGATATGCTCAAAGGGTGAGTTTGATATATGTAACAGTCTTAAAATAAATCGTGAGAAGATGGTTATTTCCGGCGTACATAAGGACAGACCTTCCATAGAGGAAATGATTGAAAATTATGATGACATACGCAGATACACCATCGAGTCGGTAAATCAATGGGAGCTGCTTTTGGATGTGGCAAAAAAAAATGGTCGACACATACATACACTTATCAGGCTTACTTCGGGTAATCAGTTTGGTGTGTGTGAGGAGGATTTGAAGTACATTATTGCAAATAATGATGAGGCTGTAATGACGATTGATGGTATCGAGTATTTTTCCGGTACGCAAAAGCACTCGATAAAGAAGATAAATAAGGAAGTGGATAAGCTTATAACGCTTATAGACACACTTCATGATGAACTTGGGTTTAGCGTAAATGAGATTGAGTATGGTCCGGGACTTCCTATATTTTACTATCAGGGAGAGGAATTTGATGAAGAAGCTTTTCTTGATGAAGTAAAGCCTGCACTTGACAGGATAAAGGAAAAGGGAGTAAAGCTTTCTCTGGAAGTAGGAAGAAGTCTTGTGGCTGCATCCGGAAGATATTTTACAAGCATCGTCGATATGAAATCCAATAAAAACGGAAACTTTGTCATATTGGACGGTGGCATTAACCACCTTGTATATTATGGTGGGACGCTTGGTATGAGGATACCACATTTTCAGATAGTGAGAGTTTTGGAAGATAAGGCTGTTAATCTAAATGATGGAAATCAAGTTGAAAAGATAGATGAAGCAGTTGGCGATATTCCAAAAGAATTGCATGTCGGAACCGAAGATGAAAACGGCCTGATAACGTATAATTTACATGGTTCTCTTTGCACTGTTAACGATATCCTTGTAAAGAACATAAACGCAAGGAGACTCAAACTCGGTGATGTATTTATATTTGAAAATGTGGGTGCATATTCATCTACCGAGGGCATTTCACTTTTCTTAAGCCGTGATTTGCCGAAAATTGCAATATGCGATAAGGATGGCAATCTTAAGGTGGTCAGAGAGGTAATCAAGACCAGCGATATTAATTTACCCAGGTATTGATGTGTAGTAATATGTCGAGAACATCTCGTAGGATGTTCTTAATATGATGGTGACTAACAGAAAAGGGGAAAAGGTCTTAATTTATAGCCAAACTTGAGAAAATACACAAGAAATAATCATAAAAAATAAAAAAGGAGAGAAAAAGAATGGAAGAATTAATTGAAATTTTAGAAGATTTACAACCGGATGTAGACTATGAAACAGTGGATGATCTTGTAGACGGAAGATATCTTGATTCACTTACAATATTATCACTCATTTCAGAAATTGAGGATGCATTTGATGTTGAGATACCAACTGTTGAGATTATACCTGCAAATTTCAATTCAGCAGCAAAAATCTGGGAGTTAATCGAAAGACTTCAGGAAGAAGACTAAAATATATGGATTCATCAGATTTGCATATTAAAAAAATGCTTAAATGATGAGATTACTTAAGATGATTGAGCGGGGATTTATATGTCATTTTTTAATCCGGTATTTGCATTTGTGTTTGTACCGTTGGTTGTTATTATTTATAATTTATTTCCAAAGAAGCTGAGGGCATTGGTATTACTTGCAATCAGTCTTCTTTTCTTTGCGTTTATCAGTAAGTGGCTGATCCTTTATCTGATTCTTTCTATAGTATCGATATATCTGTCGGGAATTGGCATGCAAAAGATTGAGGAAAAGAAAAAAGAAGTTCTCAAGACGGTAGAAAAAGAAGAAAAAAAGGCGGTAAAGGAAAGCTATAAAAAGAAGAAAAAATTTGTGCTTGTTATATGCATAATATTTAATGTTACATTTTTATTTATGTTCAAGTACTTTAACTTCTTTGCTGTAAACCTAAACCTTTTGATGGACTACTTTAAGGTCGGACATCAGATAACCATAGTTAAGCATATAGCACCGATTGGTATATCATTTTATACCCTGGAGGCGCTTTCATATGTGCTTGATATCTATTACGGCAAGATAGAAGCGGACAAAAATATATTAAGAGTTGCACTTTATCTGGCATTTTTTCCACAGCTTTTGGAGGGCCCGATTGCAAGATATCAGGATACGTCAGAGTCACTCTATGCCGGCAACAAGGTTACATTTGAAAGCTTTACATGGGGATATCAGAGGATACTTTACGGTTTTGCCAAGAAACTCATCATAGCGGACAGGTTAAATATAATTGTTAAGTCGGTATTTGAAGATTTTAACAGTTACAATGGACTTACGGTATTTATCGGGATAGCGGCATATACCATTATGCTTTATATGGAATTTTCGGGAACTATAGACATAGTTATCGGTATCGGGGAAATGTTTGGAGTAAAGGTTCCGGAGAACTTCAGGCAGCCTTTCTTTGCAAAAAATGTCTCGGACTTCTGGACCAGATGGCACATAAGCCTTGGACTCTGGTTCAAAGATTACATATTCTATCCGGTATCACTTTCAAAGAGTATGAAAAGTCTTACCGGTAAGGCAAAAAAGAAACTTGGAAATCATTACGGACCACTTGTAAGCGGTTCAGTAGCCTTACTTTGTGTGTGGCTGCTCAACGGACTATGGCATGGCGCGGGCTGGCATTATATAGTCTTTGGATTATATCATTTCTTCATGATACTTATGGGCAATATCTTCGAACCGTCTGTTGCAAAAGTGTGTGAAAAAGCAGGTATAGACAGGAAGAAAAAAGGCTATCGTATTTTTCAGTCGGTCAAGACAACAATACTGGTATTTATCGGTGAGTTATTTTTCAGAGCACCTTCGCTTACCGTGGCATTTGCCATGCTTGGAAGGATGTTTAATGCAGCATCATTTAGGATGGGTGAGCTTATGACATTTGGCATGGATATCCGTGATTACGTCGTGCTGATGATAGGAATGGTTGGAATGTTTGCCATGAGTATTGTGAGAGAAAAGGGTGTTGATGTAAGGGATAATATAAGTAAGAAAAATATATGGATCAGATGGGCGATATATTATGGATTGATACTTTTGATTCTTATATTTGGAGCGTATGGTCAGGGCTATGTACCGGTTGACCCGATATATGCGGATTTTTAGGGTATGGAGATAGGATTTCATACAAATAACAAGATGAAATATGAGCTATAGGACAGAGTTTTAGGATTGAAATTATTTTTGTTTTTCAATAGATAGATTGAGAGCTTATGAAAGGAGGGAGAGTATGAAAAAAGCACTTAAAGGTATAGTTTTTGTGTTGATTTTGTGTATGCTGGTTGAAGGCATATCTGTTATTTTGCTCCCTCTTGACAAGGTAAAAAAATACGGATTATATAAAACTTCTGCTTATGAAATTGTGGCAGAAGAGGAGGATTCGGTAGATGCGATTTTTTTAGGAGACAGTCTGGTTTACTCTTCGATTTCTCCGATGGAAATATGGAACAACTACGGCTATACCAGTTACGACTGCGCGCAGCCTGCACAGATAATGCCTTATGCATATGATTATCTGGAAGTTGCAATTGAAAGCCAGCATCCTAAGGTGGTATTTATCGAGGCAAATATCATGTTTAGGGATCCTGACAAGCTTCCTTTTTATAAGAAGATAGCTTACAGAATAGAAAATTATGTCCCGATAGTTAAGTATCATAGCAATTGGAAAAAATATTTTACGAAAAGTAAAAACAGCTGGCTTAACGTGAACAAGGGTTATATCTATATAACAGGCATTAAGCCTTCAAAGAAGGATCCGCTTAATTATATGGATATAAATGATGAGACGGAGGCTTCGATACTTCCGGAAAATCGTGAGTGTTTTGATGATATGATAAAAATGTGTGAAGAAAATGACATAAAGCTTGTTTTACTGGCTGTTCCCAGTCAAAAGAGCTGGAGCCGTTCTAAGTACAATATGGTTAAAGAATATGCTGCTGAAAAGAATGTGGATTTTATCGATTTCAATATCGACCATGACCTTGAGATAGACTGGGCAACTGAAACCAAGGACAGAGGAAATCATTTGAATTACTGGGGCGCAAGAAAGGTATCGGATTACCTTGGAAGTTATCTGGAGGAGACCGGCCTTTTGACCGATCATAGAGAAGATGAAAGATATAAGTTGTGGAATACAGCTTACAGTATTTATAAGAATAATTTGAAGGATCGGTAGGAGGATAAAAATTTTAAAATGTTTTGAAAGTCAGCTATGCTTGTTGGAGATGCAACGAGCATAGCTTTTTTAATGAAAAAGAATACTAATGTAGAAAAAGTGAGAGAATTATATAAAAATATATAAGCAATTGACAAATATAAAATGTATAGTATAATTAATAAAATAGAAAGAATTTATCTAAATTATTAAGGCGGTATTGATATGATATATGATTATATTATAAAGAATTATAAAGAAGGTGAACCTATCTTTTTTTCAGATATATTGGTTGAAGGTATTTCAAAGCCTGCAGCTAATCAACAGTTAAAAAGGTTGATGAATTATGGGCAAATTATGAAATATGAAACAGGCGTCTATTATATGCCTAAAAAAACTGCATTAGGAACTTATGTTGGACCGAGTGCAGATACAGTGGCAAAATATCGCTATATATCAAAAGGCGATAATATAGATGGTTATTATGCAGGTAATACATTTGCAAATCAATTGGGTTTAACGACGCAGGTTCCTATGGTCGTGGAAATAGTAAGTAATAATACAAATTCCTCACCAAGAGAGGTAAATATAGGGGAAAGGAGGTTTTATGTCAGAAAACCAATTGTTAAGATTAATGCAGAAAATGTATATGTTTTACAGATGCTGGATCTACTTAAAAATCTTGATAATTGCCTTGATTATACATATGAAGAGGCAAAAGAAAAATTTGCAGAATATATTAATTTACACAAGATAAAAAGGGTTGATGTTGATAAATACATCAGAAAATATCCTGTAAGCATATTCAAATATTATTATGAATTGAAGTTGGATTATGTATTTGCATGAAGATAGAAAGGGGTAGGAATACAATGGCTGGAAAATTTGTATTTAAGAAATTTGCAGATATTGATATATTAGATCCATTTTTTGACTCTTTAAAGAAAGATTATCCCGGAAATGATAATAGTACAGGTTTTTCCGAATGGTTTAAGGCAAAGGCTGATCGCACTGCACTGGTTTTTGAGGATGAAGAAGGTATAGCCGCATTTATTGCATTAAAAAAGGAAGATGAGGAGATTAAGTTACTTAACAATAACTTGGAAAAAGCATGCAGAATAAAGGTAAGTACAATAAAAATATCAGAAAGGCATAGAGGACAGAGATATGGAGAAGGCGCTATAGGATTAATGCTTTGGTATTGGCAAAAATCAAAGATTAATGAAATATATGTTACTGTGTTTGAAAAGCATAAAGGTCTTATAACTGAACTTGAAAAATTTGGATTCTTTAATGTGGGGAAAAACCTAAATGGAGAAAATGTTTATATTAAAGATAGACGTGATATTAATTATAATAATCCGTATTGCTCGTTTCCGTTTATAAAAAGTGGATTTGACTTTTCAGGCTATATTTTAATAAATGCAAATTATCATGATAACATGTTTGCATATTCTGATCTTAAAAATAAAACAAATCTCGATTTGAAAGTTGGTAATAGTGTCAGAAATGGCTTAAGTAAAATATATATTGGGAAAGCTCCTAATATTGATTATAAAATAGGTGAGCCGGTTCTTATTTATAGAATAGATGAGAATAATAATCCCGGTAAAAAATACCGTTCATGCATAACATCATATGCTGTAGTGACAGGAATAATGCAACCTAAAAGAAATGGAAAAATAATAATTCCATTTGATGAATTAATAGAACAAATAGGAAATAAATCAGTTTTTGATGAAATTGAATTAAAAAAGAAGTATAATGATTATTATAATGTTACAGTAATTGAATTATTATATTATGGATATTTTGGTGCAGGTCATAATGTAAATCTTGATTGGCTTGAAAGAAATGGTTATTGGACTAGAATGAGTAACCAATATCCTACATCTGTACATTTAACAGAAGAACAATTTAAATCAATTCTTATGGAGGGTGATGTAGATGTGTCAAATGTTATTATCAATTAATCCTAAATATGTAAAAGAAATTCTTAATGGAAAGAAGAAATATGAATACAGAAAATTTCGTTGTAGGAGTGATGTAAATAAAATAATAATTTATTCTACAGCTCCGGAAAAGAAAGTTGTTGGAGAAGCGGAAATAGAAGAGATAATTGAAGATGAAAAAATGAAGGTTTGGAATATAACTAAAAATTATTCAGGAATTTCATATGATTTTTACGAGGAGTATTATAAAGAAAAAAAATATGCTTATGCGTATAGGTTAAAGAATATTATTGAGTATGAAGAGGCAAAAAGTTTAAGTGATTACGGTGTTGATTATGCACCACAGTCATATAGATATTTGTATAGTGAAGCGTAGAGAGGGTAAAAATCTAATGGAAGAAAGAAAATTCAACCCAGGCGATATCGTTCAACATTTTAAAAGGGAAACCTTAAGCGATGAAGAACGTAATGCCAACAAATACTTATATAGAATAATCGGAGTTGCAGAGCATACCGAAACCAAGGAGCCTATGATGATATATCAGGCACTCTATGATAATTTTGGGATATATGCAAGACCTTACGAGATGTTTATGAGCGAAGTTGACAGAGTTAAATACCCTGAAATCAAACAGAAGTGGAGATTTGAATTAAGGAAGGGGTAGAGGACGAAAATACATGATAAACCGCGATGATATGTTAGAACTCACACGACGTATGACACCATCTAGAAACTGTTTTTCAAGGGTTGCTGGTGCCTATATGGATGAAGAAGGATTTGACAACGGAACTTTCAACATCCATTTTGGCAAGCTTGGTGCGACAGAGACAAAGCAAAAGCTTGATATGGCAAAGACGGTCATATTTTCAGAAACAAATGAAAGTTTAAAGGACTACAAATTTGGAAGCAATAAAAAGGAAAGTCTGTGGCCGCTTCTTATGACATTAAAGGCAAATGGATTAAAGGATGATGCCATGCTTGCTACGTTATATGAAATAATCGGAGAAAACTATAGGGCAGCAGGTGAGTATTGTATCTTTTTATTTTATGGTTCCTATGATGTGCCGGTAAAGGCAAAGGACAAATCCTGGCTTGAGGGATCGGAAGAAGTGTATGATTTCATCATATGTGCTATAGCACCACTTGAGGGCGAGTATGAACCGGGTGAGCCGGAATTTGGATTTTTATTTCCGGCATTTGCGGATAGAAGCAGTGATATAAACAATATATACATATATCAGGCATATGGAAAGCCGGAACAGCCTGCACTTGTGAAAGTGATAGCCGGGTAATAAAATTGATAAAGTTATGTGAATAGATAAAGCGATAGATAATGCGAGTTAGTATAAATATAAAACTTGTTCTAAATATATAAAAGTCCCTTTTGTTTCCCACCCTGTTATGTTATAATATACACGCAGGGTGTAAATTTTGTCATAGTAGAGAAATATACAGGGGATTACATATGAAATACAAAAATCAAAAGCTAAAGCTGTTTTATCTGGCTAAGATAATGCAGGAAAAAACAGATGATGAACATAGACTGACTCTTCCGGAGATACAGGAAGAACTTGCAAAGTACGACATAGAGGCGAATCGAAAAACACTTTATGCCGATATAGCTGCGCTCAATGATTATGGTATAGAGATAATCAAGGAGCATGAAGGTTACAAAACATTTTACCACCTTGGCAAGAGAGAATTCGAGCCGGCAGAACTGCGTTTAATCATTGATGCGATAGCATCATCCAAATTCATAACAATAAGAAAATCCAAACAATTAATTAAAAAATTAGAGAAAATGGTAAGTGTTCACGAGGCGAAGCTTCTTGACAGAGAAGTAATCGTATCCGACCGTGTTAAGAACATGAATGAAAGTATATTTTACACAGTCGATGCTATCCAATATGCCATTGCAAACAACCACCGAATCAAATTCCGCTATTTCAGTTGGAATACGAAAGGCGAGATGGAATTTCACCACGATGGTGAGTACTATGATGTAAGTCCGTGGGCACTCTGTTGGGATTCAGAGAATTACTATCTGGTAGGATTTGATACTAGCATTAACGAAATCCGTCATTACCGTGTCGACAAAATGATGAACACAGAGGAGCTTATGGAAAAGCGTTTAGGTTCCAAGGAGTTTAAGGAAAAGGGCATCGACTCATATACCAAAAAACATTTCCGTATGGTTGGAGGAACCGAAGAACGTGTAACTCTCCTTTGTCAAAATGAAATGGCAAATGTTATCATCGACCAATTTGGCAAGGAAACCAAGCTCCAAAAGGCAGACAAGGAAAAATTCCGCGTGAAGGTGGACGTAGTGGTAAGCGACCAATTTATATGCTGGGTGATTGCACTTGGTGGAAAGGTTGTTATTGAAGGACCGGAAAGTGTGAGGGAGAGAGCGAAGGAGCTTATGAGGGTGAATTTGGAGAGGTATGAGTAGGGGAGGAAAATATAAATGGTACTATGTGAAAAATAAAGTATGTAAGATATAAAGGAGGGTATTATGCATACATCAGAGCAATTATTGATTATGGAAGAGTATAATAATTCAATGGATAATGATGTAAAAGACTTTATAGAGGATGTTATAAATGGAAATGATAGAATGAATTTTATAACAGTTGCCTTTTTATCTGATAAAGCAGCTAAAAGAATTAAGGAATTGACAGGTAAAGATGTAGAGGGTAGCAGAGTTGTTTTAGATATAAATGCCATTAAACATATAATTAACAGACATGGAAAAGAAGGAAAGCAAGATACGTCTATGAAAAACATTGAAGATATAGCAAGAATGGGATATGTCATATCAAATTATGATGATATTGTGTATGAGGGAATAACAACAACGGGTTATCTTGATGAAAATGGAGAAGCATCACCAATGATAAAAATAAGTAAAAGAATAGATGGTACTTATTATGTTATTGAAACCGTCAATTCCTCAAAGCGTAAGAAGAATTATATTGTTACTGCATATATAAATAAAGCGGAAAAATAAAGAACAGCCAACTGATCCCTGATAAATGTGGTTACCTTCAGGATACGTCCGAAACGTAATCAGATATAGCTGTTCTTAATATTATAATAACATATTAGAATAAAAATGCAAGGAAATTAAAGATAATATAAAAATATAAAGAATAATTTATATGAATATACAATATGAGGGTGAATTTGGAGAGGTATGAGTAATGAGTTATATATAAAGTAAAACAAAGGATGATTTTATAATTTTTGGAGAGGAAACATTATGGCTATAATGAATGAATTAGATTCAACATGCGGAATTTCTGATGATGAATTAACCGAAAGGTTTAAGGAATCCATAAGGATAGATGATGAAATTAGAAGAATAAAAGGGTTGCCTGTTGCAAGATACGATGATGAAACAAGGCGAGCATATCTTGAATATCCAGATGGTCGAAGAGAATATGTTGGAGAGTAAGGTTTATAAAAATAATTCTACATAATAACGCGGATAAAAATTCATTTTGTGCAAATTTTGCACAAGGTGGGTACTTTTATAATAATAATAATTTTAAAAATGAGTTATTCGAAAAATTCGAATAACTGATAAAAAAGAAAACATAAGAGGTGAAAAACATGACAGAAGGAAAAGATTTATTACAGGTATTATGGAGTGGAGCAGATGTTCTGCGTGGCAAGATGGATGCAAATGAGTATAAGACATATTTATTGGGATTAGTTTTCTATAAATACTTGTCAGATTCTTATTTGGCAAAGGCGTATGATTTGTTAATCGATGATAAGCTTGAAAAAATAGAAGATGCACAGGCAGCATATGAGGAGGCAATGCAAACAGAGGATGCAGAGGCATTGCTTGAGGAAATGAAAGATTCTATGCACTATACTCTTGAGCCTGAAATGACATATGTGAGCATTTTAAATGATGCAAAAAATAATGCTTTTAACAGAGAAAAATTACAAGCAGCGTTTAATAGAATACAGGAATCAGATGAGTTATTTAATGGATTGTTTGCAGATGTTGATTTGTATTCAAACAGACTTGGAACAGGTGATCAAAAGCAAAGCGCAACTATAGCAGAGGTAATTAAAGTTTTAGACGGTGCAGATTTGATTCACGCCGAAGGTGATGTGCTTGGAAATGCATATGAGTACCTGATAGGTCAGTTTGCTTCTGAAACAGGGAAAAAGGCAGGCGAATTTTATACTCCGCATGGACCTGCACAGATACTATGTAGAATTGCAATGACCGGACAGGAAGATAAGAAAGGATTGCAAGTATATGATCCGTGTATGGGTTCAGGTTCGTTGATGTTAAGCTGCAGAAATTATTCTAAAGAGCCGGACTACATAAAATATTATGGTCAAGAGCTTATGCCATCGACGTATAATCTGGCAAGAATGAATATGTTTTTGCATGGTGTTTTACCGGAAAATCAGCATTTAAGAAATGGTGATACACTTGATGCTGATTGGCCGACAGATGAAGAAACCGAGTTTGATGCAGTGACAATGAATCCACCGTATTCAGCAAATTGGTCAGCGGCTGAAGGATTTAAACAAGATGAAAGATTTATGGATTATGGTGGAAAGCTTGCTCCAAAGTCGAAGGCTGATTATGCGTTTTTACTGCATGGTTTTTATCATTTGAAACAAACCGGTACAATGGCTATCGTATTACCGCATGGAGTATTGTTTAGAGGTGCATCGGAAGGCTCCATTAGAGAAACTCTTTTACAAAATGGGTCTATATATGCCGTTATAGGTTTGCCGTCTAATATGTTTTATAATACATCCATTCCGACTTGTATTATTGTATTAAAGAAACATAGGGAAGGTAGAGATGTTTTATTTATTGATGCATCAAATTTATATGAAAAAGAAAAGAAGCAGAATGTTATGAAAGAGGAGCACATTGATAGAGTGCTCGAAATATATAACAACAGAAAGACAGAGGATAAGGTTTCTTATCTTGCTTCTTTTGAAGATATAAAAGCTAATGATTTTAATTTGAATATTCCAAGATATGTGGATACCAGTGAAGAAGAGGAAGAAATTGATTTAAAAGAATTAACAAATAATATAAAAGATACTAATATTGCTATTAAAAATGCCAATAATGAATTGCTTAAAATGCTAGGTGAATTAACATTTAATGATGAAACTACAAAAGAAACAATGCAGGAATTTATGAAGATTTTTGAGGAGGTGTAATTATGGCAAATACACCTAAAATTAGATTTAAAGGATTTACTGATGCTTGGGAACAGCGTAAGTTAGGAGAGATTTGCGAGAGAGTAACTCGTAAGAATAAAAATGGTGAATCGGATCTACCACTGACAATAGCATCACAGTATGGATTGATAGATCAGAGGGACTTCTTTAATAAGGTCGTAGCAGCAAAGGATATGTCGAATTATTATCTCCTTAAGAGGGGAGAATTTGCATATAACAAAAGCTATTCAAATGGATTTGATTTTGGTTCTATAAAACGACTAAATGCCTATGAAAAGGGCTGTTTATCAACACTTTACATCTGTTTTGGAGTGACCTCTGATGATGTGGAATCTGATTATCTGGAATGCTATTTCGATACACTTAAGTGGTATGGAGATGTATCTCTGATATGTGCAGAAGGAGCAAGAAATCATGGTCTTTTGAATGTAGATACTAAAGCTTTTTTTGAAGAAGTGACTATAGAAATGCCGTATTCTAAAAAAGAACAGAGAAAGATTTCAGAATATTTAAATAATCTCGACAACCTTATCACCCTTCATCAGCGTAAGTGTGATGAGACAAAAAAATTAAAAAAATATATGTTACAAAAAATGTTTCCAAAAAATGGTGAGCAATTTCCAGAAATTCGATTTGAAGGATTTACTGACGCTTGGGAACAGCGACAGCTTGGCGAAGTATTCAAATATGAACAACCAGGACCGTATATTGTAAGCAGCACGGATTATAATGACAATTTTGAAACTCCAGTATTAACTGCCGGACAGAGCTTTATACTCGGATATACAGATGAAACTGATGGCATAAAAGAGGCAAGTTCAGATAATCCTGTAATCATATTTGATGACTTTACTACCTCATCACATTTTGTCGATTTTCCCTTTAAAGTAAAGAGTTCCGCAATGAAACTCCTTACTCTTAAGAATGATGAAGATGATATTTATTGTGCTAAAAATATCCTTCAAAACATTGATTATACTCCGGCAAGTCATGAGCGTCATTGGATATCAAAGTTTGCTTTTTTTGAAGTGAGCCTACCGAGAACCAAAGAAGAGCAGAAAAAAATAGGTGATTATTTCAGAAATCTCGACAACCTTATCACCCTTCATCAGCGTAAGGCAGATAGGTTAAAGGAATTCAAAAAATATATGTTAAAAAATATGTTTGTATAGTATTTTATAAAATATAAATTATGAAACAATGTGAATTCTTTATAGCGTTTTGTCAAAAAACAAAAAAATTGACAAAACGCTTGAAGAAAATATTGGAATATGATATTGTTAGTGTATCGTCAATTTTTTAAAAAATTGACAAAACGCTATAGTGAGGTATCAAAAATGTGGATAAATAATGCAATGTCAAAACTTTCCAATATAGATTCATACTGTCGAAAAGATCTTTTTCAAATTTTTTTGAGTGAAAAAGAAGATTTAAGTGATAGCACATTTCGATGGACATTATATAATTTGTTAAAAGAAAACAAACTTTTTAAAATTGGTTACGATACTTATATAATTGCGAAACCAAAAGTATTACCTGTATATAAACCTTTCTATTCTGAAAAAACAAATAATTTAATCGATTTTTTTAAGAATAATTTTTTGGGCTTGAATTTTGTCGTTTTTGAAAGTGTTTTGCTTAATGAATTTTTGAATCATCAGATTGCACAAAATACAGTATATATTCAAGTTGAAAAAGATATGAGTTCTTATGTTTTCGATATTCTGCAAGATAAATATACGGAGAGAATATTGTATAAGCCAAATAATAGAGATTTTGATAGATATTGGACTAAAGACTGTATTGTTATACTTGATTTAATTAGTCAGGCACCTTTATCTGTGGACAAACCTTACGAAATAACAATTGAAAAAATATTAGTTGATATTATTGCGGATAAGAGTATATCAGCAACCTTTAGTTCGGCTGAAATCCCATTCATATTTTACAATGTAATGAAAAGTTATCAGATTGATAAACATAAAATAAAAAGATATGCAGGTAGAAGAGGACGAACAAATCAGATAATGAATTTTTTAGGAGATATGGAATAAATGCTCTCAAAGACAATGTATACAAGAGAATACATACAAGAATTGTACGAAAAGACAGGAAATGATCCGGCCTTATTAGAGAGGGTGATTTTTGCATTTGGGTTGTTGGAAGCAATCCGGCAAGTTGATTTACCATTTTGTTTTAAAGGTGGAACATCGTTAATGCTGTTGTTAGATCGGTCAATGCGACTAAGTACAGATATTGATATTATAGTTGAGCCAGGAACAGATATTGATGAATATATACGTAGAGCGGGAGAAATTTTTCCGTTTATAGATGTGGAAGAACAAGTTCGTTTAGGTAAAAATAATATTGAGAAAAGACATTTTCGGTTTAAATATCATTCGCCAAATAGTAATCGGGATGTTACGATTTTATTGGATGTTCTTTTTGAAAATATACATTATATTTCAACAGTGGAGCGACCAATAAAAAATGATTTACTCTTAACAGAAGGTGATGATTTATATGTTACCATGCCAAATGTGAACGGAATTTTAGGAGATAAATTAACTGCATTTGCACCTCATACAACAGGCATTCCATTTGGTGTATCAAAAGAGTTGGAAATTGTTAAACAGTTATTCGATTGCGGTTCTTTATTTGATGTAATGTCGAATTATGATGAGGTTCGAGCCTCATACGAAAAAATAGTTAGAGCTGAATTGAGATACAGAGGTTTGTCAATTATGCCTGAAGATGTTTTGAAAGATACAATTAAAGGGTGCTTATGTGTTGCAAGTCGAGGGCAATTAGGTGAAAAAGAATACATATATTATAAAGATGGAATTTCAAGGATAAGAAATCATATTATTAATGGAAAATTTAGTGGTGAAATAGCAGGTGTATATGCGAGTAAGCTATTATATTTGGTGTCATCAATATTAACCGGTCAGGATGCTATTGAGTTAATTAATGATTTTTCCCAATATGTCAATCAAAAAATTGAATTTGAAAAACCGAAAAGTTTTTCATATTTACGAATTGTTAATCCTATTGCATATGGTTATATAATTAAGGCAAGTAAATTATTACAAGGTACAGATTTTATGAATTGAGGAAGTAATAAATTTTGGGGTTTAATACATGTGCTTGGGAACAGCGTAAGTTGGGAGATATAGCAACCTTTATAAACGGAAGAGCTTATTCTCAGGATGAATTGTTGAGCTCTGGACAGTACAAAGTACTTCGCGTTGGAAACTTTTATACAAATGATTCTTGGTATTATTCTGACCTTGAATTAGATGAAAAATATTATGCTGAAGAAGGAGATTTATTATATACATGGTCGGCGACTTTCGGACCTCATATATGGCACGGAGATAAGGTAATATACCATTATCACATATGGAAAGTAGAGTTGTCAGAATATTTAGAAAAAAAGTTTGCTGTGCAATTATTGGAACAAGATAAAGCGGCAATTCTATCTGATAAAAATGGCTCTACAATGGTTCATATAACAAAAGCCGGTATGGAAGATAAGGCAGTTCTTATCCCCAAGGATGTTAATGAGCAGGCTAAAATCGGAGCATATCTTGATGACCTCGACAACCTTATCACCCTTCATCAGTGTAAGGAGAAAAGAATAAATGACGGATAATATCTTGAAAACTATAAAACAATTTGAGGTTACCGGAGATTTTAATTATGCTCCTGTCACTGATGAAATGATCTCTGATGCTGAAAGAAAATTAGGAGTCAAACTTCCGATTCAATATCTTGAATATATTAAACAGTTTGGTCATGGTGGTATTGCCGGACTTGAAATACTTGGTGTGGGATTAACAGGAAGAATGATTTTTGTTGAGAAAACATTGGAATGTCGGGAGGATAAATTACCAGAAAACTTTGTGGTTATTGAAAATGTAGATGAGTGGCTTACGTGTCTTGATTGTAATACAGGAAATGTGGTTTCATGGGATTATAATGGATATATTAAAGAAGAGTATGATTGCTTTGATGATTATTTAGCAGATCAAATGAACATAGCAATTGAAAACTTATAATTAAGGCGTATTATATCGTATGAAACATAATTTTAAAATGATTAAAACCTAAACAATAATACTATTAAATTCATACAGAAAGGATAAAGAGGCTATGGCAGAATTAGAATCAGCGATTGAAAAAAGATTAATAGAACAATTATGTAATGAAGAATCTCAATGGACATATAGACCGGATATTCGAACAGAAGAAGATTTATGGAAAAATTTCAAATATATCCTTGAACAAAATAATAAAGCAAAGTTGAATGATATTCCATTAAGTGAATCAGAATTTGCAAAGATAAAAAATGATTTATCTCATGCATCATTTTATGATGCTGCAAAGTGGTTAGTTGGCGAAAATGGAAAAGTATATGTTCACGTACAAAGAGGAAATGAAACATTACATCTTGTTGTTGTGAATAATGAACACATAGCCGGTGGAACAAGCGTTTATGAAGTTATTAATCAGTATCAAGCGTTCAAAAATGAGGAAGATGTTCATAGTAGAGATAGAAGGTTCGACGTTACATTGTTAATCAATGGTATACCTATGATACACATCGAATTAAAGAATAAAGAACATTCATATATGGACGGATATCGCCAGATAAAAAAATATATCGCTGAAGGCAAGTTCCACGGAATATTTTCTAATGTTCAGATGTTTGTGGTAAGTAATGTTGTAGATACAAAATATTTTTCGGCAGCGAGGGACACGGAGTTAAATAAAAAATTCTTAACAGGTTGGATAAATCACGAAAACCTTCCTGTCTGTGATTATATTGATTTTGCAAAGGCTGTATTAAAAATACCTGAAGCACATGAAATGGTTACAAAATATACAGTATTGGATAATGAAAAAAAGAAATTACTTATATTGAGACCTTATCAGATTCATGCTATTGAAGCAATGAGAATTGCATCAAGAAAAGGAAAATCAGGTTTTATATGGCATACTACAGGTTCGGGCAAAACAATGACTTCATATAAAGCCACAAGAAATCTATTGATGGATATTCCATCAATCGAGAAAACAGTATTTTTAATAGACCGTAAAGATCTTGATTTGCAAACAAAGGGTGCGTTTCAATCTTATGCTGACAATGATACTATTGATGTTGATGACACAGAAAATGTTGGCAGCTTGATAAAAAGACTTGCAGATGATAATCGCCAGATGATAGTAACAACCAGACAAAAAATGCAGGTCATGATTAATCGTAGACTTAAAGAGGGAACAAAAGAGTATGAAAAAATAAAATTATTGAAGGTTGCATTTGTTGTCGATGAATGCCATAGGGCGGTTACACCACAGACAAAGCGTGATATTGAAAGATTTTTCAATCATTCTATATGGTTTGGATTTACCGGCACACCTATATTTGAAGAAAATAAATATGAGCAAAAGGGTGATTTGGCACAGACTACAGAAGAATTATATGGACCTTGTTTACATAGTTATACAATAAAAGAAGCTATTCATGACGGTGCAGTTTTAGGTTTTAATGTAGAGAATCTTGGACCTCGTGGAATTGATGAAAATGAAGAGGACAAATATTATCATAGTGAAAAGCATATGAGAAATGTTCTTGATATAGTATTGAACCAATCCCTTGCCAAGTTTGGAATGCAAAACGGAAAAGGTCAAACATATGAAGCTATGCTTACTGTAGAATCAATTGCAGTAGCACAAAAATATTATGACTTATTATATAAGATAAAAAATGATGAAGATGAATTAAAAATTAATGATGAAGTAAAAAGAGTGCTTCCAGATTTTCCTAAATTTGCTATTACTTTCTCTGTATCAGAAAATGAAGAATCTTCACAGGATAATCAAGAAGCAATGAAGCGGTATTTGGATCATTATAATAACGCCTTTGGAACTAAATATGAACTTGAAGGATTGAATGCCTATAACAGCAATCTAAATGACAGGCTGGCTCGTAAAGAAAAGAAATATCGAGATAGAGAGCAACAAGTTGATTTAGTTATTGTCGTGGATAGATTGCTCACCGGTTTTGATGCACCATGTTTATCAACTCTTTTCATTGATAGACCACCTATGAGTCCACAAGGTTTAATACAGGCATTTTCCAGAACAAATCGTTTGTTTGACAATAACAAAGAGTATGGTCAGATTGTTACATTTCGTTCTCCAAAAGAGTATAAAGAGAAAATAAATGATGCATTAGTACTTTATTCTAAAGGCGGAATAGGCAATGCTATAGCAGAAGATTGGGATACAGTTTTGGAAAACTTTAGATTATCACTCAATACCATAAGAACCTTTGCACCAACACCAAAAGATGTTATGGGACTTTCGATAAAACAGAAAAAGACATTTGTTCAACTGTTTAGGGATTTAGACCATGATTTTGCGCATCTTAAATCATTTTCTTCATACGAACCTCAAATGCTTGATGAATTTGATTTTTCACAAGAAATATATGAAGATTATGCTGCAGTCTATAAAAATGTTATGGAAGAACTGAAAAAAGATCCACCTGATGATGAAGATGATACACCTATTAGAGACGATTATGACTTGATAGCATATAGTAAATTTAGGGTTGATTTTGAGTATATTGTTGAATTGCTTCAGGGATTTGTTGAGTTTTTAGACCAAACAGAAAACGATTTTGATGATATTGAATTTGAACATAAATTACTCAATTTGAAGGAAATCGTTGGAGAATATGCAGAAACTAATCCAAAACTAAGTACTTTGCTTATGAAAGTATTATTTGATATCGAGCAAAATAAGAAAAAATTTGTTGGTCAGGATGTCTCGGTTATAATTAATCAGATGCGATATGATGCAATTGATAAAGAGATTCAAGCTTTTTCTTCAGAATGGTTTATTGAAGTTGAAGATGTAAGGTATGAAGCTTATAACTTTAGAGATGGTGAAATTGCTAATGAAAATAAGTTAAAGGAAAATTCAAATTATACAGCTTATAAAGAATCAACAGATAATCCGTTACCTAAATTTAAATTTTACGGTGCACTAATTAGAAGCTTTAAGGAAGATTTAATGCCTGAAATTGAACCATTGCTTGAATAATATGAATTAAAAATAACAGCGTAAGTACAATAGGAGCCAAGGGAAACCTTGGCTTTTTTGCGTTCTTGGGAACAGCGTAAGTTCTCAGAAGGAGTGTCTGAAATCGGAGATGGATTGCATGGTACACCTACATATAGTGATGATGGAGATGTTTACTTTGTTAATGGAAATAACCTTGTAGGTGGGGGAATTATAATTAATTC
>JAFUGL010000121.1 GCA_017469405.1 Lachnospiraceae bacterium | reverse complement strand
TTGAGCTTATTGATTTAACAAATCGATGGCACGTTGTGTATCAGCCTTATTCATATACTTTCCGTTTGTAAAAACTAAATTGGTGTGAAGTTATATGAGCAGTACCCGGCACCCACCTTTGTGCGATAAACCGGAATTTATGCTTGTGTTTTTTGAATATAGGATATAAAATGGTAGGGCACGGCTTGTGGCTGTAAGGAGGAACATATGGATAAAAGGGAGATAAACGAGTTAAGAAAGCTTTTTACTTTAGAAAAGTGCGGCATTTCAAAGGTCGTTGGCTGCTATATAAATGGCGATAAGGTAAAGCTTGCAAATATAGATGAATTCTTTGGCGTTTTGCCTGAAGAAGAACAGCATAAATATTTTGAGATATTCAGGAAGACCTTGTCGGGACAGACGGGTAAAAACCTTCTTAATATGGAATTTAATGAGTCTGCCAAGGATGAACAAAGAGATTTTCTGATAAGATTAAGAGACAGCGAACTTAAGGATGAAAAGCTTTTGGATGAGTTTTATGATAAGGTAATCGAGTCTTATAATTATGTCGGAAATTATATAATAATACTTGTATATCAAAGCTATGACGTACCAAGTATAACCAATGATAATATGGAAAATGAGGATGCTTCGGAGGAAGTGTACAGATTTGTTCTTTGTTCGATATGTCCGGTGGAGTTATCCAAACCGGGACTTGAGTATTATGAGATGGAAAATACCTTTCATAATAGCGAGAGAAGCTATATGGTTGGACTGCCTGATATGGGCTTTTTATTTCCTGCATTTACCGAAAGGTGTGAGGATAGGGACAGATTACTGCTTTATACGAAGGATTCCAAGGAATTTGACCTTGGGTTCATGAACTATGTGCTTAACTGCCGCGTGCCGCTTCCTGCTCCGGCTCAGAAAAATATTTTCAATGATATTATTACTGAGACACTGGAAGAAGAGTGCGATTATGAGGTGGTAAAAAATATACACGAGGAGCTTTCTACTATAATTGAAACCAGAAAGGAAGATCCTACAGTTCCGGAAACCATTTCAAAAAAAGAAATAAAAAATATATTGGAAAACAGTGGTGTTGCAGCGGATAGAATGGCTAACTTTGATAAGCGTTATGATGCTCATTTTGAAGAAGAAAAGGAAGAGGACAGAAACTTTTATGTTAAAAACCTGTATCCTTCCGCCAATAAGGTTGAGATAAAAACCGCAAATGTATCGATTAAGGTTGATGCAGATAAAATGGATGTTATTGAGACAAAGATAATAGACGGTAAGAAGTGCCTTGTTATAAGAGTTGATGAGGAACTCATAGTTAATGGTATAAGAGTTAATTAGGAGCACTTAGTTAATTGTATAAGCGCTGCTTAAATTTATACATATTTAAATAATAATTTAGATTTATTAATTATTTAGATATAAAAATATTTAGAGTTTAATTTAAGTGTAGGTCAGAATAATGAAAAATTATTTAAGAGGATTAAAAGCAGGAATACCGATCGGACTCGGCTATCTTTCTGTATCCTTTACCTTTGGTATAGCGGCAATTTCATATGGTTTAAACTGGTGGCAGGCGATTTTGGTTTCTATGACCACAGTTACGTCTGCCGGACAATTTGCGGGTATAGGTATGATGGCTGAACCGGGACTTTACTGGCAGATGCTTATATCGCAGATAACGATTAATATAAGATATTCATTTATGTCCATTTCTATAGGACAAAAGGCAGATGAAAAATTTAAGGGTATATACAGATGGCTGCTTGGATTTTTTATGACTGATGAGATATTTGCGGTAGCCAGTCAGGAGGAGAGTGTAAAGCGTTCATTCTTTCTTGGACTTTCAACCATACCTTATATAGGTTGGAGTTTAGGAACTGCTATAGGTGCACTGCTTGGAAATATTCTTCCTGCGCGAATTATGAGTGCACTCGCACTTGCTATCTATGGAATGTTTATCGCAATTGTTGTGCCGGAGATGAAAAAGGCAAAGCCGGTTATACTTGCGGTCGTACTTGCATTTGGTTTTAGCTCCATGTTTTATTACATACCTCTTTTGAAAAAGGTTTCAAGCGGTCTTTCCATAAGCATATGTGCGATAGCGGCAGCACTTATATGTGCCGTATTATTTCCGGTATCAGAGGAAGATGATAACAGTGATAAATCATCAAATTTGGATAAAGAAAGTAAAAATGATAAGGAGGTTGTAACAAATGAATAACCTACAGTTTTTTGCATATCTGCTTGTACTTGCAGGTTCAACCAACCTTATAAGAGTAATACCTTTTGTAGCCATAAAGGAAAAGATAAACAATAAATATGTGCGTTCATTTTTATATTACATTCCATATGCGGTGCTTACAGCTATGACACTTCCGGCGGCATTCTATGCCACACGCTCGATTGTTTCCGCACTTGTCGGTATTGTAGTTGCCATCATACTAGCATACAAGAATAAAAGTCTTACCGTAGTTGCCATATTTGCCTGTCTTGCAGTGTATATTACAGAGTTGTTTATTTGATTTTATCCGGAGAGAGAAAAATGTTTGGATTTAATTATAATCAAATGTATGAAAGAATAGAAGCGTTAAAAGTTAATAATACAAGCTCAAAAATAACCTTGGAATTTTGTGCAAATCCCGAGGCTGTGGACATGACTATCAAGGATTGGCTTAAAAATAATAGTTTTACTAAAATAAATCCCGAAACAAAAAATAATATATACATTAGCGGAAAAGAAAAGGTCTTTCAATATACGGTTTCCATAGATTTGGTTACAATTTATGCGTACTATAAAGAAGGAGAAGTCACCAATGCCTCGATAAAAAGCAAGCTTAGTATGGCGGATGCAAAAGATGCGGAAAAATACGGTATTGACATATATGAATTATTAAAACTGATAAATGCTTTATCCGTAAAAAACGGATTATCTTATAATACATTTACGTTTGAAAATAGCAAATACAATATAGAAAGCTTTAAAGAGGACTGGGAAAAATTATGTTATCATCAAAATAGGGAATGTGCCCAACATTCTTTGACTTATTGCCTGCTTACATTTATGGGAGCGTCATGTTTGATTTTAGCAATAAGCCTAATTCCCGACTCTATATTGAGTGATGAATCATTTATAAATAATATGAATATGCGTGGAAGCGGTATTCTGTTATTAGGAGGTGTTTTGTGTCTGTTTATCGGATGTAGGCTTTCTTTTAAGCTTGCATTTATTGCTTTAAAAACATCAGAAAAAAAGCCTGCCATACTTGCAATAATTATAAATATATTACTTGTTGCTGCCTGTATATTTACTTTGATATTTAAAATAATCGGAATTATAAAAAATTAAGTATTATTTAATAACCGGAATAGTTGAAATCACTTCCATAATAGGATAAAATACCCTATATGGGGGTGATTTTTTATGAAATGTCCGTCTTGTGGAAGTGAAAATAAAAATACTAATATAAAATGTGAGGTATGCGGTGTCGAGCTTCATTCTGAAGAGGAAGACAGTTCTCTTTTTGATTCAAATATAAATCCGAAGTATGTTGAAAGACAAAATATTGTAAAAGGATTAGATTATATAAATAAAAGAAAGAAAGGCATAGGTTGCTTATCAAACATTATTATTGCTATAATTTTAATTCCATGGATATTGGCAGGGCTGGCATTTATAGGGGTTAGTCTATATTCCATTATTTCCAATATTAAGGCATCAAAAAATTATGATGAAACAGAAGCAACGCTTGTTGATTATGTTATAAAGAGAGATGGTGAGGGTAAGGAATATTATAAGGCTGTTTATGAGTTTGAGGTTGATGGTGTAAAGTATACGGCATCTCCTGATAAAGAGGGTTCAAAAAATAGCTATAAAAAGACTGCAAAGGTTAAGTATAATCCGGAATACCCAAATGAAAATCTTATGGCTTCCGGTTGGGGGAGTTTGCTTGTTACCGGTATTATTATGGAGATTGTTATAGTATTAATATATATTGGTATCAGACGAAAATTAAAAGGTATGTCTGATATGGTTAATGAAGCAATATCAGAAGAAATGAGTGATACGCAAGGGGAGGAATGACGTATGTGGCTTGGATTTGTTATTGCAATTATTGTAGTTTTAGTTATTTTAATAATTGCCATGTATAACAGCTTTGTAAAGCTTAATAACAAAGTAAATGAAGCGTTTTCAACCATGGATGTCTATCTTGTAAAGCGCTGGAATATGATACCTAAGTTGGTGGATGTGGTAAAAGCTTATGCTGCACATGAAAAGTCAACTTTGGAGAGTATAGTAAGCTTAAGAAACGGCTCATACGAAAGTATGTCTGAGGCAGATAAGATAAAGGCAAATGTTGAGCTTTCAAAGGGTATAAATAAGATGATGGCAGTTGCCGAAGGTTATCCTGAGCTTAAGTCCAGTGAGAATTTTATAGATTTAAGTAACAAGCTTTTTAAAGTTGAGGATGAGATTGCCAATTCCAGAAAATATTATAACGGAGTAGTAAGACTATTTAATAATAAGACGGAAACATTTCCGGGCAATATATTTGCGAAAATTTTCGGATTTAGTTCGAAGCAGATGTTTGAGGCAGAAAGCTTTGAAAGAAATGATGTGGGGATAGATATTTAGTTTAAAATGATATCAGCATTTTAAACTAAATATAATAACTTTTTGTTAAAAAGGGGAGATTATTATGGGGAGAAATATCAAGGTAAAATGGTTTATATCAGCTATTTTAAGTGCTGTTTTTATATGTCTCTCATTTTCATATACTGATTCATATGCAGCTAATAATAAGGATTATGAGAGCAGTTTGCATAATAAAAATAATTATACCGCTTTTGTATCAGAAGATGACGACCCTGATGAGGGTGTGGTAGGATATGATAATTATACACCAAGCGAAAATCCTGATTATGAATTGTATGATTATATTATAGACAGGTATAATGTTGACATCGTTGTAAATGAAAACAACCGTCTGGATATCACAGAGACGTTGGTTGTTTATTTTAATGTTCCAAAGCATGGAATATACAGAACAATTCCTCTTAAAAATACAGTTGTGAGACAAGATGGCACAACCTCTAAAAATCGTACGCAGGTTACCAATATAAAAGTCAATAATGAATATGAAACTCAAAGAGAAAATAATTCTTTAAAGCTTAAAATCGGCTCACCAAATGTAACGGTTACAGGTGCACAGTATTATTCAATAAGCTATACCTACAATCTCGGCAAGGATCCTATGAAGGATTATGATGAGCTTTATTATAATATCATAGGCCCTGAATGGTTGGATACGGTTATTGGAAATGTATTCTTTACCATTACCATGCCAAAGGACTTTGATGCGAGTAAGCTTGGCTTTTCAGCAGGTTATGAGGGTAGTACCGATAGCAGCGGGATTGTTTATTCGGTTGACGGAAATGTTATAACTGGAAGTTATAACGGAATTCTTGAGGCTACGCAGGCCTTAACGGTAAGGTGTGAGCTTCCGGAAGGATATTTTGTCGGAGCAGGACTTGATATAAATGTAAGAGATTATATAATGTTTGCAATTCCAATTGCATTATTAATTATTTCCATACTTATATGGTTTATATTCGGACGTGATGATAAAGTTATAGAGACCGTTGAGTTTTATCCGCCTGAGGACTTTAACAGTCTTGAGGTAGGCTTTTTATATAAAGGAAAGGCAGATAATCAGGATGTTGTTTCACTGCTTATATATCTGGCGAATCAGGGATATATTAAGATATCGGAATTTGAGGAAAAGAATTTCCTGTCGAAGAAAACAGGCTTTAGGATTACGAAGCTTAAGGATTATGACGGAAACAATATAAATGAGAGAACCTTTTTAAACGGTCTTTTTAAAATGAATTATGGCAAGGGAATACTCTTGAAAAACGGAGAAGCTTATGATGAGAGTGAACGAATAGAGGTTACCTCTACCGACCTTTATGACAGCTTTTATAGGACTGTGAATAAGATTCTACAAAACATGAATGATAAGGAAAATAAATATAAGATATTTGAAAAGAGAGCATCGAAGAAGTCTGTATTTATTACACTTATGATTATAGCAGCATTTATACTGATAACCATACCTCCGATTACTACATACGGTATGACAGAAATGCTTCCTTTTGCGATTATCTTTCCGGGAATTGGTTTTACGGTAATGTTTGGCATGTTGTTTGAAAGAAGCAACACCATATATGTAAATGGAAAACCCAAAAATTCAGCATGGGGATCGAAAATATTTGGCCTTATATGGGGTATGGGCTTTGGCGGTATACCTTGGTTAGCAATAGTGCTTCCTGCACTTTTACAGGATAAGTGGTATTTTATAGGATATATGGTTGGCGTAGTTTGTATAATCGGAATGGTTTTGTGCCGCGTATATCTGCCTAAGAGAACACCTTACGGCAATATGATGCTCGGTAAGGTAAAGGGCTTTAAGAACTTCCTTGAGGTGGCAGAGAAAGAAAAGCTGGAGGCTCTGGTTATGGAGCAGCCGGATTATTTCTACAACATACTTCCTTATACCTATGTACTTGGTGTATCTGATAAGTGGATTAAGAAATTTGAAACGATAGCAATTGAGGCACCGTCCTGGTATGACAGCCCTACATTTAATACGGCAGCATTCGGTGCATTTATGGGTGCGACTATGGCAGCAGCATATACCTCCATGAGTTCAAGTCCTTCAAGCAGCTCCGGTGGAAGCTCGGGAGGCGGTTCATCAGGCGGCGGCTCCGGTGGTGGAGGCGGCGGCTCATGGTAATTTTTGTAATGGTGATAAGTACCATATCACATTAAATACTATAACTGTTTGACATAAACTTAACTTTGTGAATCATTGAAAAGCATAATAATTTGTGATACACTGAAAATAATATAATAATACAAAAATAAGAAGGTGATTTTTATGTGCCAAATAGCATTTAATATTCCAAACGAAATATTGTATGACACCAGACAAAGTGAAGAGGAAGCAATTCAATTTGTTAGACGTTCTGCTGCATTAAACTATTATGTTAAGAGGGGCGTATCACTTGGATATGCTGCTCAAATTGCGGATATGGATAAAGAATCTTTCATAAAATATTTGGGTGAAAACGGTATATCTATTTTTAAATTTGATAATGAGGCAGAGTTTTTGGAGGAAGTTCGTAATGCGTAAGGTTATTTCAAATACGACTCCATTAATTGCTTTAGCAAATATCGGACATTTGGAGTTGTTGCATAAGCTATACGAAAGAATAATAATTCCACAGGCTGTAATGGATGAGGTAATAAGTGAACCGGCAAAAAGTTTGATAAAAAACAGTTCATGGATTCATGTTGAACAAATTAAAGATACATCAAAAAAAACGTTTTATAGAGCAAGGTTGCATGCGGGTGAGGTTGAAGTTATGATTCTTGCTCAAGAACAAAATGCAGATTTGGTTATCATGGATGATAATACTGCGAAAAAAACTGCAAAATTTATGGGTCTAAATGTTACAGGAACGTTAGGTGTGCTTTTAAGAGCAAAGAAAGAGGGATACATAGATTTAATTGAGCCGATAATTAATGAGCTAATCAATGACGGATTATATGTGAGTGATGTTGTTAGAGAATATGTCCTAAAAGAAGCAGGTGAATTATAGTTGATGTGACACGGTTCATGTCTCCGTGTCACATTAGGTTTCCTCTAACTCATAATACTTCTCGTATGCTTCAACTAGCTTTGTGTCAAGGGCTTCACGTTCAATGCTTAAATCACTCAATTTCTTTGAGTTGGTTGCATTTTCAGGCGCATTTATTTCCTCGTCGATTTTGGAAATTTTTTCTTCCAAGTCGGCGATTTCTTTTTCAAGCTTTTTCAAATCGTTTTCACGTTTTCTTGCCTTTGCCTGTTCTTCCTTTTTTTTTAAATATGCTTCCTTGTTGGAAAGGAAGGAATTATCGGAGGAAGTTTCGCTGTTCAAATTTGAAACGGCGGTATTGTCCGAAATAGGTGTAAATATACCGCCTTTTGAAGTTGAAATGTTTCCGTCTGCGGCATACACTATGTCTTTATGACTCTCATAATAATCATAATTTCCTATAAATGAATACAGCTTTTTATCCTTTAATTCCACAATCCTTGTAGATATCCTGTTTATAAAATATCTGTCGTGGCTTACGCAAAGTACGGTACCTGTGTAGCTTCGTATAGCCTCCTCGAGTATTTCTTTTGAGTGTATATCAAGGTGGTTGGTCGGCTCATCAAGTATAAGAAAGTTTGCGGGAGAGAGCATAAGCTTGGCAAGTGATACACGTCCGCGCTCACCACCTGACAGGTCGCCTATCTTTTTAAAAACATCATCGTCCGTAAACAAAAATGCTGCCAGAACATTTCTGATTTTAGTGTTCGTAAGGTCAGGGTAGGAATCGGAGATTTCTTCAAATATGGTTTTGTGTAAGGATAGTATCTGATGCTCCTGATCATAGTAGCCTACCTTTACTCTTGAACCGAGTATAATCTGTCCTTCATCATTTGGGACAAGTCGGTTGATTATCTTAAGTATAGTGGTCTTGCCGGTTCCATTTGCACCAATAAGACATACGTGTTCACCACGCTTTATCTCAAAATTTAAATCATTAAACAGACTGTTTGTGCCAAATGATTTGCTAAGCTCCTTTATGGTCAAGACATCATTTCCGCTTTCAACAGACGGAGAAAGTGAGAGTCTCATATCGGCGTTTACCTCGGTCGGTTTATCAAGTCTTTCTATTTTATCTAACATCTTTTCACGGCTTTCGGCACGCTTGATGGATTTTTCTCTGTTAAACTGCTTAAGTTTTTCGATGACTGCTTCCTGATGCTTGATTTCCTGCTGCTGATTGAGATATGCCTTCATCTGCGAAGCTCTTATCTCGGCACGTTTGGCAGAATAATATGTATAATTGCCGTGATAAATGATTGCCTTGGTATTATCTATCTCGACAATCTTGGTTGCGATTTTATCTATAAAATACCTATCATGGCTTACGATGATAACACTTCCAGGATAAGAAGAAAGAAAGCCCTCAAGCCATGCTATGGAAACCATATCAAGGTGGTTGGTTGGCTCATCAAGAATTATTATATCGGGCTTGGTAAGAAGGAGTCTTCCCAATGCGACACGCATTCTCTGACCGCCGGAGAGGGAGTTGATATGTCTATCGTAATCTGCTTCTGTAAACCCAAGTCCCTTTAGTACACCGGTAACCTCGCTTTTATAAGCGTATCCGTTTTCGTGATCATACTGTGTGGAAAGCTTGTTATATGTATTCATTATCCTTTCAAGCTCTTCACCCTCGGCATGCTTCATATCATTTTCAAGGCTGCGGATTTTCTCCTCCATATCAATCAGATATCGCTTTGTCTCAAGCATTTCCGCATAGATTGTATTGTCAAAGGATATGTCCTGATGCTGTGAGAGGTAACCGACAGTGGTATCCTTAGCAAGAACTACCTGACCGTCATCTGCGGTTTCCTCACCCATAATGATTTTAAGAAGAGTGGTTTTGCCGGAGCCGTTTATGCCGACTATGGCGAGCTTTTCTTTTTCCTCTATATGAAATGAAACGTCAGAAAGTATCTGATTGATTCCATAGGCTTTACTTATATTTTGAACTGCGAGTATCATAGGTTGTCTCCTTTTATATAGGTATGGCGAATCTGAATACATAATCATCCGGATCGATTTCATGTCCGAAAAATATTCCGACTATATTTATGCCGTAGAGTGGGCCGGCAGGTTTTAAATTCCTTTTTTTCATTTCCTCAAGAAGAATCTTTCCGCCGTTTTCCATTATATAATCATTATCACCGTGGTAGATAAGTGAAAATGCCTGGCGTGGTTTTATGTGTACAACCCTTGACGGATCGGGAATCGATTTCGGATTAATGGTAATGCACATGGTTGATTCAAAGGGTTCCTTATCTGTTCCGTCATATACTTCATCTAACCCCGGCATCACTATAAACATCGGAGTTGTAGGATATGGCTTAAAGCCTGCATCATACATTTTCTTTATCTCGCTATAGTTGTACTCAACCTGCTTTTTAATCTGTCTGATAGGACATGGAAATGTATAGCAGGTAAGCTCAGGTATTGTATAATAAGAATACGAAATGCTTTCACGTTCCGTAAATGAGGACTCAAATTCATCCACGCAGCGCTGGGCTATATCAAGCTGTTCACGTATCTTAATAAGAAAATTCTGTTTATCCAGGGTACCGTTATAATACGCAAGGATATCCTTTTGGGATACACCAAGACGCTTAAGAGAAAGATAGCGCTGTATCTTGAGGATGTTCATAACATCATAGTATCTGAATCCGCTTTCCGGATTGGTATAGCGCGGTGTATCAAAGCCTGATTCCTCCATCCTAAGAAGCGTTGCTCGACTGATATCGCATAAATTTGCTACTTCACGTATAGTATATAGCTTTTCGCCTTCCATCGTATAACGTTCTATCATTTGAACCTCCTGATTTTACAAAATTCCACAAAAATCTAATCTTTTGTTTTTCCAAAAAGTGTCCTAATGTGGACAGTATAGCAAGAATAAAATGTGTATGCAAGAAAAAATATTTGAAAAAATAATGAAATAATTATAGATAGTTGTTTTCGGTTAACATAATTGACATTTGTTTACATAAAAATGATATTATTTGTTGCATTTTGCTTTTTTTATTGACTTTGATGTTTGAATACTATAAAAATATTAAAATACGGATTTTATAAAACTAAATTGACATATAATCGTTATTATATTATAATTTATATAAATATCCGCAAAACTATAAAAAATGCGGATGATTTTAAAAACGAGGTGAAAGTTATGATGACAAGAGCAGAGTGCCTTAGTGTATATGGTTCTGATTATTATATTAAAAAGAAAATTAAAGATGGTGAATTATATAAAATCAGTAAAGGTGTTTATTCTAAGAAGAGATATATTCCTGAGCTTGCTGTTGTTGCATATAAATATAACAACGCTGTTGTGACGATGAAAAGTGCATTCTATATTTATGAGTTGACAGATGTTGTACCTGATAAGTGTGATTTGGCTACAACAAGAGATGCTGCAAAGATTTCTGATAAAAGTGTAAAGCAATATTTTGTACAGGATGATTTTTTTAGAGATGGAATAGAGACGGTGAATTATAAAGGGTATGATATTAATATATATAGCAAAGAGCGGATGTTGATTGAATTGGTTAGATATAAAAGTAAACTTCCTTTTGACTACTATAAGGAAATTCTACTTAATTATCGTAAGATAATTCCGCAATTAAATATACAGAAAATTCAAGATATAGCACTTGAAGCTCCTAAAAGTAATAAGATTTTGGAAATATTACAGTTGGAGGTTTTTTGATGAAAAATATAGAAGAAATGATTGAATACTATAAAGATTTGGGTTATTCGGATAGAAATGCAGAGGCAAGAGTTTGCCAGGACATTGTTCTTAAATCTATTGCGAAGAGTAATCTTGTGAAAAATATTACAGTTAAAGGTGGCGTGGTTATGCGTGGAATTACTAATGATTTAAGACGTGCCACAGAAGATCTTGATTTGGATTTCATTCGTTATTCTCTTGAAGATGATTCTATAAGAAGGTTTATTTCAAAACTAAATTGTTTAAGCGGAATTAGTTTGGAGATAAAAGAAAATAAAATTGAACCATTATCTCAACAGGAGTATAGAGGAAAAAGAGTTTATATTATTATAAAAGATGAAAAAGATTATTCTTTAGAGAGCAAAATTGATTTTGGAGTACATACAAATTTGGAAGTTGCTCAGGATACATATTGCTTTGATGTCTGTTTGGATGATGAAGGTGCTAATTTGCTTATTAACTCTTGTGAACAAATTTTTGTAGAAAAACTTAGATCTTTGCTTCGTTTCGGACCTCTTTCCACAAGATATAAGGATATCTTTGATTTTTATTATCTGAAGGATTATGTTGATTTGAAGCGACTTAAGAAATGCATTAAGATTTATATAATTGATGAGCCTGCAATGAGAGAAAAGAATATGGATGATATTCGAAAAAGAATTTCAGTTACATTAAATAATCGTCAGTTTGTAACAAATCTAGAACGTTCAGGAGACAGAAATTGGTTGCAGATTGATGTTAAAAAGGCACTTTTAACTTTTCAGGATTTTTTAGAATCAATAGATTAATAAAGGTATTGCAATTAAAATTTTGAAAAAATAATGAAATAATTATAGATAGTTGTTTTCGGTTAACATAATTGACATTTGTTTACATAAAAATGATACTATTTGTTGCATTTTGCTTTTTTTATTGATTTTTTCTTTGCTTTAGTATATGTTCTTTTCAAAGCAGATAATTCTTTTTATATTTTGGTCTGGATATAATTTTTAATTCTTGCTTTTTTTCATATTAAAATCGGAGAGGATAGTAACCTGTTGTTTTTGTACGTTTTTTTAGCAGAAAAGGAGATTTTATGGAAAAAAAACAAATAATTAAAAACCAAACGGAACAGATTTATGTTAAATTCAAGTATAAGGATACAGTTTTTCGTATGCTATACAAAAGTAAAAAAGAACTTTTGTCGCTTTATAATGCTGTAAATGGTACAGATTATATTAATGAGGAAGATCTTGAAATAGTGACACTTGAAAATGCTGTTTATATGTCAATAAAAAATGATATATCCTGCCTTTTGGATATGAATTTGCAGATATATGAGCACCAATCAACAGTTAATCCTAATATGCCTCTTAGATTTTTGATGTACATAACAAAACAGATAGAGAAAATAATTGCAAAAAAGGATATATATAGTCGTAAACTCATTCAGTTGCCTAATCCGAGATTTATTGTTTTCTATAATGGAGTAGATGAACAACCGGAGAAAAAATACTTGTTTTTTTCTGATTCATATGAACACAAGGGAAAAGATGTGAATCTTGAGTTAAAAGTATTGCAATTAAATATAAATAAGGGATATAATGAACATATTAAAAGCAACTGTCCAAGTTTATTTCAGTATATGGAGTATGTAGATACAGTAAGAAAATTCGCAAGGGACTGTCCTCTTGATGAGGCTGTAAAGAAGGCGGTTGATGATTGTATCGAAAATGACATATTGAAAGACTTCTTATTAGCCAATAAGGCAGAGGTAATAAGTATGAGTATATTTGAATATGATGAAGAATTGCATAAAAAGACACTTTTAGCCGAAGGCTTTGAAGATGGGTATAATGTTGGAGTTGAAGAAAGTAAAAAGACTATTGCCCAAAAAGATGAAACAATTGAGAATATGCAGACCGAGCTTGAAGATAAGCAAGCTGAAATAGATAATCAAAGGGCAGAGATAGAACAACTGAAAAAACTATTAAATGAAAAACAATAAAACAGAGCAGTTCTTGAAACAATAATTCAAGAACTGTTTTTTTATTGCACAATAGAAGATGTAATTAGAAGAGTATCTGAGAATTTTAAAAAAAACATCTTGAAGTGTCCATTAGTGGACAGGATATAATTAATATGCTTTTTAGAAAAAATTTCAAATATTGAAATTTTATGTAGATATATTGTTTATAGGAGGGAAAACAAAAATGAAAGGAAGAAAAAAATTAAGAGCGTCTGTGAGCTTACTTATATTGAGACGAAAAGCTCTTGCGTTCGCACTTGCATTTGCATTGGTGCTTTCTACTATTATTACTATGGTACCAATGTTAGAAGTCAAGGCAGAAGAAGATTATAGTTCTTATGTCAATACCACAACTCCAGTGGAGTTTAACGGCAATGTTTGGTACATAATAGAATATGATTCTACTGCCGAAACTGTCACATTGCTTTCAAAAGAGTGTGTCGGCGCATCAAAGTTTAGTGATACAGAAAGTAATGAATACAGCGGTTCTTTAGTAGAAACAGCAGTTAAGACTTACTATGATGAAAAGTTTTTACCGGAGACGAAAACTGCGATTATTAATGATGAACTTTTCCTTTTGACTAGTGCCCAGGCAAGTGCATTAGAAACTGCTAATATAAATGTGTTAAAATGTTCTAAAGCTGAAAATGCACTTTCTGATTTATGGTGGCTATGTTCGTCCGGAAGTCTTGGTAATAAGTATGCAGCGGGCGTGTTTGGTGACTACGGCTATGTAAATAAATATGGTGAATATGTAGCTTCTGCTTGTGGCGTCCGCCCTGCTTTAAAACTTGACCTTTCAAAAGTAACCTTCGAATCTGATACATTTAGAGTTGGTGCATCACAGTCAAATGAGGAAGAAACTTGGGAGTATCCGACGAGTGCACCAGAAAATCCATTTGATGGCGGAGATGGTTCGGCTAATAATCCGTATGAGATAGCAACAGCGCAGCAGTTGGCTAACCTTGCGTGGTTGACTTCAAGTAATAATAATGCAAATACTTATCGGACTGCTAATTATGTATTAAAAAATGATATCAATTTGGGAAATAAAGAATGGACTATTTCTATTGGAGAAAGAAAGTTTTTTAATGGAGTATTTGATGGAGCCGGACATACGGTTTCGGGTTTATACATTAACAGACCGGAAAATTATGACTCTGTAGGATTATTTTATGAAATTAATGATGATAACGCAGTAATTAAGGGACTTACTGTTACTGGCAGCGTTATAGGTTATATCAGAGTAGGTGGAATTGTTGGTTGCTGTCGTAAAGGTACAATTGAAAACTGTGTAAATGTCTGTAATGTAACAGGTATTTATGGCGATGTAGGTGGAATATGTGGATATAACAGAGCAACTGTAACAGGATGTGATAATTTAGGAAATATAATTGCACCAAGAAATGTAGGCGGAATATGTGGAGAACTATATGTTGGCAGTGCAGTTATTAATAATTGTAGCAATAGTGGAAGTATAGAAGGTAATGATGCAAATTCTAATGGTGGCGATGTAGGCGGAATATGTGGATATTTGTCTGAAGGTACTATATCAAGATGCTATAATACCGGTATAATAAGAACAAATTCTGGATATGTTGGAGGAATTGCAGGAGATCAAAGGAATAGCACCACCATAGAGTGTTGCTATAATTCGGGAAGTGTTATGAATATTCCATCAACAAGAGGTTCTTATGTCGGCGGTATAACAGGAAGCCAATATAATGGTATAATCCAAAATTGCTATAATACAGGTGATATCACCTACGTCGGAAGCAACGGACCTGGTTATGTTGCCGGAATAAGTGCTTGTACTTCTGATTTTTGGTCAAGTAGTTCAAGTAGTATAATATGTAATTGTTATAATTTCGGTAATATAAGTATATCAGATAATTCAACAGACAATCCAATAGCTAATAATATGGGAGGAATTGACGGATATGATTCTTCGGATAGCAATAATATTACCCATAACTATTGCCTTGAGGAAACTTGTGATTATATATGGGGAGCTAAGTGTACAGAATCTGTTTCAGGCAAATATGAGTTCTTAACATCAACCCAATTTACTGACACAAATAATTTCACCGGTTGGGATTTTGAAACTGATGGTATATGGAAGATGAGCACAATTCTTGGAAGACCTGTTTTAAACGGTGTCGGAGAAGGTGGCGACGTATATACTGTTACCTTTGATTCAAATGACGGAAGCGATGTATCGTCTCAGATGGTAGTAAAAAATAAAGTAGCTACAGAACCGACGGCACCTACAAAGGGTGGTTATGTATTTGGCGGTTGGTGTTCAGACAGTGCATTAACTACAGCATATGATTTTTCAACTGCCGTATCAGCTGATATAACCTTATATGCAAAATGGTTGGTGTGTGTACCCGATGTAAGTGCGACAGGCTACGATGATGAATTTGACGGTGATGAGCATAGTATAACTGTAACAGCTCCTGAAGGCGCAACGATTACATACGGAGAAACAGAGGGAAACTATACTTCTGATAATCCAAGCTATAAAAATGTAGGAGAAAAAACAGTCTATTATAAGGTAACAAAGGATGGATACGAACCATTTACCGGAAGTGCCACTGTAAAGATTACACAGAAAACTATCGGAATTGAATGGACGAATACAGCGTTTACATATAATGGTAATTCACAAAAGCCGACAGCTACAGCTACCGGACTTGTAACAGGTGCAACATGTACGATAACCGTAACAGGTGAGGAAACCAATGCCAATGTTGGAGAAGCTACCTATACTGCTACTGCAAGCAGCATAGATAACGCTAACTATAAGCTGCCGACAGCTAACACTACTACATTTACTATTAGTCCGGCTTCGGTAACCGTATCAGGTATTACTGCAAGTAATAAGTCTTATGATGGAAATACTACAGCAATACTAAATTACGACAGCGCAGTATTCGCCGGTGTTATAGGTAGTGATGTATTGACGGTTGCTGCAACCGGAACATTTGCAGATTCCAAACCGGGTCAGAATAAGACGGTAAATATAACAGGTTTAACATTAGGAGGAACATCAGCGGCTAATTATGTTCTCGCAGCTAACGGACAGCAGGAAAGTACAACTGCTGATATTACAATTGAAACCGGAACTGTTATTGAGACTATAGGTAATGCGGATGAAAGTACAACGGTTATCAAGACCGAATATGAGGACGGAGAACTGACCGGAAGCACAGAGACTACCACAAGTGCAGATGAAAAGACAGTAACTGTTGTTACAAAGGATGCTGACGGCGATATAGTAAGCACAGTAGAGACGGTGACAAACACAGATGGAAGCACAACCGTAACAGAAAAGAATTCATCTGATAAGGTAACGAAAGAGACAGTAACCAATACAGACGGAAGCAAAATAGAAACAGAAAATTCTTATGACAGTGCAGGCAATAAAACCGGAAGCGTTGTAACCACTACAAGTGTGGACGGAAAGACAGTAACAGTAGTGGAAAAGGATGCATCAGGTGAAACAATTAAGACTATAGAAACAGTTAATAACGCAGACGGTACTAAAACGATAACAGAGACTAATGCAGATGAAAGCAGTAAGGTGACCGAAGAAGATTCTGCGGGAAATATAACGAGAGAGACAGTAACCAATACAGACGGAAGCAAAATAGAAACAGAAAATTCTTATGACAGTGCAGGCAATAAAACCGGAAGC
>JAFUGL010000120.1 GCA_017469405.1 Lachnospiraceae bacterium | reverse complement strand
TGTCTCCAAGACAATCATATAGTGAAAATCTCTTCCACCTTTTTTCTCCGAAATACAATACAAGAGTTACTACCGGATAACGTTCTTTTAACTCCTCGTCTAATGTCTCACTTTTATAAGCCGCACCGTCATAGCCTATAACCCTAAACGGCATATCGTTATCCACATCTGTCTGATTCTCCAGTCCATATAAAGCAATTCTGATTTTACCTTCAGACCAGAATTTTGATACATCTCTTTCCTGTTCGTGTAGAACACTATCATCTGCTTTATATTGACTTTTATCTTTAGTATTTGTAAGAGATTCAGGATTTACTCTTTCTTGTCCGTCGAATAGAAGTACATTTACGATGTCGGCAAAAACATCGTTGTAATCCTCAAGTAGCTTTTCGGCAATGTCTTTCTCTGCCATTCCCACTCCTCCTTTACGTTATTTAATTTTCTCTTGCAAATACTTTTTAAGAAAATATGATATTATATCATACTTTCTTATGGTTTTATTCTAATATATTGATTTATGTAAATCAATATTTTTTACAACACAATCCTTATCCTCGTTCCGAGCTCGGTTCTGGAAAGTATTTCAAAATGTCCCTTATGCCTGTCCACTATCCACTTGGATATGGAGAGTCCGAGACCTGTGCCCTGTGTCTTTCTTACCTCATCAGAACGGTAGAAGCGTTCAAACATATGCTGTACATCAGCTTCCGCCATACCGATTCCGCTGTCCTGCACCTGAAGGTACGGTCTTCCCTCTTCGTTACGTCCGACGGATAGCTTTATCTCATCGCCTTTTTCGGTATATTTTGCTGCGTTATCAACGAGGATTCTTACCGCCTGTTTTAGCATCGATGCATCTCCATTAATATGGATGTTTTCTTCCGGCTCCGCAAATCTGTATGGATGTTCCTCATCAATCATAAGAGATTCCTCGTAGATTTCACGCATTGTATTATTGAGGGACATATCAGCAAATTTCATAACGTTTTTACCGCTGTCACCGCGTGCAAGGAACAATAGCTGCTCAACCAGATATTTCATATGTGCAGACTCATTTTTTATAGCCGCTATAGACTCATCAAGTACCGCCTCGTCTTCCTTGCCCCAACGGTCAAGCATGTTGGCATAGCCCTCGATAACCGCAATCGGTGTACGAAGCTCATGGGAGGCATCATTTACAAAACGTGCCTGCTGGTTGTAGGTATCATGCATCCTCTTAATCAGGTTGTTCATCGCCTGCTCGATACCCATAAGGTCCTCGTCTCCGAGCGAAAGTGCCTTCTCATCCTCAGGACTCATATGTGTAATCGCATCCTCGATACGATGAAACTTCTGCTCATCAAAGGTAAGACGGCTTATCTCATCCGCCTTTAAAGCAAGGTCATCAAGAGGCTTAAGTGTCTTTCTTATCTTTCTGTAATCTCCGTAATGTGACAGCAATAGATTCATCATCTGAAAGAAAAATGCGATGCTGACCATAATTAAACTGAATATAAGCACGCCGTATGCATTTATACTGACAAGCCTTTCTCCCCTATCGGAAAAATTGTAGGTAAGCGAAGTAAGTCCATCAGGCATTGAAAGCCATCTTTCCCTGTTCCATTCAAAAAAATCGAGTCTGTCAATCTCAACAAAAAGCATCCAACCAAAGGTCAGCGCAAAAAACAAAAACAAATCACTCGAAAAATATAATCCCCATTTTTTTGCCATATGCTGACGGTTAAGTTTTTTAGCAATGGATGTGGTTTTTTTACTTTCCTGTTTTTTTTCCGCCATAATACATATACCTTTCTATAACATATGCCTGCCTTTTAAAATAAAAAAGCAGGCATTTTTATTTATCTATAATAATCATCCAATATCTATAATCTTTGTCATATATGAATCTATTAAATCATTTATTTAATCGTTAACCTCTATTCAGATTTGATAACATAACCTACCCCGCGAATTGTCTGTATCAGCTTGATATCATACTTCTCATCTATCTTAGTTCGCAGGTATCTTATATATACATCAACAACATTTGTCTCTCCCACATAGTCATAGCCGCAAACCTTTTCAAGAAGGGTGTCACGCGACAGTACTATATCAATATTTTCAAGCAGGGTTTTTAACATCAAAAATTCCCTGTTTGTAAGTTCAATCTCCTCACCTCTGTAGGAAACTCTGTGCTTTGGCACATCGAGCACAAGATCCTTTATCATAAATATTTCACTCTGTCCACTTTCTTTATTGACAGAAATATTAAGATTATCAAGACCATCATTTAATTCCGGATAATCCTTCAAATCAGCATTCTGATTATTGTTGCAATGTGTCTTAAGTGCAACTCTTATTCTCGCCAAAAGCTCTTCTATGGCAAATGGCTTTGTAATATAATCAATAGCTCCGGCATCCAGTCCCGACACCTTATCCATAACAGCATCTCTCGCCGTAAGTAGGATAACCGGAGTCGGTTTTTCATTTTGGAGTCTTCTTAAAACCTCCAGTCCGTTAAGGCCCGGGAGCATAATATCAAGCAGTATCAGTGTGTAGTCACCCGCAAGAGCCATATCAAGTGCAACTCTTCCATCGTGAGCCTTCTCGACCTCATATCCCTCATGCTTTAATTCAAGCTCGATAAATCTTGCAAGCTTTTCTTCATCCTCTACCACAAGTATTTTTACTCCCATAATTCTTCCCCTCTTATTATTATTTTTTCCTGCTATTCTTAATCATCATTAACAGGCATTTCATTTCATAAATATCTCTTTAAATATCACGGAAAATACTTTTTAGTTATTCTTGAACTCATCCTTTACCTGTCCGGTAAACTCTGAAGCTTTTTCCATAACCTTATTAACTTCATCATTGTTTCCTGTTCCTACTATTGTGTATCTGTAATCACAGAAAAGTGAAATGATTATAAGTATTACAAGTATCCACCATGCTGCAAGAAGTGCTATAAGAGCCACCCACAAAGGTATATCAAGAATTGTCTTATCCTTGTGCTCAACCTTAAGATGATTATCATTAAGGTACCTTGCTGCCTTTTTAAGCATCTTACCTAACTTTTTACCAACGCTTTCCTCGTTGCTTCTTTCTTCGCCCTCTTTTACTATAGCAGGAACATCTGCATATTTCGGCTGCTCTGAAGCATCTGTTGAGTATGAGGTCTGCTCAGGGGATTTTACCTTACCCTGCTTTTCAAGATAAACTATTGCATCAAGTAAATCTCCGTTTGACTTTTCAAGTGCCTCTTTTGCTTCCTCATAAGAAACATTTGCACGCTCTCTTAATTTTTCAACCTTTTCTAATTCTTCCATATCTTTATCCTCTCTTTCCTAAACTCATTTATGGTTTTTATTTGTGTATCAAGATTTTTATTTTCTATGTCCTCCTGACAGTACCTAATATAAACCACAAAAATTAATTTGACTTTTAGGAAAGATTAAAATTAGATTAAATTTTAAAATATTTTCTAAAAAACCTACACTCATCATCATTACACACTGCCGCCATATCAAGTCTCATATTGCAGTGAAACACATGTCCCAGTGGATTTTCCCCATCCGAGTAAAAATGATATTCAAATGGTATGCCTAAATCTTCAAGCCTGTCGCAAAGCTTTCCTGCTTCCTTCATAAGAAAATCCCCTGTTGCCGTCATGATATAAGCAGGTGGAAATTTTACACATGCATGAGCTATAACATCTATCATATCAAGTTCATCAGGATTTCCATCATTTTTAAACAAAAACCTTACTATATCCTTAAGACCGGGATTTTCTTTTTCGACTTCAAAGCTGTACTTACCGCAATTCATGGCAGCTGCCTTTATCTTAATATCCTGCTGTGGTTTGAATAACATTTTTCCGGAAGCTTCTGCATCGCCTAATATATCAGTGTTCTCTTTAATATAATTATTTATTATTTCAACATAGCTTTCATCATTCATTAAATTGATATATATTCCAAGCAGATTTGCTCCGGCAGAATCGCCAACAGCATATACATTTTCCGTATCAAATCCATACTCAGATGCATGTTCATATATCCACCTAAAAACTGCATCCGTATCAAAGATTGAAGCAGGAAATTTATCCTCAGGCGCTAGTCTGTATGAAAAATTCACAACTGCAAATCCTCTTTCGGCAAGGCTCATGCAATAATATTGATACACATCCTTATCACCATAAACCCATCCTCCGCCATGGCAGCTTACTATAACAGGAAGCCTTGTAATATCAGAATTTTCCGAACTGCGAATATTTCCTGAAGCCTCTAAACCATTTTTATTCTTTGGTCTATATACATCAAGCAAATTCCACTTTCCATATTTACCATAGCTTATATCATCATATCTGATTATATCATCCGGTGTAGTAAGTCCTTCATCTCTTTTTTTATCAGAAGCATCAAACATCCGTCTTGTTACTTCAGGAAGTGACATCTCTTTCCTCCAAACCTTTTTTCATCTAGTCTTTTTTCAGTGTAAATCCTTTAGTTGCCTGACTCTTTTTTTGTTCAAATTTCCTGCTGTTTTTATCTTTCTTTCCACTATTTACATTGTCATTTGAATCATATATATCTTCATAATCTATTTCTTCTTTTTCGGACTGCAAATCTTTTTTCATAACAGCTATATTTTTAAACACTTCATCTCCGGCTACCAAAACCTTACTGTTATCATAGCCATAGGTTACTCCGCTCAATATCTCTCTTATAAAACTAATTATCATTACAATTCCGATTAAGACAACTATAACACCCAAAACCTTTTTCAATGCATTTGCCGCAGATGCCATAATCTTTATTGATTGCTCCAAAACACTGTCCATGGATTTTCCTGCAACATTATAATCAACATTTACCACGATATCATTTACATCCATCCTGATATATCTTCGTTCAGGCATAAATTTATTTACGCCTGCCCCCAATAACGCTTTATAATCTCCTTCATTAAGTTCCGGCACTCTGTCAATTTTTCCATCAAGATATAAAATTTCAGGCCTGTTTCCTCTTTTCAAGAAATAATAATCCCTGCATTTTTGGATATACTCTTCAATACGAATATCTATATCGCTTCCCTTGGATGTCTTAATTACGATAAATCTTCCATCATTAATCTGTGCGATATAATAGCATTCCACATCATACATTATACCTTCATAATTTTCATTTTCCAAAAATTCAGCACTTATATCAATAACATAAAGTCCAACTTCTGTTCCGTAAGCCGGAATATTTGAATTTTGATAATTATTAAGATTTTTGGACATGTCATCCACATTTATGCCGCTTCCAAACAGAAGAAAAAAACCAATCTGCATCAAAACAACAGCTATAATAAAATTCAAAACACTTTTCATATCAAGTCATTCTCACCTACTAAAAATAATTATATCTTACAAATGATTCATATCATTATAATAAACTACAAATTCTTATTAATTATAACTCATATAATCTTATTAAACAATTTATATTTTAGTAGTTATCTCAAAACTAATTATGATATAATACTATTCATAGTAAATAAGAAGGGAAAAAATCATGTCAACTTTTGTATTGAAATTAATTGCCATTATATCCATGACCATAGATCATGTAGGTGCTGCAATAGGAACAACATGCAAGGACGGAAACCTATATCTGAGCGGGCTTATACCACTTAACATATATAATCTGTTAAGGTGTATCGGTCGAATCGCATTTCCGATATACTGCTATCTTATAGTAGAGGGCTTTTTTCATACGAGAAATGTCAAAAAATATGCTTTAAGGTTATTTATATTCTCAATCATATCTCAGATACCTTTTTCACTGGCATTTTTAAAATCCGCAACGGATTTCAGTGATTTAAATGTTTACTTTACACTTTTGTTTGGTCTAATCTGTGTCTTACTTTTTGACGAAGCAAAAAAGCATTACAAGGAATGTAAAGAAACCGGAGCATCTGCTGTTTTATATACTGTAGGATATCCTCTTGCAATAATACTGATTATGATAGTTTCTGTCCTAATCCATACTGATTATTCTGCCTTTGGGATTATGCTCATTCTTTTATTTTACTTTTTTAGAACAGATAAAGAAAAGCCTCTTTTTGAAAAACAAAACGCAAAGAAATTCATGGGCCTTTTTATCTCGATTGCAATTTGTACATTTGTTTTTTCCAATACGGTCGAGCTGCTTGGATTACTTGCCATGATTCCGATAGGCTTTCACAACAATAAAAAGGGACCGTCTATGAAATACGTATTTTACGCATACTATCCGGTCCACTTAATTATTCTTTATTTCATTTTTTTAAAGCTACACGGTTAAGTGTTACACGGAGGCAGTCACCTGTCTCCGTGTTCTATCTATATCTTCCAGCCCACAGCTTCCTTTCTTGTATCTACAAAGGTTCTGTAAATGCCCTCCTTTGCCATAAGCTCTGCGTGGGTTCCGCTCTGCGCGATATGTCCCTTATCGACCACGTAAATCTTATCTGCATTTCTTACAGTCTTAAGTCGATGTGCAATCATGAGCACGGTCTTTTCCTTTGTAAGTGCTTCTATAGCATCCATAAGTTCCTTTTCATTCTCCGGGTCAACATTGGCAGTTGCCTCATCGAGAATTATAACAGGTGAATCCTTAAGGATTGCTCTTGCTATGGATATACGCTGTTTTTCACCACCGGATAAGGAAGCACCTCCTTCACCGATTACAGTATCATAGCCATCAGGCAGTGCACTTATAAAGTCATGACAGCAAGCCTTCTTTGCAGCCTCAATAACCTTATCTATAGGAGTGTCCGGTTGTCCGAAACGAATATTGTTGGCTATGGTATCATGGAATAGATAAACATTCTGGAAAACAAAGCTAAAATTCTCCATCAGAGAATCCATGCTGTATTCTCTTACATCGGTTCCGTCTAATTTAACCGTACCTGAATTTACATCCCAGAATCTTGCTATAAGGTGACAGAGAGTAGTCTTACCACCACCGGAAGGACCGACAAAGGCTGCCGAAGTATTTTCAGGAATCTTAAGAGAAACTCCATCTATAACCTTTCTTTCCTCATATGCAAAATCTATGTCTGATACCTCAATATCACGTGTCTTTGGTGCAATTTCCTTACCGCTTATATCCATCTCTTCTATCGCAAGTATGCCACTTGCCTTTTCAACCGACATATCAACTGTACGAAGAAGTGATGAATAGTTGCCGGCAGACTCAAGTGCTGCAAATACGATAAAGGATGCTATCAGCATAACTATACAACTTGGCAAATCCATTTTATCATTTACATCCAAATAAAATCTAAGTGAAAGTGCACACATAACCACGCCGGTCATCTTGATAAGCCATGTCTGCAGTCCCAAAAGCGGGACAAATTTAAGCTCCATATCAGTACATACTGCTGATGCCTCATCTATGGTATCCTCAAGCTTTTTATTGCTTTCAACTGTCATATTATAATTTTTCGCCTCGGATATACCCTGTATAAATTCAAGTATCTGTTCAACAAGTCCCGTATCAGCAGCAAGCTTTCGCGGAGACATCTTATTTGATACCCTTTGAGTAATTCTGTTTACAAGGAAAAATAATACAATACCCACTGTTGCTACAAGTCCTATACGCCAATCAAAGGCATAAAGTATAAGGGTTATAAGACCTGCCTCAAGTATACCCTTCGTAGTCATCATAACAACTCTCGTTGCGACATCAGCAAGGTTTTCCATAGTGTTAGTCGTAACACTGGTTATATATCCAAGTGAGTTGCTGTTAAAATAACCCATCGGCAGATAACGCAGATGACTCGCTATCTCAATACGTTTATTACATGAGCCCGTATACCCGGCTTCTGTCTGAAGCATCTGGCTCTTACCTGACACAGTGATTTGAATTATGATCCCAGCTATGAGTATGCCAAATGTCATCCATATGGTTTTGCTGTCAATATCCTCATTTACCATACCTCTCACGATAAGGTATATAGCAGGTATACGAACAGCCTGACATAATGCCTCTATAATTCCGAGAATTATGGAAGTGATAAATTTCTTTTTATTTTCCTCACCTGAAAAAGTGAAGAATTTGCTAAGTATATTAATCATTTTTATTACCTCCTTCCACTGTATCCCTGGCTGCTATATGTGCCTCCCACATATTCTTATAAAGTCCGCTTTGTGAAAGAAGCTCCTCATGAGTACCATCCGAATCAAGTTTGCCGTCTTTTATTACAAATATCCTGTCAGCATCAACTATAGTTGATAATCTGTGTGCTATTACTATAAGTGTCTTACCCTGTATCATCTTAGCGAGTGATCGCTGGATAAGTGCTTCATTTTCAGGATCGGTATAAGCTGTTGCCTCGTCCAGTATAACAACCGGTGCATCCTTAAGCATGGCTCTTGCTATAGATATACGCTGTCTTTCACCACCGGACAGATGTCCGCCGGCATCACCGACTACAGTTTCATAGCCATTTTCAAGACTCATGATAAAGTCATGACAGCCACACTTTTTAGCAGCTTCCTCTACCTCAGTATCAGAAGCATCCTTTTTACCCATACGAATATTTTCACGGATGGTTGTATTGAAAAGATAATTATCCTGCGATACGTAAGCTATCTTGTCATTATAATCTGCAAGTGAAATATTCTTTATATTTACACCGCCCAAGGTTATACTTCCCTCATCAGCATCCCAGAGAGAAGCTATAAGTCTGGCAACTGTAGATTTACCCGAACCGGAAGGTCCGACAAGTGCATTTACCGAACCATCCTTCATAGTAAGACTTATACCATGAAGAATTTCCTTATCTTTGCTGTAACCAAAATGAACATCCTTAAGTACTATTTCGCTATCCTTAGGCTCTTCCTTAGTTGTATCAGGTCTTTCCATCTCCTTTTCCTCAAGGATTCCTCCAACCTCGTCAAATATAGTCTTAGCTTTTGTCATATCATCATTGTAGGACATAATTGTTATAAATGGAGTAATAAGACCTGAGGCAAGTATTATAACCATAATAAGCTCTGATGCTGTAATTCCTCCGTGAAGGTACATAAATCCGCCTATAGGAAGTACTGCCAGCATGGTAGACGGTGTAATTGCCATAGCTGCCGAAAAGTATCCGATACTTTTTCTCATCCAGCTTATATAACAGTCAGCTCCCTCCCTGGCAGCCACACGGAATTTTTCATAAGAGCTGTCCGCCTTACCAAATGCTTTAATAACCTCTATACCGTTTATGTACTCGACTGCGGTATCATTTAAAATTTTTGTCTTTTCAATACAATTGGCCCATTGTGCAGCCTGATCCTTCATCATACCTGCCATACAAAACATCCCGACAGGAAATGTTATAAGTGATGCAAGAGCCATCTTCCAGTTTATCGTACATAAAAAAACAAACATAAGTATAGGTGCCGTGATATTGGCCGTATACTCAGGAAGTATATGGGCAAGAGTTGTCTCCATCGAATCTACTCTTTCCACTATGATATTTTTAAGTGAGCCTGATGGTATATTTTTTACGTTTCCAAGAGGCATCCTGGTAAGCTTCATACACATAGCTTTACGGATATTGCCAAGCACCGCAAAGGTTGCAACATGTGAACAGCTTGTTGAAATAGAATGGCATAATCCTCTCAAGGTCCAGAACACAACCAAAAGTATAAGCTCTGTCCTAAAATCCGAAAATGTATGCTCTGTATTTTTCTCAAGTAGTCTTTGCACTATCCTTCCTATAAGGTAATACGGTACCATACTGCATATAACTCCAAGTATGGCTACGATTACACTTATCGTATAGTATGTCTTTCGCATACCTGCGAACTGCATAATCCACTGAACAAGTGATTTCTTCTTCTCCTTTTCTACTGCTTCTTCCATTTTTAATCTCCTTTTTTTTATATCATTGTATCTTTTATACATAATACTTATATATATCAAACCACTAGTGCGGCTGATTTCTATATTCAGACGGGGTCATACCCATCGTCTTTTTAAATGCAGCGGAAAACTTTCCTCCGCTTTCATAACCGACTGTAAAGGCTATATCACCTATACTCATTTTTTCATTTCCCTTAAGCAGCTCTGCTGCCTTTTGCATCCTGAATTCTGTCATATAGGCATGAATCGGTTTACCATAAATTGATTTAAAACATTTTTTTAGTGTTGTTTGGGATAAGTCATAGCGTTTTGACAATTCTTCTATCGTATAGTCATGTTCAGGCGCAGACGTTATTAATTTATGTATGGCATTGACCTTTTCAATCTGACTATTATAAAAATACGGTTTTTCACTCTCCAAATCATCAAGTTCAATTGCACTAAGATATACAAGGAGTTCAAGCACCTTAGCTCTGAAATACTCTGTTCTAACCTTATCAGGAACCTTATAAAGCGCAGTGAAAAGACTTTTTAAATTTTCATCCTCTTTAAGTAAAAAAGGCTGCCCGTTTCCACAGAATTTATCTCTTATTGCACCGATATCTACAGGTATGCCTTTTACCTCTTCTTTGAGAGTTTTTTCAGCAACATTCTTTTCAAAGCCTATCGTAATACCGTGAAAATGTGATGTCGGAAAGAAAACCTTTCCCTTATGATGCACGCGTGAATCTATACATACATTTCCTGTTTTTTTCACAATACTGAAGCCGTTATCCTGTTCGGTTTGAAGAACACCCTCTCTGCAATAGTCTATTGCAAGAATCGTCTCGATAGTTTGAAATTCAGAATTATAATATGATATATGAAAGTCATTGTACATAAGATATACACCATCAAAAACCTGATAAACTATCATATCACCTTCACCGGTTTCATTATCAAGTCTAACTACAACACACTCATCCGTATTGGCTATAAGCCTGTGTTCTCCTATATCTGCCATATTGTGAAAGGACTCCCAAACCGTCATATTTTTTGCCATAATATCCTCTTTTCTTTATCTTATTTCAAAAGCTTAATGTCATCACAGCAGTTTTCTATAAATTCACTGTCATGTGTGACAGTTATAATGGTTCTTCCCGCGGTCTTTAATTTGTTTAATATATCTGCAACCTCAAGCATATGTTTTTTATCAAGCCCGCTTGTCGGTTCATCCATAAGAATTATAGGTCTTTTTGAAGCTATGGCACACGCTATGGCTACACGCTGCTTTTGTCCGCCCGAAAGCGACATCGGATGTCTTTTTTCATATTCAACAAGATCCACCTCTTTAAGAATTTGCCTTGCTTTTTTTACATCCTCATCCGGCATACTGATCAAAACCTCATCCAATACAGACTCAGTAAAAAGCTGGTGATTAGGATCCTGCATAACCATAAATATTTCCTTTAACCTTTTTTTATAGTTGTACTCTTTTCCGTCTGATATAAGAATACCCTTGTTCTTTTTTATACCACACAGGCATTCCATAAATGTAGTCTTTCCTATACCATTTTCTCCGATTATTGCAGTAACCTTTTCTCTTTTTATATGCATCTTTGATATATCTAAAACATAATTTTTACCGCTGTAAGCAAATTTAAAATCCTTTAAAATAATATATCTATCATTATCTGCTTTATCAGTTTTGTAAACTTTATCTTCCTGAATGTCTTTGACGTTGTCATCTGTTTCATATGCATTTTTATCCTGCGCCAGTTTAATCGGCGATGTTCGTTTTAGCGAACGAAGCCCGTATCTCTCACATTCAGCTTCATCAAAACATGAGAACTCATCTTTACTCCAATCACTTATGTTTTTACCATTTTCCATATAGATGACCCTGTCAACTATGTCACATATATAGCTTATACGGTGCTCCGCAATTATGATTGTTTTTCCTTGGTTCTTCCACTCGCAAATCACATCTCTTAATTTATTCATGGCATCATAATCAAGATTAGCTGACGGTTCATCAAGCAATATAATTGAAGGATCAAGAACATCTACGGATGCGCATGCAATTTTTTGCTTTTCTCCACCCGATAGGTTAAATATGCTTTTATCCATAAGCTTTTCTATATGAAATATCTCAACTGTTTTATCTATTTTTTTTAGTATCTCATCTTCAGACACAGCCAGATTCTCTAATCCAAATGCAAGCTCGCCGGTTGTATCGACATTAAAAAACTGAGCACGTGGATTTTGAAACACCGTACCGATTTTGCCTACAAAATCATAGATTTCTTTTTCAGTTATTTCATCATTATCTATATATATTTTCCCTTTACGTTCTCCGGGATAAAACTCAGGTATAAGTCCGTTAATAAGCCTTATTATTGTTGACTTACCACATCCTGATTCTCCTGTTACAAGTACACACTGACCATCACCTATTTCAAATGAAACATCATCCAAACTTAATTTCTCCGGATTTGCCTCATAAGCAAAGCTGACATTTTCAAATCTAATCATCTAAATACTCCATATATCCAATATATTACCGTTACAGCAACAAAAATAAAAACAATATAGTCCCAAATTCCAAATCCTATCTTGCATATGTTTGTTCGCCTGTTTGTCTTTCCAAGGCCTCGTGTCAACGCAGATGCCGAAAGCTCTTCTCCGATTTTTGCTGAACAGGATATAATCGGAACTATACGATACTCAAGCATTTTTGATACTTTTCCACCTCCAAATGCTATACCACGCATCCTCATAGCAGCATTTATAGAATCTTTTTCCTCACGCACTGTTGGAAAGAAACGAAACATTACACACATCGGTATGGTAAGCTTATCCGTTACATGCATTTTATCCATAGCTGCCTTGAACTCACTGACTGTTGTAGTCTGTATTACATAAGAACCCATTAAATAAGCCGGCAAAAATCTTGTAACTACGGTTATGACAGCAAGCATAAGATAAGACAGCATCCCTGACATATGGGGGTATGCTATATATTCAAGTGCCCATGTTATAAAAAGCACCATAAGTCCTATTATGCAGGTCTTATATCTTTTTGAGCTTATTAGCAGCATAAACGGCACAACTGTAAATATTATTCTAAATAACTCCATACTTTCTCCACCCATAGTGGCAAGCACAAATGTCGCTTCGACAAAAACTAAAAGCAATTTCGTTCTTGGGTCAAGTAAGCTTTTATATGTACCCATTTATACAATTCCCGCTTTCTCAAAATGCTTCTTTAAAAGCTTTTTACCTATAAGTCCACCAACTATACCACAGACAAACGTAAGAACCAAAAGGACTATAATCATCCAATTAGGCGTAAGCTTCATAACAGCATCAGCATACTCCTGACCATATTCTGTTCTGTCTGCAAAATACTGATCACGCTGTAAAAACAGTGGAAGATAATTACCAAATGCCCAAAGTGGAAATACTCCACATGTAAGAACTGCCTTTGATATACTCTGATAATTTCCGCTCTTATATATAATTTCAGATATAATTCCTGTTATAACAGATACAACTATAGGCATCCAGGTCATGCCTGTAACAAACATCAAAATACCCATAATAACACTCATAATAAATATCATGCCCGGCTTTTTAACCTTTGTAAGAAAAAGCATAAATGGAATACCGCCAAATACAGCAACCATAGATGATAAAAGCATGAGCATAATCGGTATAAGTCCGGTCATTGCAAAAACCATTACAATTACAAAATATATAGCAGAGTATATACCTATATTGATCAGATCTCTTCCATTTAGCTTTGATGTGTTTTCAGTTTTACTCATAAAATATACCTCTTTTCTAAATAATAATGGACTGGTTAGATGAAACTAACCAGCCCATAATATAACATATATTATTTTCTTTTTGTAGCCCATTTGGTTTATGATGGTCCAAATAGTTTTTTATTTTACATATTATCCAGCTCTTCAACCAGCGAATCCATCTTGTTCTTAATTGTATTGCTTATATCAGTGATGTTTGCTGATGAAGCAGCTATCTCCTCTGTTGCAGCTGCAAGATTTTGTGTTCTGTCACGAACCTTTCCGACTATAGAAAGAAGTGTATTAGCCTCCTTCATAATCTCTGCTATGGCTCTTTCAATTCTATCCTGTCCTTCGTTACTCTTTCCGGCAGTTTCCTTGGAATTTCCTGCAAGCTCATTTATCTCGCTTGCAACAACCGCAAAGCCTCTTCCTGCCTCTCCGGCTCTTGCTGCTTCGATGGAAGCATTGAGTGCAAGAAGGTTCGTCTTTGATGCTATAGAAACGACCTCATCATTATTTTCATGGAGTTCATCAAGTATATCCTTTATAGCTGCAAATGATTTTGAAAGATTATTACAGAAATTAGTAACATCCTCAACCTCATCGGATATAGCCGAGCTTTCATTTGCATTTGCGCTATTTCCTTCCTCCATCTGCTGAACAGAACTGTTAAGCATTTCAAATTCTGAATTGATATTTTCAGCTATTTTATGTACTGCCTGTTGCTGCTTATTGATATCATTCATAAGCTTGGCAATTTCTTCTTTTTCCTGTGAAACCATATCCTTGATATAGTAGATACAGTTTTCCTTAACGTTAAATCCGTTATGTATGGCAACTGCCATCTCATGACAGCTCTCATATCCACAGCAGGAGCAGTCTCTGTGTCTTTGTTCATCTGTGAATTTTCTCATGCTGTTAAATATTTCATTAAGCTGTGCATTAGTCGGCTGACTGTGTCTGCAGCTTGCTGAACGGTCTGTGTATCTTCTCAAGAAATCATTTAAATTAAGCTGTTCAAACTGTTTGTTAAGATACTTTAATCTTTCTTCAGGTGAAAGCCTCTTGGACCATGTATGCTTCTTCATATCATTTTTGCTGTCTTCTCTTATCTTAAGAAGATTGTACATGGTATCCTCGGTTTTATTTTTCTCCGGCTCTGTACCTGTTCCGTAGATACAACCGGATGCACAGTTAAGAGCATCCACAAAAAGATATGGTGTCTTACCGCCTGCAATTCTATCCTTGTTTTGCTCAAGGTAATGATACATATGCTTTTCGCCTTCCATCTGACGAATCAAAGCACTCTCACCAAGGAACCAGTATACATTTTCCTTAAGTCCACCCGGCATAGGATAGATGGAACCAAGTCCGTACTCTATCTCATCAGAGAGGTCAGGTCCGTAAATATTGTGTGCTCTTACATATTTCATAAGATGGTCAAATGTAACGTTGTAGGATACATATCCGCCGTTATTGACATCATCTATCTCCATCTTCTTAGCTATACAAGGACTGATAAATGCAAGCTTATCGGTTATACCCATATATTTTTTGGCATATATAGCGCCACACATCATAGGACTTTGTACCGGAAAAAGCTTAGGTATAAGCTCCGGTGCATATCTTTCGATATAGCCGACAACCGCAGGACACGGCTGTGAAATTCCGCCATAGAAATTATTTTCTGTAACATACTTAAGATACCCCCAGGTGGTTATATCCGCACCAAAGGATATGCTTATAATCCTATTTACACCTGCTTAAGACCACCCAAAACCTTTTCGTACTCTCTTGGATAATTGGCCTTAAATGCCGGTGCAAGTAATAAAGAAATTCTTTCTCCTTTTGCGAGGTCTGCAAAGAATCTTTCCGTATCATCACAAAACTCTCTTGCATCGTGCTTACATGCATCAAAGCATGCACCACAGGCGATACATTTTGTTCCGTCTACCTCGATACGATTCTTACCGTCCTTTTCTGCCTGAACATTAGCGCCCATGCAGCTACAGGCACCTATACATTTGTTACATCCCACGCAATTTTCGTTTGTGTAAACCAGTGACATAAATTACCTCCCCTGCAACATAATATTGTCTAACCCTAGTAAATTGTCAACTAAAAAAATCGACGTATATAACAACTATAACATATAAAGTTCATTAATGGAAGTATTTTGTGGCAGATTTGTGGCAAATTTTGTGGCAGATTTGTGGCAGATTTTGTTGGACAGGGACAGGCACCTTGACTTTTATGTAAATATACTTCAACTGTAAAAAAATATGCACGCATGGCACGTGCTACTTAACGCCATGCTTTGCATATTTTTTATACAGTATGATATATTCATGTGATGTGTCAAGGTGCCTGTCCTAGTGTTAAATGATGTGTGCGAAAATTACTGCACCGAAAACTGTTATGACTCCGGCCACTACGATAGAGAGGCTGCTCATCGCACCCTCTACCTCACCGAGCTCCATAGCCTTGGCTGTTCCGATTGCATGACTTGCCGTACCGCAAGCTATACCTCTTGCAATCGGTTCTTTAATATGAAATATCTTAAATACAAGCTCTGCTATTATGTTGCCGCAGACTCCGGTCAATATGATAACTATAACCGTTATGGATACGTAACCGCCAAGCTCCTCGGATACTCCCATACCTATGGCTGTGGTTATGGACTTTGGAAGAAGTGATACGTATTCCTCATGTGTCATGTCAAAGGTTAGGGCGAGCGCAAGCACCCCAAGCATACTTGCAATAACTCCGGATGCTATGCCTAGAATTATCGCCTTCCAATTATTTTTTAGAGCTTGAAGCTGTTCGTATAAAGGAACTGCCAGGCAGACAGTAACCGGTGTAAGCAAATAGCTCAAATACTGTGCGCCGGCGCTGTATCTTTCATAATCTATATCTCCAAGCTTTAAAACCGCTATTACAATTATGATGGATATAAGCAAAGGATTAAATATTCCGGACTTGAATTTCTTCTTTAAAAATGCTCCTATTTCATAAGCAACGAGGCTTAAAAGCAATCCAAAGAAGGCTGAATTTTCAAGTGTTTTTGTGATTTCACTCATTTTTCGAAGCCTCCTTTTTTACACTCTCGTTATGCTTTTTCTCATATCTGATTGCAAACTGTGTCATAAGTCCGGACACCGCCATAACGAGAATGGTGGTTGCTATGATCACTGTCACATACATATACCATTTTGTACTTATTAGCCCCCAGGAATTGATAAGACCGACTGCTGCCGGTATGAAAACCAGCGGCATTATTTCGATTAAGAATTTAGATACCTCTTTTACATGCTCAACCTTGATGATACCGGTAAGCAAGCATACAAACATAATCACTATACCGTATATGCTTGCCGGAACCGGAAGCGGGATATAGTGATTAAGCAGTTCTCCTATAAAGGATATAAAAAGTATTATCAAAAATTGTCTGATGTATTTCATGCCTGTTCTCTTCCAACCTCTGTATAATACGCCTCAAGCTTTTTTCTTGATGCAACAAAATATTTATTTAATCTCTTATCAAACTGAGTACCCATGCCTTCTTCAATTATATCAAATGCCTGCTCGAAAGACATACTATCCTTATAGCATCTCTTACTTACAAGTGCATCATATACATCAGCTATGGCCATGATACGTGCCTCAAGCGGAATTGTTTCTCCCTTTATACCATCCGGATAACCGGAACCATCCCATCTTTCATGATGATAATGCGCTACATTTTCAGCAATAATCTGAAAACGTGGTTCTTCTATATCAGCCAGTACCTTATGAACTATCTCAGCACCCTTTGCTGCGTGCTTTTTCATCTCCTCAAATTCTTCCGGAGTAAACCTTCCCGGCTTTCTAAGCACTGCATCATCAACCGCAATTTTGCCAAGGTCATGCATAGGTGCAGCCTTGATAACATATTTACAAAACTCATCATCAAGACCTTCCATATTGTCTTTTTTCATTTCATCAATGAGTATTCTGACAACCTCACTGGTTCTCTTGATATGACCACCGGTATTGGCATCACGATTTTCGACTATATCAGCTATACCAAGCACCATCTTATCCTGAATTTCCTGTATATGTTCAGTCTTCTCTTCAACTTCGTGTTCAAGTCTCTGATTATACTGTTGAAGAAGCTTGGTATATTTTCTTTCTTTTGTCTCATCAATTATAGAAATCTGATAACCCTTAATCTTCTTTTGATACATCAGATGCTCGACAACAATCTTGTATATCCTGCCGTCTCTTTCAAGGATATGTTCGTCCTCATGATGTTCATGATTATGCTCATGGTGATGCTCATGATTATGCTTATTATGTCGGTCATTATGTTTATCATGATTACTCTCATTCTCATCTTCATAATCATGCACATCTCCGCCATGATCGGCACATTTGCCCTTAAATTCATCTATGAAACCATGAAGTATGGAAATGATTGAGTATTCATTTTCCTTATCGATAAATTTTTTATCAACTCGAAGTCTCGCGAGTTCAGGAAAAAGTGCATTTGCAGTATTGTTACTGCCTATATAATTGTTCTTGGTACTTACAGATAAAAAACCGTTTTCACCCTTATCTATAAGTGATGATGCCTGCACGCGGCTTATATTATAAAGAGATGTGTCCTCCATTATTATAAGCATTATAATTTGGAATATCAGACACTCTGCCGGCATAAGACTTACGTTACTTCCGACTGCCTTTCCTATAAGGTAAGCCGAAAGAGAAATAATCTCTATAGCGGAAAAGAAAATAAGCGACTTATAAGATACACCCTTGTTGCCCTTAAAACTGAAAACTATTACACCTATACCTATAACAGCATGAAGTACAATGAGCACATAAAATGCAGCATGCATAGGACCATAGGTCTTTTCTATAACAGAAACTCCATTTTCTATTTTGAAAAATGTTTCTTTATAATATATATCTGAACGTCCGATGGTAAATGTACAGCCGTACATAATAAAGCTAAGGGTAAACATAACAATTGTAAATATCTTTGAAATATTGCCCTCATACATGGATACTATACTAAGCATAACAAAAAGTGACAGAAAATTACCGCCAAGTATCGTTATATTATTGGCAATTAATGCTTCCTCAAGATTCTTTGATATTGAAAGCATATAAAAACCCATATTACTTATAGGTATAAGAATAAAAAGCAAAGCAAAGTATATACTGGTATCACTCTTCCATCGCCATACAAATATAAGTGTTCCTATAACTGAAAGAACAAAAGCAATATAATAATAAGCTTCTAACAAATTTATTTCCTCCCCTTAAAATCCTTCTATTACAAGCTCTGTTTACAAATTCTCTGTGTACCTGCAGTTTGGGTAACCCGAACATCCGTAAAACTCCCCATACATACCATTACGTAATTTTAACACACTTCCACACTTTGGGCAAAGTTTTTGTGTTTTTTTACCATTTTCAAAGTTCTTCATCTCATCCTTCAAATATTCAAAAACCTTCTGAGTCATATGGCAATCCGCAAGTGCCCTGTGTGCACCTCTGGTTGAAATTCCATAATGCCCTGCAAGATCAGTCATCCTGTGATGAGCCATCTCCGGCAATACTTTTCTGGAAATATGAAGCGTATCAATGTAATTATTATCAGGTATCTTTCCAAAATAAATCTGACAATCTCTATAAATAAAATTCATATCAAAGGAATGAATATTATGTCCTACCAAAGGAAATTCCTCTATAAAATCTATAAAGAGTGGAAGCACCAGGTCAAATGTAGGTGCATCCTCTACCATATCATCCGTAATATTATTTACCTGACTTGCCCCATAAGGTATACTGCACTCAGGATTGACCAATGAACTAAATTCATCCACAACCTCTCCGCCTCTAACCTTGACGGCAGATATTTCTATAACCTTATCTTTTTTAGGTGCTATACCGGTTGTCTCAAGATCAAATACAACATAATCCGGCACATATGTATCTAACCGTTTACCTCTCTTATCATTAAGCATATCTTTTATCCTTTTCATGTACAAAGATTTATTCACATTAAATTTTTCTTATAAAACTATATAATCAATTATATGAAAAAATAATCCTATTATCAAGTTTATTAGTGAAAAGCGTACAATAAAAGACCTCTTAGAGCATTAGTGCCAACTAGCTCTAAGAGGTCTTTTTATTGTGCGCTTTTCACGTATTTCAAAATAGTTTTATCCTGCTACAAAATCCATAGCCAAAAACTCATCTGACGGTACAGGTTTTGAGTAATAATACCCTTGCAAGGAGCTTACCTTATACTGCTTAAGGAAGTCTTTCATCTCTTCGGTTTCAACACCCTCGACACAAACCTCAGCTGAAAATGCATCTGCAAGATCAGATATAAATCTTACGGTATTCTGATCAGCCATACTCTTTTCAACATCCTTTACATACTCGCGGTCAATCTTAACCGTATCAACCGGAAGCTCACGAAGAATTCCAAGTGAAGCATAGCCTGTTCCAAAATCATCAAGTGCAATCTTTATGCCATAATCACGGAATAAAGTAACCATATCTTTTAAAAGCTCCATATCGAGCAAACGACATCTTTCAGTTATCTCCAGACACAGATTTTTAGGTGGGAATTCAGTCTCCTTAAGGAGTTCCAATACTTCTTCTATAAATCCATCCTTTTCAAGCTGTGCATAAGAAAGATTAACATTCATAATCATATCCGGATATTTATCAAGGAATTTTTTACCGTCCGTCATGGCCTGTTTTAAAATCCACTTACCGAGCTTAGGGAAAAGAGAATCCTGTTCCAATACGGGGATAAACTGGTTTGGTGGTACAGTTCCGTAAGTATCGCTCTTCCATCTTACAAGAGCTTCCATACCCTTTAAGCCCTCTGATGAAGCATGCATTATAGGCTGATAGCAAAGGTAAAAGCCACTGCAATCCTCGGATACGTTATTACGGATAACATTTATTTTTTCTATTGCCTTTCTATTATCATGAGAAATCATATCATGGAAGATAACCAGATCTCCCATCTTACGATTCTTTGACTCACTGTAAGCAAACTTAAGACATGAATAAACCGTCTTATCACTTATCTCAAAATTATCGACTATTACAAGTCCACCATTTAATGAAAGGCTTATGAGTTCATCATCAACATAAAAATCATGACTCACTTCATCCTTAATCTCATTATAGATATCTGCAACCTGACCGGAGTTAAGTGTGTGACTTACAACCACCATCTTGGTTCCGTCCATACGATAACATGCGCCGGTATTGGCAAATTTCTTTTGAAGGAGTCTTCCCAGCTGTTGTAAAATTCTATTGCCAAAAGTGTATCCATACACATCATTCAGATTTGAAAAGCCTGATATTCCAATCTGGAGAACAACTGCATCATCACGCTTCCAGAACATAGCTCTTAAATCTTCAAAGAATCCATATAAGGTACGAAGACCTGTTACATTATCTATATAGCTTTTAAGTCCGTGATTTTTTATAGCTCCGGCAAAATACTGCGGTCTTCCATCCGGGTCACGGATTACAACGCCTCTGCAGGTACATACTACATAATTGCCGTCACGGGTTCTGGCACGATACTGCATATCATGTCCGCTATCCTCACCCGAAAAAATCATATCTATACTGTGATGATAATCCTCTCTGTCTTCAGGATGAATATGATCCTCCCATATCGCTCCTGCATTTTCCATATATTCATTTGGCAGTCCAAAATAATTAACTGCACTCTTTGACCATCTTGATACATCAACAGTCATATCACAAAGATACACATAGGTACCTTCTGCAACTACTGAAAAGGCATCAAAAAGCTCATCGAGCTTTATCTTTCTTTCATTATCCATCGCACAACCTCACAATTCCCTAAAATCTTATCTAAAAATATATCAAAAGCATATAATTATCACGCTGTTCTTATCGAAATAAAAACACTAAAAACCTATTATTTATTATAACCGAAAAGTAAGATAAATAAAAGGTTTTTTTGCCTTTTTTTCAAGGTTGGCACGAATATTGTCACATTAGTATTTGTAATGGGGTTTTTTTATGGCATTTTTTGTGCATGCTGTAATTCTTTAAAGGTTTTTAAAATGAAATATAATGCAATCAAAAATGCAAGCACATCTGATACCGGCATGGAATAAAGCACTCCGTCAAGTCCGAAAAATCTTGGAAGTAAAAGAGCAAAACCAACACCGAAAATTATTTCCCTTGCCATGGATATAATGGTTGATTCCTTTGCCTTACCAACTGCCTGAAGAAAAATAAATGTACCCTTATTTACGGTTGCAAGCACCATCATACATAGATAAATTCTGAAAGATTTAACGGCAAAATCCGTATAATAAACACTTTCATTTGAGGCACCAAATATTCCGATAAGAAACCTCGGAAATGCTTCAACTATAAAAAGTGATACAGCACCGAGTATAGCTTCACATTTTAAGAGAAGCTTAAACAATTCCTTAACTCTGTCATTTCTTCCTGCACCGACATTGTATCCAACAACCGGTATGCAGCCTGCAGCCATACCCACAGCTATTGAAATGACTATCTGGAAAAATTTCATAACTATGCCTACGACTGCCATTGGAATCTGAGCATACCTGATCTGACCAAATATCTCATCCATAGCTCCATACTTTCTTATCATATTGTTGATAGCTGCCATAGCTGCCACAAGTGAAATCTGAGAAAGCAGCGATGTAATACCAAGTGGTATAAATCTTTTAATCAGCTTTCCATCTAACTTAAAGCTTTTCTTATCAAGCTTAATTTCCTTCATGTGTAAAAGATACCAAACGGAAAGAATAGCCGTAACCATCTGTCCCATATCAGTGGCAATCGCTGCACCCATCATACCCCACTTGGTTCCATATATAAAAATCGGGTCAAAAATGATATTTACAACCGCACCGATAACAGTTGATGCCATCGCAAACTTTGGGCTTCCATCAGAACGTATAACAGGATTCATCGCCTGACCAAACACATAAAAAGGAATTCCGAGAGTTATCCAAAAGAAATATTCCTTTGACTCCTTAAAGGTTTCCTCATTTACCCTTCCACCAAACATGCTTATTATCTGAGTCTGAAATATAAGATAGATAAGCATGATAACTACACCGGTTATAACGCTTAATGTAACTGCACTTCCTACACTCTTTCTCGCATCCTCACGTCTATCCTGTCCCAGGCAAATCGATGTAAATGCACAAGCACCGTCACCTATCATAACCGCAAATGCAAGTGCCACAACCGTAAGTGGAAATACAACGGTATTGGCTGCATTTCCATAAGAGCCAAGATATGAAGCGTTGGCTATAAAAAGCTGGTCAACGATATTATAAAGTGCTGCCACAAGCAGAGATATAATGCATGGTATGGCATACATTTTCATAAGCTTACCCGGCTTTTCAGTTTCTAAAAACCGATTGCTTTTTTCTACAGATTCATCTCCAGTTTTCTTTTCTTTAATCTCATCCTCTTTGATGTTATTTTCTTCGATCAAATTTCCCTTCATAATACATCCTCCTAATTATCAAACCCTAAAAAAGGGCATAAAAAAAGCACAACGGAGATATCTTCCAATGGAGTTATAAGTCTTCCAACCGGTGCAACATCTCAATCATGCTGTTCACGTCATATATATATTTATTTTCAAACCTCGTGTATTCTACAATATAAAAAGCAAAAAAGTCAAGCAAAAATTTACCCGTTTCAAATTGCTTAATATCAGGTGCTTAGCATAGCGTTAAGTGCCAACGAGCTATGCGAGTACCTGATATTAAGCAATTTGAAACGCGTAGATTCTACCTCTTTTGATATTGCTTTTTATATTGGCAGGTTTTGTCCTTGCAATTTATACATTTCAGGTTTTGGTTTGATCCCTCCCAAAATCTTTCAGGATGCTTTGTATATGTAATTTCCCATTTTATAAGAACAACCACTGCTGTAAAGAAAAGACTCCAGCAAAAGAAATTTTTAATAAAAAGCATCGGAGTAAACATCATAAAATGTCCCCAGTCATAGATTCTGCAATTTACGCAGCACTTATTTTTCATAATATTGGACTGGAATGGACAATAAAAAAGTATGCAGATATAATCACTCAAAAAATAAAATGCAGAAAGTAAAAAAAGCTCGGATTCTTCAATTATATTATTAAGATAAAGGAAAGCCCAAAATGCATTAAATATTAACCATACCAGCATAACAGTCCATGCCTTTTTGTTCTGCTCCTGAACAAATCTTAAAAGCTCAAGCTCGTCATATTTTTCTACCGGCTCATAGTTTTCTTCCTTCATCTTAAGCCATGCCATGGTTCTTGCCTGTGTCTTGGCAGGGAGCAGATGAAATAACATAATGCACATAAATATTCCCCATACTATATGAAGCGGAGTAACTCCAAAAAATCCAAAGGACTTACTTAAAAATTCCGTTATCCATTTTCTGTCTATGATATAAAGAATAAGGACACTTCCGAAAATGAGTATCCTACACAAAAACTTCAAGGTGTATTTAATTAGCTTGGGAGTGAATTCAATTTTGTTCATTAATTTTCCTTATTTATTTATAATATATTGCCACCTTAAATGTTTTATAACTTTTCAATTCTTTTGTCAATTATGCATTTTCATTTTACTGTTTCCGACTGTTTTTTCTTCATCCTCTGCCAGTTTATAAATCCATACAAATCATTTACAAGGAACATAATAAAGCATAGTACCATTGGAAGATACGATATACTTTCAAAGGATGCAAGTGTCCATAAGATAATCAAAACAACATCATTGCAGGCATAAAAAAGCGCATAATAAGAGCTTCGTAAAAGTGTTAAAGAAGCAGCCATAAAGCTCGTTGTTATGGATATTGTTGATACAATTAAATTCGGTGTATCAAAATACTTTAATATAAAATAAAATACAACTGTCACGGCAACGGCAAGCACTGAAAGAATTGTCCAAAGTTTAGGATTGGTATGTCTTACCTTTACTTCACCCTTTTGATAAGGATTTTTAATCCATGTAACAACTGCACCAATCGCAATAGGCGCGGTCATTCCAAGATAGGTTATCATCTCGCCCCAATATCTGAATTTATAAGAAACTATCGCATAAAAAACAGCAAACACTACCGTCAAAAGCTGTCCCAGCACATCTCCCTTTGCAACAAAGATAAGTGCCGTCACTCCTATAAGTGAAGCAGTAAGGGTAAGATATTCCTTGTTTTCAAAGGCAAAAAAAGAAACAAGTATTACAAGTACCGACACAAGCCATATTAATTTTTCATACCATTTTAAACGTTTTACAGACTCAAAAATATTCATAATTATTAAACACTCCCGACCTATCATTTTTAGTGATTATCCGCCAGTTCTTTTCTAACCTGCAGATACAGTAATACCGAAAAAAACATCCGTTAATTGTATCTTCTAAGACCTAACGATACAATAAACGAATGCTTTAACATTCTGCTACCCGGTGGCAGCTTACAATATTTAACTTTTTTTGATTTTTACTTTATTGTACAACTGTAATTCCGTTTTTCTTTGCAAGTTCCAAAACCTCTTCTTTAGATAATTTAGTATATTTTGTAATCTTGCTTAAGGGTTCGTTGCCATTGAGCATATTCACTGCAAATTCTTTATCCTTTTTTTCTGAAGTTTCAATTACTGTTTTATCAAATTCATCTTTCATAAGCTCTCTTAAAGCTTCACACATAACACCATCACCTCTTATTTTATCATATAATTTCTGATTAGCAGACACACTTACCTGTAGTATTGCGTCTGCATTTATCTTATCATCCTTATCTGTTAAATAATCCGTTCCTTTTATAAACCTTCGTACCTCATCCTCTTCTGCATCCGGTGCAAGTATACGAAGTGCTTCGTATCTTCCTTTTTCAAGCCGATTAGTTACAACTATCTGTAATGGTATATTTATTATACCATATACGTAATAAATTCCAAAGGCTTTTTCTTCAATTTTCGCAGATAATTTTTCCAAACTCTTAAAAAGTTCTCTCGGATACGTATGTCTGAATATGGAAATCGTCATATCATCTGCAGGTATCTCATCAACATTATTTCCATATCCCTTATATAATCCGGCATATCCTATAGTTTTATACAAATCATCAATCGATAATTCATCTCTCGGTGATTTATACTCTACTATATTATATCTTCGGAATATCTGCCCGATAGGATTATCTATTACAACATCCTTTTCCTTTTTAATTATAAGCATATCCATCTTTATAGGTTCCTTGGAAAGTTGATGCTCCCTATCATAGGTTAAATCATTTTTATATTCTTTTAAAATATATTCTATACTTCCATAAAAACCCGGATGCCATTTAATGTTTCCAATGTTATCCATACAATCACTCTCCTTTATCTATATTCAATTTTCGCATGAAAATAAAAAGCAAGAATTATATGAATTTATTACCCGGGTTTTCTTTAAAATCACAAAATATCTACTTGCTGATGTAGATATTATCACAATTAAAAAAAGATAAACAGTCAAAAACTTTAACCTTTGGGTTTAAATTTCTGACTATTTTTTCTATTTAAACACTGTCATATCAGCAGCATTGACTATATATTCTATTTAAATATAACATTTTTAAGAAATTTGATATATGCATGGCTCATCATCCAATAAAAAGTCATACTATACAACAATATCCTCCAAAGTATAAGGAAATGCCTTTTCCATATCAGCCGGTGACAGCTCAACCTGATAGCCAACCTTTCCGGCACTGAAAAATATCGTTTCAAAATCCATCGCGGTTTTATGTACAAATGTTTTAAACTGCTTTTTCATGCCAATTGGTGAGCAGCCTCCGTGTATATATCCGGTAAGTGGAAGAAGCTCCTTTTGCTTAATCATCTCTATAGATTTTTCTCCTGCTGCCTTGGCAGCCTTTTTTAGGTCAAGTTCCTTTGCAACCGGAACCACAAATACATAATACTGCCCTGTCTTACCTCTCGTAACCAGAGTCTTAAAAACGCAGTCCGGATCTTCACCGAGTATCTTAGCTATCTCTTCACCGCTCGTAGAAGCGTCCTGTGTATAGGTGTGACTTTCATACGAAATCTTCTTTTGCTCAAGTACGCGCATCACATTTGTTTTTTCTGATTTATTCATAAATTTGATACCTCACTTATTTATCCTCTCTTAAATACCACCGTAACCATCATATCACCTTTATCAACTCTTGCATATATATCGCCGTCCATCATATGCATAAGCTTTTTGCAAATGTAAAGTCCGAGTCCGCTTCCGTCCCTTCCATCACTGTTAGATCCGCGCCAAAAGCTGTCAAATACATGCACAAGCTCTGATTCGGGAAGCCCGCATCCGGAGTTTTTAACTGTTACAAGGCGGCAGTCCTCTTCATCACCAAAGCTTACGGTGATACTTTTTCCATCACCATACTTTATCGCATTTTCAAATATATTTTGAAGCACCTCAACACTTCTGTCAAAGTCGCCGGATATAATACAATCATTATATTTTTCAATCACCAAATCCGACTTGTTTAACGAAAGTCTGTCCTTATAATAATCCCTTATTTCATCCATCAGTTTTGAAAGATAAAAGTCTCCTTTTTTAACTTCAAGATTAAGGAAATCATCACTTGCGGATTTGGTAAGATCGGTAACATATTTTTCTATTTCATCAACCTTTTCACTTATTCCGTAAGCAACTTCCTTTTTCTTATCTTCATCGCTGTAAATCCCCTTTGAAAGTGCCGATGAATAAAGCTTGATAGCCGAAAGGGGAGTTTTAACATCATGCGAAATGGATAAAAGCAAGGTCTGTTTTTCCTTCTGCAAAGAAAGTTCCTTCCTTTTATCATCCTCCAGCTTTTCACGAAGCATATCAAGTCCCCATGTAAATCTTCCGAAAAATTTGCTCCTATTTTCCTTTATCGGGACGGTCAGATTTCCTCTCGCAAGCTCTGCCGGAATCTCTGACAGCACATAAAAGGGTTTTATAATTTGCTTTCTTATATACAGCAAAATTGCAAGCATTACAATTGACACGATAATCATAATAATATTTATTTTTATTCTGCCATTTAAATCAGCCTCATCATTTATAATATAATCAAATCGATAAAGTTTTCCGTTTATATTTTTTATAACATAGTCATAGTTGCTGTTATAAAATAAAGCGCTAACATATTCCGGTTCATCATTATTTTGCGAACTGTATTCATTACCATCATCTGCCACATCTGCCGTAACTACCGCCACCACATATGAGCACTGTGAAATATCCGGTTCATTTCCTCTTTCTATCTCGTCCGCAAGTCTGTTTATCTCGACTCTGTATTCTCTATGAGCACTGTTCTTTTGGACACCTGAAAAAATCACATTGACAGCTGTAAGCATCAATATGATTATAAAAGCAAATATTAAAATTATCCTGTCATATTTTTTCATACCATATAAGCTCCGGTTCAATCAAACTTATATCCTGTTCCCCATACCGTAAGGATATGCTTTGGATTTTTTGGATCATCCTCAATTTTTTCTCTGAGCCACTTTATATGCACGGTGAGTGTCTGAAGCTCAGACTCACTGTCTCTTCCCCATATATAATTAAAAATGTAATCCTTGGAAAGAGTCTTTCCCCTGTTTTCAATTAAAAGCAGCAAAAGATCAAATTCCTTTGCTCTTACTTCGATACTCTTACCCTTTTTTGTAACGGTCTTTTCGATCTTATTAAGTACAAGCTCTCCGCAGGTAAGCTCATCCATAGAATATCTTCTTTTAAATATACCCTGTATCTTGGCAAGAAGTATATCTATATCATACGGCTTTTCCATATAGTCATCTGCACCCAATATAAGACCGTTAAGCTTATCATCCTTATCAACCTTGGCACTAAGTATAATAATCGGTGTGTCACTGGTCTTTCTTATTTTCTCGCAAACCGCAAATCCATCGATTCCCGGAAGCATTACATCAAGCAAGACAAGCCTTGCTCCGTATCTTTCAAATACGGACAAGGCTTTCTCTCCATTATCAACTGTCGTTACTATATATTTTTCTGCTCGAAGTAAATCCGCAAGCAGTCCCGATATCTCCTTATTGTCTTCCACTATAAGTATGTCATTCATAAATTATTCCTTCTTAATCAACCAGCTCATGCTTTATTCATAAATCGCATGCTGATGATTAATCTTACCAACCCATCTCCATCAGCCAGTTATTAAGTAAGCGTTCTCTGTCGCGCAAATCCTGCTTAGCTTCTAACTTGCCAAGAGAAAACTCTCCCTTGATATTTCCGTCGACTATGAACAAAACTCTTGAACACTTGGCTGCCACTCTCGCATCATGTGTAACAAGCATAATAGTTGTTCCTTCATCATTTAGCTTGTTTAACTCCTCCATAACCTCATCGGAAGATGTACGGTTAAGAGCACCTGTAGGCTCATCTGCAAATATCATCTTAGGGTTATTTATAAT
>JAFUGL010000119.1 GCA_017469405.1 Lachnospiraceae bacterium | reverse complement strand
CTTTCGGTATAATTGGTATTCTGTGAATTGTTGCTGTCCACAATAAGTGCCTCAAGCTCAAGGATTATCCCTGCATCATTTACTTTAAAGCTTGAGAGAACACAATCGTCAAATGTAAATTTTTCTATCTCATTTGTTGATTTATAGCTCATAATTTTCTCCTCGTATTATATAGTAGTAGTGTTTATAGACCCTCTCCAAGGTCTTAATAACTATTAGGTCATAGTCTTTTTCTTTACCTTTTCTGTAGGTTCGACTATGATATATAAGATGCTGTGGGTTGGTTTTGTTCTCCTACCACTTGATGGTTTAAGAAAGGCTCCAACCACAGTCTCTTTGTTCATTTGTTAATCAGTTAGATACCGCATGACGGTTTATTTAGAACGAGGTTACAATCGCAAGGAGTACCTGTGGTTCCAAACAGTATCAAATACATTTTTAAGGAGATTTATTATGATTTACGTAGGAATTGATGTTGCTAAGGATAAGCATGACTGCTTTATCACAGACTCTGATGGAGAAGCGTTATTTAAAGCTTTTACCATCACTAACAGCCTTGATGGTTTCAATGGGCTTTATCAAAAGATTGAATCCGTTACGGAAGATGCGACAAAAGTAAAAGTAGGACTGGAAGCCACCGGACACTACAGTTACAATCTTTTAGGATATCTCATTGATAAAGGTCTGACCACCTATGTTATCAATCCGTTACATACAAATCTGTACAGAAAAAGTCTAAGCCTTAGACAGACGAAAACGGATAAAGTTGATGCCCACACGATTGCCTCTATGCTTATGTCTGACGTGTACTTAAAGTCCTACTCAGACATATCTTACCACAACGAAGAGCTAAAGTCATTAACTCGTTATCGTTTCGATAAAGTAAAGGAACGGGCAAAGCTAAAATCTTCCATTTCAAGACTTGTCTGTATCTTATTTCCTGAATTAGAAAAGTTAGTACCACAGCTTCATATGGCATCTGTTTATGCAATGCTTACAGAGTTTCCCGGTGCTAAGCAGGTAGCCGAAGCACACCTTACTAGACTTACAAATCTTCCCTCAGAAGCTTCTAAGGGCAGATACGGCAAAGATACTGCTATTGCCTTTAGAGACGCAGCAAGAAAATCTATAGGTTCAAATATGCCTGCTAAATCACTTGAGTTAAAACATACCATTAAGCTAATTCAGGAACTTGATTCTGAGATTGATGAGGTTGAAAACGAAATCAAAATCATTATGGATGAAATCAATTCTCCAATACTAAGTATCCCCGGAATCAACTATCGTATGGGTGCTATGATTATTGCCGAAATTGGTGACTTCAGTCGTTTTGATTCTCCTGATAAAGTCCTTGCATATGCAGGTTTCTCACCATCCACATATCAATCGGGACAACTGGATGGTGCTTATGCACATATGGAAAAGAGAGGTTCCCGTTATCTGCGGTACGCTTTATATAACGCCGCAAAATATGTCTGTCATTGGGATCCAACCTTTGCATCATATCTTGCCAAGAAGCGGGCAGAGGGCAAACATTATAATGTTGCCATATCTCATGCTGTCAAAAAACTGGTTCGAGTGATTTATCATTTAGAGAAAGCAAACCAGCAATACATCAAAGCAGTCTAAACATTTCTAACTTCAATACTCCTTTTGAGCACCTTTTATGATGCTCTTTTTGTCATGCAGTTTTCAAGGTTCAAAGAACTCTTATCGAGTTCAAAAAATATATAAAATACATTTCTGTACTTTATTTAAAAATATCATTTTAGTTCTTGACATTTAATAGTTAGTCTTTTATATAAACCTGTCTTTATTCTAATTCTTTCAATACTTCTTCTACCTGTGCAATCAATTCTTCTTTATCAGGTATTACATAAGTATATTTTGATGCAAATATATTATTATTTATTCCACCAAGTGCATACTCTGCTGCTACATCATCCTTGTCTGTACAAAGTATTATTCCTATAGGTTCATTATCATCGGCGTCATTCACTTCCACATTATAATAATTAAGATACATATTAAGCTGTCCTACTGCTGCCGCCATAAGCTTCCTTGTTTTTAACTCTATTAAAACATATGCTCTTAGTATTTTATTATAAAACACCATATCAACATAGTAATGCTCATTATCAATCGTAACTCTCTGCTGTGTTCCGACAAACATAAAGCCTCTGCCAAGCTCCAGTAAAAATTTTTCGATATGAGCCACTAACGCTTTTTCCAAATCACTTTCCATAATCGGTTTGTCTTCGGGCACTCCTAAAAATTCAAACACATATGGATCCTTTATTATATCTGACGGTTTATTAAGTTCTATGCCTGTTTCTGCCAATGAAATAACCTTTTCTTTATTTGCCCTGCCATCAGATAGCAATAATCGTTCAAACAATGATGTATCTATCTGTCTTTTTAACTCTCTTACTGACCATCCTGATTTTTCGCATTCTTTTTCATAAAAGCTTCTTTTGTCCTTATCTGAAATACCCAATAATTCGCAATAATGAGTCCATGTCAATTTGCCAGTCAGCGACTGGCATTTTGGATAGTTCAAATAAAAAGCTCTCATATTTTGTAAATTTGATCTTGAAAAACCTTTTCCCAACTCATTTGTTAATTTCTTTGATAATTCCTTTAATGTCTGTTTTCCATATTCTGCCCTATCATTATTATTTTGTTCATGCTCTACAATAACCCGTCCAATATTCCAATATGCATTAATAAGTTCAATATTAATTTCTTTAGCAACATTTTTCTTTGCTTTATCTATTATGTCTTTTATTTCATTTATCATATCAGTAGTAATTAATTCATTTGAACTCATTATTTTACCTCCTGAAAATGTTAATCATTCCTTATGAAATCCTACAATCTTAACTGCCGCAAGCGGTGTTCCCAAATCATCGGTCACACGCACATTGTAACAGCAGGTACTTCTTCCGTTCTTGATAAGCTCTGTTTCCGCAATAACCTTATCACTCTTTGGCACTCCGATAAATGATATATCCGATGTGATGGAAACTGTTCCCGGCTTCTGCCAGTTTGATGCAACTGCAAATGCAAAGTCTGCAAGAGTAAAATACACTCCGCCCATTACACCGCCTACTGCATTTTTGTGATGCGCATTTAATGTAAGGCTTACCTTTGCATAGTTATCACCCACCTCTTCTATGTATGCTCCTGTATCGGCTGCATACATATCATGGCTGAAAAATTCTCTTATCTCTTCAATGTCCTTCATTTTTAGTCCTCCTGTAAATTTATTATCTTCTCTTTCCAAGCTCCCAAAATGTCACCGCACTGGCTGCTGCCACATTTAAGGAATCCACTCCGTGCGACATAGGTATCATAGCCGTATAATCACAGGCATTAATCACATCATCCGAAAGGCCATAACCCTCCGTACCCATGATAACAGCAAGCCTGTCTGCCTCTGATAAACATTTATCATCAATTCCTATTGAATTATCCTTTAATGCCATCGCAACGGTTTTAAAGCCAAGATTATTCAGTTTATGTATATATTCTGATTTGTTTTCAAAGTCCGAACAATCAATAATCGTCCAAGGTATCTGAAATACAGTACCCATGCTTACCCTTATAGCTCTTCGGTATAGTGAATCTGAACAATCAGATGTAAGAAGCACTGCATCTATACCAAGTGCTGCGGCACTTCTTATAATCGCACCGACATTTGTAGGATTAACTACACCATCAATCACCGCTATACGCCTTTTATCCTCGCATATCTCCTTAACTGTCGGAAGTTTCTTTCTTCGCATGGCACATAGGGCTCCTCGTGTAAGTTCAAAACCGGTAATGCCTGTCAGCACATCAAAATCAGCCGTATATATCGGGATTTCACCCAGCCTTTCAATAACACATTTTGCCTCGCCATCTATCTGCTTTGACTCAACAAGCATAGATAAAGGTTCATAACCCGCATCTAAAGCTCGCTCAATTACCTTTGGACTTTCAGCTATAAATATACCGTAATCTTTCGGAGCATTGTAATGAAGCAGCTCCTTTTCATTACAAGCGACATACATATTTAGTTCTTCTAACTGCAAATTATCAATTTTTATAAGATTCATCTTACATCTCATTTTCTAATGTCATATCAATTTTTAACAACTCAAATCTCATTCTATTTTAATCACCTACAGATTATACAATAGTATACCCTTCCTTTGCCAACACCTCTAGCGCTCTGTCGAAGTTTTCTTCTTTCACAAGTATGTAATCGGTATTATAGGTTGACACCGCAAATATTCCTATCTTGTTATCAGCAAGAATTGTCGATATCTTGGACAGAATTCCTATCAAAGAAAAATCAAGCACTCCCTGTATACGAAAGCCTTTCCATCCATCATCACACTCTGTAGTTTGAGCAGGCGTATCTTTTGTTGCACACACCAGCGATATCTCTTCATCGGTTTTACCTATGAAGTAAAAATCTTTAGATAAATCTATATCCTCTTCTGATTTTACCTTGCATACTGTCAGATCATATTCCAGTTTTTTTAATTCCATACTCTATTCCCTTCTTTAAACATCCTCATCATCTCATTTGTAAGACTGTAATCATAGGGCTGAAGCACTATATCATCACGGTATACCCACTCTGCATATTTAAGCTCTGATTCATCCATACTTATAGTGTCGTCGCCATCCACATCGCAGAAATATCCGATAAGTATATCTCCTGCGATTCCCCAAGGCTGCGACTTATAATACCTTATATTCTTTACCTTAAGACCTGTCTCCTCCATAACCTCTCTCGCTATGGTTTCCTCTACAGTTTCACCAATCTCGGTAAAGCCTGCAATAAGTGCATTATGCGCAAAGCCCGTTTTATATTTTGTAAGAAGAATTCTGTCACCGTTTATAACTCCGACTATAACAGCCGGATTAATACGCGGATAAATCTTATTGCCACATTTTGGACATACAAGTGCTCTTTCAAAGGAATCTTTCATAACCTTATTTCCACATCTGCCGCAAAATGAATTATTTTCATACCACTGTGACAGATGATATGCTGTAAATGCAGCATACATATATCTCTTTGGCTCAAGCTCATATCCCATGATGCGCCTCAAATTGTAAAACGCATATCCGGCGGGTGTCTCAAAACCGGGATTTTCATTATTAAGGCAAAGAGCTTCGGCAAGAAAGAACTTCTCCTCATCCACAGAAAAAATGTATGTCAAATCAGATATGCTATCACCTTTAAAATCCTTCAATCTCGGGAAATCCACATTCTCACCTGAAGAATCAATCTTAAGCAAAAGCTTGTTGTCCTTAAATACTACTATAAGACTATCCTCATCCGGCTTGGCATCAGGCTGATAGCTGTTATTTAATTTATATGGTAGTATGTCTTGAATCATCTTTATCCCTCCATTAAATCCATAAGTGCCTTATGAAAATCAGGATACTCCTTTTCCAATCTTAACAGTTTTCCATCCATATTCAAAAAGCAATGTTCTGAATGCGCCTCGCACAAGACCTTGTCATCCTTATTCTTCATCTCATAATAAAGCTTAAGTCTTACGCCCTTAAACTCTTTTATCTTTACAGTTATGTAAACCTCATCAGAAAATGTACAGCTTGTCTTATATTTACAGTCAAGTGCAGTTACCGGTGATGCAATCCCCATCTCTTCAAGCTTGGCGAAATCCCATCCAATCTGTGACAGGAAATCAACCCTCGCTTCCTCCATCCACCTTATGTAATTTGAATGATGCACTATGCCCATTTTGTCTGTTTCATAGTATTGAACTATGTGTTTATATTTTTCCATATTAATCCCTCACATTAAAATAAAACAATTATACCATCTCTCTCGCCTTAACCACAATCTCCTTGGGATAATTCATAAGTTCCATTAATGCGATTGCATTCGACAGTTTATTTACACCCTTATAAAGCTTATAATCAAAGTAAAGTTTCCCATTTTTTATCTCGCTGTTGAAGCAGTAGCACTCATACATTTCCTTAAGCATATCGATAAGTTCCATATCATGCGTGGCAATCATAACCATAAGATTAAGCTTGTTCATATAAGAAAGTACAGCATACGCTGCCGCAACTCTCTCCTTGGAATTCGTACCCTTGAAAATCTCGTCAACAACTGTAAATATAGGAACATTATCATTATCTGCATCTATAATTCTTTTAACCTGAAGTATCTCTTTCATATAATAACTTTGTCCACTTACTATATCATCTCGAAGCGACATAGAAGTAATAACCATAATTCTTGGCAAAGATATCCTTGAACATAATGCAGTATTAATCGTTTGAGCAAGAATAATATTTATAGCGACACCCTTCATATAAGTAGATTTACCGGATGCATTTGTTCCTGTTACAAGAATATTTCCAGTCATATCTACATCATTTTCAACAGCCTTATCTAATAGCGGATGCCTCATCTGTTCCATAATAACATGTCGCTTTTGAGTAAATTCAGGCACTGTGTATCCATCAACACTTTTTCTGTATGATGCTATAGATATTTCTGTATCAATCCTACCAACAAGCTCATAAAGTTTAATAACCTTATCAAGTTCTCTTGACAGAAGTCTTACAACTTTCTCAAGAGCTATAACGTCAAATAAGAGCACGCCATAAATATACATCATTAATATGCCTGACAAATCTCCTGTTGCCATATAGCTTTGTCTTGTTTGAATAGCTATCATTTTACGAGATATTTTCTTCAAATCAGCTATTGTTCCATCTAGTTCATCACTATGATACATAATCTTTAATCTCTTATCATTATCTATAAATTGTGAAAAAGCAACTATAGCTTTTACACTTCCTGTTGAGAACATAAGCTGTTCATAATTGCCTTTGACAAATACATAAATCACAAGATTACTAACTGCATTTATAATAGACAAAAATAGAAACAAAGGATTACCTGTAATCATCGCTGCTATAAGAAAACCAAACAGAGTAAGTTGTAACACACGGTATTGCCAACCATTTTTCATCTGCCAGTAATTCATATCCCTTAAAACATCTATAAGCATATAATCATAATAAGATTTACCTATACCTGCTAATTTCTCACTTACATCTAACCTTAATTCTTCGTTTTCACTATATGCTTTTATATGCTCCTCAATATCTATGTTTTTCTCCAATGGGAAGTGCAGTTTTTTATATAAATACTGTTCTCCGATAAATGAGTAAGTATGATTAATCTTTAGGAATACTTCATCCATTTCCAAATCGTCCCAAGTATCATCATCTATATAATTCGATTCAGAATTATTTATACATTCTTCATAATAAAGGCTGACATTCTCTTCCAACTCAATATTATCTCTCTTTATTCCAAATTCTTTATTTACTTTATCTCTTAAATATTTTTTTCTAAAAAACAAGTTAGATCTTCCTTTACTCAATCAACCCTACAAATACACCTTTTCTTAATATTTCTTAATTATTCCTAATATCATTTCTTCCTCTCTTTGTAATACTTCATATTCTCCTTTGATTTTCCATATCTTGCATTTGGACAAAACTTCATAATTATATCAATCAAATTTAATATATCATTATTGCTTAAACTTGACAGTCTCATAATTATTTTTTGATTTTTTGTTAATAAAATAATACTATCAATTCTTTTTCTGTTTGTTGACATCATAGTTTCAGGGTAAACAACATATATATTCTCCAGATAAGACATGTTGGAAACATTCAATTTGTTTATAAATACGTTACCGACAATCGCAATATATTTATTTTCAAACAAAGCATTATCCTCTTTATCTAAAACCTTAAGCATATCATGTATGTCAGGACATTTTCTGATAGGATTTCTCAAATCTAAAATTGATTTAATAATTGCATATATTATTAAAACAAGATAAAATCCTACAAGTATAGCACCAGAAATATCTAAAAATTCATTGTAAATTGCATTAACCAAATAGCCTACTCCTAAAACTGCAAGAATTAAGCTTATAATCAAACGGGTTTTAGCTTCATTTTTTACTCTCTTAACAACAATTTCGTAATTACTCATTTTATTCCTCCCCATGATCTTTTCAATCCAAGCTAATCATTTTTGACCATAATATCTCTTTTGCTTTATTGCAAAACACAGTAGTTCCACCGCTTTTAGCTACATATTTCAGATTTAAGATTGCTGTTTCTTCGTCTCCTTCTGCTAATTGTGCAAGCGCCAGATAATATGTAAGCTCTATTCTAAAAAGCGGCTTATTGCTTTGCTTCATTTTTTCTGTAATCAAGCCCTTTACACTTGCAGGATTATCTCCAAAGGCACCAATCATAATCTGCCAGTTTTTTCTTACATCCTTGGCAAGTGCCATCTCACTTACAGTTAGCTTTATATTGGTTTCAATGTCATTAAGCTTTGCAGATACCACATTAAATGAGTCCGCATTTCCTATATAGATAAAGGCTGCCCCTCTGTAATACAGGGCATTTATCCCTTCATTGACCTTTAAATTTTTTCTTTCATATATATCAAGCTGTTTAAACAGTTCATCATAATCCCCCATATAATAACATGCCGCAATTCTGATCAGATTGGAATTGTTATGCTTTCTAAAATTTGATGATTCAAGTGCAGTAAGCTCGACTATATCAAAATAAGTCACAGGATCACATTTATCAATTAAAATATCATTGTTATCCTTACCAAAAGCCGACGCTATAAACTTTACCGGATTTATCATAAATATATAAACCAGAACAATTACCGCAATTATGTATCTATCACTTCTACCACTTCTTATGTATGAAAAGCTTATCATTGAAAGCAATATCGAAAATAATATTCCGTTTAATATATTTATTAAACGTCCGCTCTTTTTTAATTCTTCTACCGCCTGTCTTGCCTTTATATTTTCAAGTGCCGATTTTCTTACGGGAACAGCCTTCTCCTTATCGAATAGTCCCTTAATAAGTGATATAAATTGAACAATAAGAAAAAGTTCTGCTATTATAGATACGATAAAAAGCAGATGAAATATTGTGAAATCATCTCTACCGGCCTCACCGTTTGCTATATTTTTTAATATGGTTTTTAGCGCAAACCTGTTAACAATCTCTGCAACAATAAGCGACACCACAACAACTATCCAACGAACCACAGACGGTTTCTTTTTTTCTATCATGACTATCTCTTGTGTCATATATGTTTCTCCCCATCAACTGTCTTAATCATAATAACTCTTTTTATTATAAATTCACAAAAAATAAAATGCAACATATTGCTTGTTAATCGTGTTTTTCGTGGTCAATAAGCAATATATTGCATTTTATTTATTATAATTTTTATCTAATAATTCCTTTAACTCCTCCAGTCCTATCCCTGAAAGCTTCGCCTTATCCACTGCTTTCGACAGCAGTTCTTCCGTCTGGCGCAAGGTTTCCTCCCGAAGCAGCTTTGCATTTTGCGCCTTTACAAAACATCCTCGTCCGGTGTAGGATTCTATGAAGCCGTCCCGTTCAAGTTCCTCGTAGGCACGCTTGGTAGTGATAACACTTATCCGAAGCTGCATGGCTAGATTACGCATCGAAGGGAGAGCCTCGCCCGCAGCAAGCTCCCCACTCATTATCTTTGCTTTTATCTGATTTTCAATCTGCAGGTAGATAGGCTCATCCACCATATTTGAAATAATTATATCCAATGTTATTTCCCGCTTTCTCTAAGAAGTAAGTACCAGCTTACGGCTCCGACTATAATTGACGGTATTACAAGTCCACATATGCCGAGCAAAAATGCATTTTCTGCAATTGCTTTATCTGATAGGAACATAACCAGTATAACTGATGTTGACGAATCTAAAACCGCATGTGCAAGTGTCGGAGCTATAACCGAATCCGTCCTTTTACGAAGCAGTTGTAAAAATGCACCCATAAATATACAGGATATGCACATTAGGACTATACCCACATAAGGAAATCCGGCATAATCCTTGCCAAAGTTAAGCCCTGCAACAACTACCAACTGCGCATGCCACAGTCCCCAGACAATACCACCGATTATAACAGAGCGGCTTACTGCACGCTTATCTAAACAAAAAGCATCATTCGACTTGTCTTCTACTATATCCTCTCCGGTTTTAGCAGCCTTGCTTTCTTTGTGTCTAAACAGCTCCTCTAGCTTATCATAAAGATATGCTCTCCAGCCAAGCTCCTCACCGAGCAAAACAAACATAGAATAGTATACAATATCAAGCGACAGTGCCGGATTAAGCATATTTACCGCCAAGCCATAATCATTTTTAAAGGTAAAGCCCTCGTGCAAAATAATCGTTATAAGCACACAGCCTATAAGTCCCATAAGAAGCGGAACACATACTGCTGCAAAATACCACCTGAAATGTCCGTTAAACTTTGGAAGCATTATTCCATCCTTGAAGCCCTCTCCCGAAGCATATCTAAGAATAAAACAGGCTATAAGCGGAGAGAAAAGTCCAAGCAGGTTTAAAACACGCACAGCATTTTGCAGATTATTTCTTACAAGATAGCCGTCTTCCTTTAGATAAAATGCGCCTGTTATATACATAAGTCCAAAGCATATTATAACATATAAAATGATTTGCCAAGCAATTTTTTTCCTGCTATACATCATATTCCTCCGTTCCCTTCAAATAAAGCTTACACGATATACGGTAAGAAAGATAATATAAACCGACTATGATATGAGGTATAAGCGAAGCGATTAAAAGCTTTGATGCATCCTGTCTTAAAAGCTTATCAGCAACCTCATTACCATTTATATTCATAACAGCTTCCTGTATCTGATTAACAACACCTTCACCTTTCATAAAATACGATATATCTCCGAACAATGCATATACGCCTATACACAAGGCTATAATCAAAATAACCGCAACCTTGATATTAACACCTCTCTTGCTTCCATATCTGATTACAAACGGCAGTTCTATCGCAAACCAAATGATATCCAAAAAGAGAATGCCCATATAAATTATGGAATTGTTAATGTACACGCCTGTTACAAACGAGAAGATAATATCCATAATGAAGCAAAAAACAAATCCCACAAATGAAAGTAAAAATACAACTGCATATTTTGCAGCTACAATTCCACGCGTAGCAACCGGTGTCGATGTACCAAAATACCCCCATTTTCTTCTTTCATCTATACCGATAAGTCTACCCTGCAAGTTATTTCTAACTATAAGACATAAAAAAGCAATTATTAAAGAAGTGTTATTGACCATGCCATTTAAATCTTCATTTATAAATAAAAAGGTTCCAACTATAACAAAGAAAAGTGAATTAAGAACCATTGCACCAAAATATATCAAAAGGGTCTTTCTTGCGATGTATAAATCCTTAATAATAAGTCCTCTCATCAGCACTACCCCCTTACCTTGTATCCCTTTGCCACCTTATACGATACGACAAAGCTTATTATCCAGCCCAAAATAATCACAGTTACAAATATCCATACATTGTGCACGGCCATATCCATCACCCTCGTAAAACCTATATCAATATCGATATCACCGTTAAGAATACTGCTTTTAAACAGAAAATATATAAATAACACAAGCATAATCGGGAGAGTCCCTAATATTGCTTTTTCGGTTCCTCTGAACCTTAATGCAAACGGCATAAGATATATATTAAAAAAGCTCATAATACTGCATAATACAACAATCATAGCGATATCCTTGCCACTGACACCTATGTGACTGATTGCTCCCGATATTATAAGATTAACCGTGCCAAGCACTACTCCGCATAATGTAATAATCCCCATTGAAATGTACTTCGCTGCCACAAGTCTTAATGCAGATACAGGGGTTGAGTTTATATATTTCATCCATCCGGATGCATAGTCTGAAATAACCACATTTAAAATACCACTGGCATCCATACCAAGCATAAAAACGAAATACATAAATATGGATTTAAGTGTCGGCAAGATTTCATCAAGTTCATCAGCCGGCACATACTTTGCGATATTCCCAACCCTTGCGCTAAGCAGTACCAGATTACTGCCAATTATAAAAATCAACAAAACAAGCAGTGTAATCCTTATATTCTTTCTTGCCAGATATAATTCTCTCAAAAGAAGTTTTTTCATATGCTATCTCCACTAAACCATCTCCCGCTATACCAAAAAGACCATAATTTCATCAAGCGTGGTCTTATCAACTACCATATCAGTGTATTTTTCTGCTGCCTTGTGCCTATCGGCTACAAGCATTTCCACTCCATAATCCGTGTGTCTTATGCCTATGTAATCGGCACTATCAACACTCTCAAATTCAGCCTTACCGCATTTAATAATTCCGTAGTTATCCAAAATCTCGTCCTTGTATCCGCTTAAAATAATCTTTCCCTTATCAATAAAGGTCACCATATCGGCAATCTTTTCAAGGTCGGAGGTTATATGCGTGGACATAAAGATTGTGTTATTCTCATCCTGAAGATACTCCATAAAAATATCAAGTATCTCATTTCTTACAACAGGATCAAGACCTGTGGTCGCCTCATCCATGATTAGAAGCTTTGCGTGATGTGAAAGCGCAACCGCTAACTGAAGCTTCATCTTCATACCCTTGGAAAACTTCTTAAATGCCTTTTTCGACGGAAGTGAAAATATATCCAGGTAATTGAAAAATACCTTTTCATCCCAATTCTTGTATATGTCACTCATAACCTTTGACAGTATCTTTGCATTTAAATCCTCGTTAAACGGAAGTTCATCAAATACGGCAGCAAGATTTTCCTTAACCTCTGTCTCATTATTTAAATTATCAAGTCCAAAAATCTTAATCTCGCCCTCGTCCTTCTTAACAATATTTAAAATTGCGTTAATCGTGGTGGACTTACCTGCTCCGTTTTGTCCGATAAAGCCCATAATACTTCCCTTCGGAACCTTAAAACTCACGTTATCTAACGTAAATCCGTCATATTTTTTAGTAAGGTTATTAACCTCAATCGCATATTCAAAATCCTGCATAAGAACCTCCGTAAAGCTTGTTATATATCTTTGAGTTTAAAATCTCTGTGTTATTAAAATTGTATATATCGTATATATACAATACAACATTGTTATATGGTTGTCAATAGGGAATATAAAGTATAATAATAATGGCGGTTCAGATTTAATCCGAACCGCCCTAGTGTTACATAACTTATGTTTAGTTTATCTTTTGTAATTTTTCTTCATCAATATTTTTGATGATTTTTGAAACCTCTTCTTCCGTAATATTAAGCTTATCAGCAATTTCTGAAATAGATAGACCGCAATCTAAATAAGCATCAGTTTTTGCTTTCTTTTTAGCCTCTGCAATTAGATCGCTTAAATAATGATCCATATATGGTTCTCCTTTCCTTTCTACTAAACCATTATTGCCCCACTCTTTATCTTTTGTAAGCACCTTCATCAGTTTTAAAACCTCATCTACATGTTTTACAACCTCTCTCGGCGCTATGTAATTTTTATTTTTTCTCATTTGTACGAAATAATCAGCTACAAATTTAAAGTCACTCTTGAACTTCTTAACCTGCTCGTCAGTTAGATATGCAATCTCAAATACATTGATTTTATAATCACTGACATATGGCTTGAGGTATTCCGGTATGTCTCCAAGACAAT
>JAFUGL010000118.1 GCA_017469405.1 Lachnospiraceae bacterium | reverse complement strand
GATAAGGTAAGCCGCAAGATAAAGCTTCCTGAGAGCTTTGACTATGTCGAGGATATATGGGTTAGAAAGGAAGACCTTGATTTTAATAATCATATGAGTAACGGAAGGTATATAATTAATGCTTATGAATATGTACCTGAAGGAAAGGTCAAGAGAATCCGTATTGATTATAAGAAACAGTGCAAATATAAGGACAAGCTTTGTGTATTTACAAACCATACAGACAATGAATATATAATTAAATTCACAGGTAAGGAAGACGGAGAGGACAAGGCGGTCGTACTTTTTGAAATTGAATAATTATTCATAACTGTGATTAAAAACTTCCAAATCGCTTAAAAAATAATAGATTTGGAAAAATGTATGATTTAATTAAGGGAGTTTAACATATGCCTATAAATATTTCAGATGATATAATAAAAGAACTTATAAAGTCGGCGGATAATGCAAGAAAAAATGCTTATGCGCCTTATTCGCATTTTAAGGTGGGTGCTGCGTTATATGCTGCAAAGGATGAGGATAATTTTGATATAATAACAGGCTGCAATGTGGAGAATGCTTCATACCCGGCAGGAAACTGTGCGGAGAGAACTGCTGTATTTAAAGCAGTGAGTGAGGGCTATAATAACTTTAAGGCGATAGCTATAATAGGTGGGTATGATGAAAAAATGATACAGCATAATGCATCAATTAATCAGTCGGATACAAGTTATGCATCAGAAAAATATACATCCCCATGTGGAATCTGCAGACAGGTTTTAAGAGAGTTTGTTGCACCTAATATTTTTTATGTTATAATGGCAAAGAATGAAAATGATTATGTTATAAGAACTTTGGAGGAGCTTCTTCCCATGAGCTTCGGACCGGAGAGTCTGGAGAAATAATTATTTTTAAAAATAAGATATAATTCAGAAATTTAAAAAGATAGTGAGGTATAAAAATTGGCAGGCATTGAAGATTTAAAAGCATACGAATTAGTTGAGAAAAAGTCCTTAGATGAGGTAAAGGGAACAGGTTATGTTCTTTCACATAAGAAGACAAAGGCGAGAGTGGTTGTTATTGAAAATGATGACAACAACAAGGTATTTACCATAGGCTTCAGAACTCCGCCGGCAGATGATACAGGTGTGGCACATATTACAGAGCATTCGGTTTTGTGCGGTTCAAAGAATTTCCCTGTTAAGGATCCTTTTGTAGAGCTCGCAAAGGGTTCGCTCAATACATTTTTAAATGCGATGACTTACTCGGATAAAACGGTTTATCCGGTAGCAAGTTTAAATAAAAAAGATTTTCACAATCTTATGCATGTATATCTTAATGCGGTTTTTTATCCAAATATCTATGAAAAAACAGAGATAATGATGCAGGAGGGCTGGCACTACGAGGTTGATGAGGATGGCAGCCTTAAGTATAACGGAGTTGTCTTTAATGAGATGAAGGGTGTCTACTCCTCGCCGGAGCAGATACTTTATCGTGATATAGAAAAATCTCTTCTTCCGGATACAACCTATGGCTTTGAGTCCGGCGGAGATCCTGTGTACATTACAGATTTAACACAGGAAGCATTTATTGATTTTCATAAGAGATATTACCATCCGAGCAACAGCTATATCTATCTTTACGGAGATATGGATGCTGTCAGAGAGCTTGAGTTTATAGATGAGCAATATCTTAATAATTTTGATTTCCTTGATATTGATTCGCATATAGAGGATGAGCCTCCTTTTGAAAGTCCAAAGGAGCTTATGGATTTTTATTCTATTTCAGAGACAGATGATGAGAAGGATAATACCTATCTTGCTTACAATGTGTCTGTCGGAAGAAGCACGGATAAAAAGCTTTGCGCTGCATTCGCAGTGCTTGAGCATGTACTTCTTGAGACACCGGGAGCGCCGCTTAAGACTGCACTTATAGATGCAGGAATCGGAAAGGATGTGTTTTCATCCTTTGACGACGGTATTAACCAGCCGTCGCTTTCAATCATTGCAAAAAATGCCAACATAACCGATAAGCAGAATTTTATTGATGTAATAAATGATTCGCTTAAAGCAATTGTAGAGAAAAAGATTAACAAAAAATCTCTGCTTGCAGCGATAAATTATTTTGAATTTAAGCATAAGGAGGCTAATTACGGAAGATATCCGAAGGGACTTATGCTTGGTTTAAATGCGTTTAACACCTGGCTTTATGATGACAGCAAGGCACTGGAACTGTTTTCATTAAATGAAGTTTTTGATGAGCTTAAAAAGGAAGTTGATAACGGATATTTTGAGCAGTTAATAGTTAAATATATTCTTGAAAATAATCATAAGACATATGTGATTCTTTCTCCTAAAAAGGGATTAAATGAGCTTCGTGAAAAGGAAGAAGCAGAGAAGCTTGAGGAGTATAAAAAGACCTTGACTAAGGCTGATATCGAGGAGATTAAAAAGCAGGAGAAGCATCTTAAGGAGTACCAGAGTATCCCAAGTACTGATGAGGAGCTTAAGACTATTCCTATGCTTGAGATATCTGATATTGATAAAAAGGCAAGAACCATAAATAACCGGTTCAGTGAGATTGAGATGGTTAAGGTTGTAAGCCATGATATATTTACCAACGGAATAAGTTATATAAGTCTTAACTTTGATGTGACGGATATTGATTATAATTCATATCCTTATATATCTCTTTTGACCGAGATATTTAAATATGTTGATACTGAAAACTATAGCTACAATGAGCTTAGTGAGGAGATTAATCTTTATACCGGCGGCATAGGATTTACCACAGGTGTAATCAATAAAAAGGCAAAGGATTCCTATGCGGTACATTTTATAGTAAATGCAAAGATGCTTGATGCAAATGTTGATAAGGGTATGGAGCTTGTGGAGGAGATACTTTTTACCTCAAAGCTTGATGATAAAAAGCGTCTTAAGGAGATAATTGCCGAGACGGTTTCGGGACTTAAAAATGATCTTGTTTCTTCCGGTCATCTTACAGCAGGCGGTCGTGCGATATCATACATTTCGCCTATCGGAGTTGTAAAGGAGCTTACAGAGGGTATTGACTATTACAATTTCCTTGATGATTTGGATAAGCATTTTGAGGAAAAGGCGGATGCATTGATAGAAAGCTTAAAGACAGTACTCGGAGAGGTCTTAAGAAGAGGAGGACTTCTGGTATCCTATACCTCAGATAAAGATCCAAAGGAAATGCTTGAAAAGAGTATAAGCCATCTATCCAAGAGACTTTCTTCCAGACTTGATTTTGACAGGGAAAAGTTTATCGAGCCTAAGGTGTTAAATGAGGGCTATAAGACAGCGAGTCAGGTACAGTATGTGGCAACCGCAGGAAACTTTATGGAAAAGGGACTTAACTATAACGGCGGACTTGCGGTACTTCAATCCATTTTCTCCTATGATTATCTTTGGATAAATGTAAGAGTTAAAGGTGGAGCCTACGGCTGTATGTGTTCATTTTCAAGAAGCGGAAATGTGTACTTTACATCATACAGAGATCCTAATCTTATGGAGACCTATGATATCTATAAAAAGGCACCGGATTATGTAAGGAATTTTGATGCCAGCGACAGGGATATGATCAAATATATAATCGGTGCAATCAGCAGAATTGATACGCCGCTTACACCGTCTGCAGAGGGTAACTTCAGCCTTATTGCTGATCTTATGGAGCTTACTGATGAGGATTTGCAAAGAGAGCGTGATGAGGTGCTTAGCTCTACAGTTGAAACTATAAGAACACTTGCGCCTTACGTGGAAGCGGCAACTGAAAGTGGTACAATTTGTGCAATAGGCGGTGAGGGCAAGATAGATGCTGCAAAAGATAACTTTAATGAGATATTGAGCAGGTTTTAGATTATATTTTAGAATGAATTATATTTTATAATTTATAATTGACTATAAGAAAATCATTTTGCAAAAAGGATAAAGTTTAAATATGGATAACTTTAAATCGGGTTTTGTTGCAATAATAGGCAGACCAAATGTGGGTAAGTCGACTCTTATGAACAGACTTATCGGACAAAAGATTGCCATAACAAGCAGCAAGGCACAGACCACCAGAAACAGAATACAGACAGTATATACAGATGATGATGCACAGATTATTTTTCTTGATACTCCGGGTATCAATAAGGCAAAAAACAAGCTCGGAGAGTATATGATGAATGTTGCTCACGGCACTTTAAATGAAGTGGATGTCATAATGTGGATTGTTGAGCCGACTACCTTTATCGGTGCAGGAGAAAGACATATCATAGAGGTGCTTGGGAAGGTAAATACACCTATAATTCTTGTAATCAATAAGACGGATACCGTAGAAGAACAAATGATATTTGATGCCATAAATTCATATAAGGATGTATGTGAGTTTGAGGCGATAGTTCCGGTTTCCGCTCTGCGAGGTAAAAATACCGATGAGCTTATAAAGTCGATAAAAAAGCTTCTTCCGTATGGCCCACAGTTCTATGATGAGGATACTGTAACAGACCAGCCGGAAAGACAGATAGCTTCAGAGCTTATAAGAGAGCAGGCATTAAGACAGCTGGATAAAGAGATACCTCATGGTATAGCTGTTGTTATAGACAGGATGAAGGAAAGACCGGACGGCAGCCTGTGTGATATAGATGCAACTATAATCTGTGAGAGAGATTCACATAAGGGAATAATAATCGGAAAGCAGGGAAAGATGCTTAAAAATATAGGTACTAAGGCACGAATCAGTATAGAAAACCTGCTTGGAATGAAGGTCAATCTTAAGCTTTGGGTTAAGGTTAAGAAGGATTGGCGTGACAGCGATACGCTTATTAAAAACTACGGTTACAGGGATGAAGATTAGCTATGAGGCAGGAGATTGAAGTTACAGGAATTGTATTATATGTAACTCTGGTTGGTGAATATGATAAAAGACTTGTTATACTTACCAAAGAAAGAGGAAAGATAACTGTATTTGCCAATGGTGCCAGAAGACCGAATTCCGCACTTACCGCTGCAAGTCAAAGCTATGTAATGGGAACCTTTACGGTATTTCCCACAAGAGATGCGTATAATCTTGTAAAGGTGGACGTGAAGGAGTATTTTCACGATATAGCATATGATATGGAAAAGATGTGCTATGCGGCGTATTTTTCAGAATTTATGTCTTACTATACAAGAGAGGGTGACTTTTGCACCAATAATCTGAATCTCTTATATGTAACCTTTAAGGCACTTCTTGACGACAGGGTTTCAAATGAACTTATAAGATACATTTATGAGATAAAACTTATGGATATTGAGGGGGAGGGTTTACAGGCTTTTTCCTGTGTTAATTGCGGTGAAAAGGAGCGTATAAACTACTTCGATGCAAGGTCGGGCGGACTTTTATGTGATAAGTGTGCACTTGCTAAGAAGGTAACATATAAGGTAAGTGACTCACTCATTTACACTTTGCAATATATCCTTTCAACACCTATAAATAAGCTTTATGGCTTTACGCTTTCCGAAGAGGTTATGGGTGAACTTCGATATGTAGCTGAAAGATTTAGAAATGAATATGTGGATAAAAAGTTTAAATCTTTGGAAATTCTTTCTACTCTTGCTTGAAATATTTGCATAAATTTTGTATTATACTTTGAGAGTTTATACAATAAAATTTTTTAGGAGCTATGAAAATGTTTAAATTTAAGAAAAAAATAATTGGATTTATTTTGCCGGTGTTGGTTCTTTGTCTTTTAACAGCCTGTGGCAAGAAAAAGGAAAAATATATCGGAGATATAAATGAGAATACTATTACAATTAATGAGGACGGAAGCATACGAGAGATAGCATGTGAAAATTTTTCTGATACAAACTTTGATATATCAGGTTTAAAAGATGATATAAAATCAGATATAGATAAATATTGTGGAAGTGATAAAAAGGGTGCTGTAAAGCTTCTTGAATATAAAGAAGAAGATAAAAATGTAAGAGTTGCAATTGACTACAAATCACTAGATGATTATAATGCCTTTAACGGTACTTCATATATGAATAGTCAGGATTTACTTGCTTTTGGTGATGTGGCTCTCAGGGATATGGCTGGAAACGATATATATGTTTCCGGTATAGATACAAGTGTGGCAGCTTATAAGATTTTCAGTGCTGATGCTGCATTTACACTTAACATAAGCGGTGAGATAGTGTATTATAATGGGCATGTAAATATAAACAGTTCAAATAGTGCGAGATTTGACGGCCTTGGAAATGCCGTTATCATATATAAATAATTTATAGGAAGAGGTATTCATATGGAAAAGACAATGGACAAAATAGTTTCACTTGCAAAATCAAGAGGTTTCATATATCCTGGTTCGGAGATATATGGTGGTTTGGCTAACACTTGGGATTATGGTAATCTGGGAGTTGAATTAAAGAATAATGTAAAGCGTGCATGGTGGAAGAAATTCATTCAGGAAAACCCTTACAATGTAGGTGTTGACTGTGCTATTCTTATGAACCCTCAAACATGGGTTGCTTCCGGACATCTCGGCGGCTTTTCGGATCCTTTGATGGACTGTAAGGAGTGTCATGAGAGATTCAGAGCAGACCAGGTTATTGAGAGCTTTGCAGCAGAAAATGGAATTGAGCTTACATCTTCCGTAGACGGATGGTCTAATGAGGAGATGGAGAAGTTTATAGAGGAACATAATATCCCTTGTCCTTCATGTGGTAAGCATAATTTTACAAATATCCGCCAGTTCAATCTTATGTTTAAGACATTTCAGGGTGTTACAGAGGATGCAAAGGATATTGTTTATTTAAGACCTGAAACTGCTCAGGGTATATTTGTTAATTTCAAGAATGTACAGAGAACTTCTCGTAAGAAGGTTCCTTTTGGAATAGGTCAGATAGGTAAGTCTTTCAGAAATGAGATTACACCGGGTAACTTCACATTTAGAACAAGAGAGTTCGAACAGATGGAGTTGGAATTCTTCTGCAAGCCGGGAACACAGACAGAGTGGTTTGAGTATTGGAGAAAGTTCTGCTATAACTGGCTGCTTGATCTTGGAATAAAGGAAGAAAACCTTTATCTTCGTGATCATGACCCTGAGGAGCTTTCCTTCTATTCGGATCATACAACAGATATAGAATATGACTTTCCGTTTGGTGACAAGCCGGGTGAGCTTTGGGGTATTGCATCCCGTACAGACTATGATCTTACGCAGCATCAGAATACCTCAGGTGAACCTATGGAGTATTTTGATGATGAATTAAATGAAAAATATATTCCTTTTGTAGTAGAGCCATCACTGGGCGCAGACCGTGTAACACTTGCTTTCTTGTGTGAAGCATATGATGAGGAGGTTCTTGATGCAGAAAGGAATGATGTACGTACAGTTCTTCATTTTCATCCGGCACTTGCACCTGTAAAGATTGGTGTCCTTCCGCTTTCAAAGAAGCTTAATGAAGGTGCTGAAAAGATTTATGCAGAGTTATCAAAGTACTATAACTGCGAGTTTGATGACAGAGGAAATATAGGAAAGAGATACAGAAGACAGGATGAAATCGGAACACCGTTCTGCATTACCTATGATTTTGATTCCGAAAACGATGGAGCAGTTACAGTTCGTGACAGAGATACTATGGAGCAGGAGAGAATCAAGATAGAAGATTTAAAGGCTTATTTTGAGGAAAAGCTTGCATTTTAGTAATAATTAAATAGCTTATAAAGGAAAGAGAAATGTAACTTTTTGTTACGTCTGTGGTGGATGAAGTATGCTCTTTAAGAAGAGCTTTGCAGACAGCCGGAGCATATTCAGTCTGGTGTAAACACGTTTACTTCAAAGTAAGTTCTCTTTCCTTTTTTATATGGTGTAATAACGAAGAAAAATGATTATGTGTTTGAAATCATTTCAGAAAATAAAACTAAAGCTTATTTTATGGTGGAAATATTGGAATGTGTGTATGGGAGAGGCTTTCGGAAGAGAAATTTTGGAAAGAATTTCTTGATTATAAAATTGAAAAACAGCATCTTATGGGTAAGGATTTAGAGGTTATAGTACTATTTATTGAATCTAAAAAATATTTGTATTTAATAAATGATATAACAAAACAGGATTACATACCGCCGATACCTTTGAAAAAAGAGATTAGCAAGGCGGATACTGATAAAAAGAGAGTGATTTATTCCTTTGAAGAGGACTTTAATATTTTTCTAAAGGGTATTGCATTTTATTTGTATATTTTTGATGGTGAGTTTTCTGATAACTGCTATGCGTTCAGAAGAAGTTATGGGGTTAAGGATGCCATAAGAAGAATTAAATGCATTAAGGGGCTTGGCGATAAGTATTGTCTTAAGCTTGATATACATAATTATTTTAATTCGATTGATGTTGATATTTTACTTGAAAAGCTTGGTTTTATAAAGAAAAGTGATGAAGAGTTATATCTTTTCTTTGAAAAACTGCTTATGCTTGATAGGGCCTTTGTTGAAAACAAATCAGGAAATAAATATGAAAAGAATGAGAGTAATAAAGATGATAAGATAGACGAAGAGGATTATTATATAATATCAGAAAAGCGCGGTGCTATGGCAGGAACACCTATATCACCGTTTTTTGCAAATGTATATCTTTCGGATATGGACAAGCTTTTTGAATCGGAAAATGTTATATACTTCAGGTATTCAGATGACATACTTGTATTTGCGGACAGTGAAGATGATATTAAAAAATATCAGCATAGAATATTTGAAATAATTAATCAAAATAAGCTTACGATAAATCCTGACAAAACAAAGTTATGTAAACCAAAAGAGGAGTGGGAGTTTTTGGGCTTTTCATATAATAATGGAGAGATTGACTTATCTTCCAATACAATCAGGAAGATGAAAGCAAAGATTAAAAGAAAAGCACATGCCTTAAGACGCTGGGCTGACAGGAAAAATCTTTCCGGAGAAAGAGCGGCAAGGGGTTTTATAAAAGCTATGAACAAAAAGCTTTATACCTATAAATATCAGGAAGTAAGAGGCACGGAATTTTCCTGGAGCAGATGGTTTTTTCCGTGTATTACAACTGATAAGGGTTTAAAGATTATTGATGAATATTTGCAAAAGTATATCCGATACGCTGCAACCGGCAGGCACTATAAAGGGAATTATAAGATATCATATGATAAGCTCAAAGAATGGGGCTATAGGAATCTAATAAACGAATATTGGAACGGGAGAAATGAATCATGAGTAAAAAGAAGAAAATAATATTAATAGTAAGTTTAATAGTTTTAATTGTTGCAGCTTCGGTTATTACCGTTGTGGTAATAAAAAACAAAACACAAAGATATGAAGTGCCAATCATTGTTTTTGCCGGTGAATCGGACAAAAACTGGACAGAAGAAGATTACGAAAAATATGCAAAATATTTAATAAACACATTAGGTTCGGATTATTGCAAAAAGGCGTATTTGGAAGATAAGAACATTGTTATATATTTTACCGAAAAACAAAGAAAAAAGGCTGTTAAAAATTTAGCTGACATTCTTAATGATGATACGTTTTCTATACTTGGCGGCATGGTTGGATACAGAGTTATCTCAATAAGCTCTGATTATAAAACCATAAATGTTATGTTTAATGAAGAATACAATGAGGAGGCTTTCGGAAGAATACTTGAATGTCCGACACTTATTACAATACAGATTTATAATGGCATAAAAGCCGATAACGCATCCGTAACTGTTAATGCAAGTTTCAGTGACAGTGATGAAGTGAAGACAAAGATAATAACCGTGGATAATTTGTATGATTAGATGAATTTTTGTTGTGAATAGCTCTTGTATTATGATACAGATTATAGTATAATTACCGTATATAAATGGATTTATATGTAAAGGTCAGGGAAGACCCGCTAATTACTAATTTTATTTCTACGTTTTAAACGTCTTTTTTGACTTGCATTATAAGTCTTATTTGTATTCCAGGTTTTAATAATATGCATGATGTTTGTGGCATTTTATTTTGTTGCTTTGGTGACATTTTATTTGTGACATGAAAATTTGATAGTGGAAAAGAAAAGGATTTCATTTAATACCAAGGAGGGTTTTTATGAATGTTGGTTTTTTATCGAAAACTTCATATTTGAACAGCTATCAGAGTACCAATGGCAATTCCATATCATCGGATATTAATAATTCTTACAATGAAATGATTAAGAATGAGAAGATGTCCAATACCGAAAAGATGAGAACAATGCTTCGTGACCTTGAGAGAAACAATAAGAAGGATAACGGACAGTTTTCGATTTATTCAAAGGATGGTAGACTTAAGGATATCTGGGAAATGTCAAAAACCTCCGATAAGGATAAGCCGAAGGTAAAAAAGAGACTTAATTACAATTACAAGGAGATATCTACTAAAATTCTTCGCGCAAAAAATTCTATCACTGCCGGTCAGGCTATGCTTTCTGCCAAGCGTAAGGTGCTTGAGATAAAAAGAAAGATACAAAGCGGTGATGGTGATTCTGATGAGCTTCAAACGGCACTTACTCACGCAACCCGTATGGAGATGGCTGCTAGGAAGAAGAAGCATAACATCGAACAAGAGGAGCTTGCCGAGATAACCAGAAAGCGTGATGAAAGATTTGATGAGATGGAAGAGGCTGCTTCTGATATGAGAAATCAGATGATAGGATCAGCGGAGGATGAGATATCCGAAGCAGAGGATGATATCTTTGAAGAGCGCGAGGCTATGCTTGAAGAAATGCATGTGGAGATTGAAGAAAGAAATGAAGAAATCTCCGAGGAGATGATGGCAGAGCTCAACGAAAAGATTGCAGAGTTTGGAGAAGAAGCTCTGCGAGAGATGGAAGAAGCAATGGCAGCATTGGAAGAGCTTGAGATGCTTGATCCACATATGAGTGAAGAGGAACTTGAAAAGGTAAAACGCAAGCACAGATTGGCGGAAGAAAAGGCTATCTTAAAAGCTGATATGGACTATCTTAAGGATACGATTAAGCATCAGCAGATGGCGCAGATGAGTTCCATGCCGGGCTTTGGAAACGGAAGTTCATCCTTTGATGCATCATCATTTTCGGCATCGGTAGGAGGAGCGGATATAGCTGTATCTGCATCGGCAGACGTGTCGGCACCTGCCATAGATGTGTCAGCATAAAAAGTAAGTAATGGTGACAGGCACATTGTTACATTAATATGAGTATATCTGACTGTATGAAAAAAATATGCAAAGCATGGCGTTAAGTAACACGTGCCATGCGTGCATATTTTTTTATACAGTCAAAGAATATACATTATATGTGACATGTGCATTTCTCATTACACACTTTTTTTCAAAAATTCTATATAAAAAAGTTAAAAAATGGCTTTTATATTTATTTGGTTTATGTTATAATTTATGACAGCGTGACGCAGTATGCCTTTTGCTGTGTCGCAAGAAAAAAATGAATACTTAGGAGGTAGATAACAAATGGCAAACAAATGGGTATATATGTTTAGCGAAGGCGACATGACCATGCGTAAT
>JAFUGL010000117.1 GCA_017469405.1 Lachnospiraceae bacterium | reverse complement strand
CCTTTGTAGTCTCCTGGAATGATGCAGCTGAAAGGAATGAATTGGTTGCAAGTGAAGCCTTGGTTATACCAAGCATTATCTGTGTACCAACAGCAGGTTTCTTGCCTTCTTCCTCAAGCATCTCGTTGATTTCCGCATAATCAAGAACATCAACAAATGTACCAGGAAGATATTCGGTATCTCCACTTTCTTCTATTCTAACCTTCTTAAGCATCTGTCTTACAATTACTTCGATATGCTTATCATTGATATCAACACCTTGAAGTCTGTAAACCTTCTGAACCTCACGAATCATGTAATCCTGAACTGAACGTATACCCTTAATCTTAAGAATATCATGTGGATTAACTGATCCTTCTGTAAGCTCATCACCGGCTTCAAGTATCTGACCGTCTACAACCTTGGTTCTTGAACCGTAAGGAATAAGATATGCCTTTGACTCACCTGTTTCCTTATTGGTTATAACAACCTCACGTTTCTTCTTGGTCTCTCTGATTTCAACTTCTCCGCCAAATTCAGCGATAATAGCAAGTCCCTTTGGCTTTCTTGCCTCAAAGAGCTCTTCTACTCTAGGAAGACCCTGAGTGATATCGTCACCGGCAACACCACCTGTATGGAAAGTACGCATTGTAAGCTGTGTACCAGGCTCACCGATTGACTGTGCTGCTATGATACCAACTGCTTCACCAACCTGTACCGGCTGTCCTGTTGCCATATTGGCACCGTAACATTTAGAGCAGATTCCAAGATGTGACTTACATGTAAGAATTGTTCTAATTTTAAGCTTAGCATTCTTTCTTACCTTACCTTCTTCTGCATCGAAGAAAGCTACTCCATCCTCATCTACACCATTTTTGATAATATTGGCAGCTCTCTTAGGAGTTATCATATGATTCTTCTTAACAATCATATTGCCATCCTTATCAAATACACTCTCAGCCGCATAACGACCTGTTATTCTATCTTCAAACTTCTCTATAACTTCATTTCCGTTATAGATAGCCTTTACATACATACCAGGTTTCTCATCTGATTCCTCACAACAGTCAACCTCTCTGATGATAAGATCCTGAGATACATCAACAAGACGACGTGTAAGGTAACCTGAGTCTGCAGTACGAAGCGCTGTATCTGAAAGACCTTTACGAGCACCATGTGCTGATATGAAGTATTCCAAAACGTCAAGACCCTCACGGAAGTTTGACTTGATTGGGAGCTCGATTGTACGACCTGTAGTATCTGCCATAAGTCCACGCATACCTGCGAGCTGCTTAATCTGCTGGTCAGAACCACGGGCACCTGAGTCAGCCATCATGTAAATATTGTTATATTTGTCAAGGCCATCAAGAAGTGCTTTAGTAAGTTTCTTATCGGCTTCTTCCCAAACCTTAACAACAGCCTTATATCTTTCCTCATCAGTAAGTAAACCTCTTGAGAAAGTCTTATTAAGCTTATCAACAACCTGCTGTGCCTCTTCCAATATTTCTTTCTTGGCAGCAGGTACAGTCATATCTGAAATAGAAACTGTTATGGCTCCTCTGGTTGAGAACTTATAACCCATTGCCTTAATATCATCAAGTACCTCTGCAGTCTTAGTGGCACCATGTATATTGATACACTTATCAAGAATCTTCTTTAAGTCTTTCTTTCCAACATGGAAGTTAATTTCAGGCTCAAGGACATTTTCAGGATCACTCCTGTCAACAAAACCTAAATCCTGTGGAATTATCTCATTGAATATAAGTCTTCCAAGTGTACAATCAATAAGTTTAGTTATCTTTTCGCCTTCCGGTGTAACTATTGATCTCTCAACCTTTATCTTCTGGTGTAAGGTTATCTTGCCATTTTCGTATGCAAGAAGTGCTCTGTTGGTACTCTTGAACATAGGTCCGATAAAGTTTCTTGCTGTACTTACGATATCCTTATAGAATACTGTCTGCTTATCCTTAGACATCTTTGATACAACTTTTACCTTAACTATATCATTGAGTTCTACAGCTCCTGCTTCACAATCCTTGATAAGAGCCTTTATATTTTTGCTTTCATCCTTGGATTTATACTCTTTTACTATCTTGGCATCTTTAAGTTCTTCCTCTGAAAGCTCTGCATACTTTTCCATTGTAAGATAGTATATTCCAAGTACCATATCCTGTGAAGGAACGGCAACAGGACCACCATCTGAAGGCTTAAGTAAGTTGTTAGGTGAGAGTAAAAGGAATCTACACTCAGCCTGTGCCTCTACTGAAAGAGGAAGATGGACTGCCATCTGGTCTCCATCAAAGTCGGCATTGTATGCTGTACATACAAGCGGATGAAGCTTTATAGCCTTACCTTCTACAAGGATCGGCTCAAATGCCTGGATACCAAGTCTGTGGAGTGTAGGAGCACGGTTAAGCATAACCGGATGCTCTTTAATAACCTTTTCAAGCACATCCCAAACCTCAGGCTCAAGTCTTTCAACTTTCTTCTTGGCTGCCTTTATATTATTAGCCTTGTCTGTACTAACAAGTTCTTTCATAACAAATGGCTTAAATAACTCAATTGCCATCTCTTTAGGGAGGCCACACTGATATATCTTAAGCTCCGGTCCAACTACGATAACTGAACGTCCCGAATAGTCAACACGCTTACCAAGAAGGTTCTGACGGAAACGTCCCTGCTTACCTTTAAGCATGTCTGAAAGTGACTTAAGTGCTCTGTTACCCGGTCCTGTAACAGGACGACCACGTCTACCGTTATCTATAAGTGCGTCTACAGCCTCCTGAAGCATTCTCTTCTCATTACGAACAATGATATCCGGTGCTCCAAGCTCAAGAAGTCTTCTAAGTCTGTTGTTACGATTTATAATTCTTCTATATAAGTCATTAAGATCTGATGTTGCAAATCTACCACCATCAAGCTGAACCATAGGTCTGATATCCGGTGGGATTACAGGAATAACATCAAGTATCATCCACTCAGGCTTATTATTTGAGCTTCTGAAAGCTTCAATTACTTCAAGTCTCTTGATAATTCTTGCTCTCTTCTGTCCTGATGCTCCTTCAAGTTCTTCTCTTAAATCATGAGACTCTTTATCAAGATCTACAGCTGAAAGAAGTTCTTTTATAGCTTCAGCTCCCATACCAACACGGAACTTATTGCCATACTCTTCTTCTGCTTTTCTGAATTCCTGTTCATTTAATATAGCCTTATACTCAAGAGGTGTCTCTCCGGGATCAAGAACTATATATGAAGCAAAATAAAGTACTTTTTCCAAATGTCTTGGAGATATATCAAGCATAAGACCCATACGGCTCGGTATACCTTTGAAATACCAAATGTGTGATACAGGTGCGGCAAGCTCGATATGACCCATACGCTCACGTCTTACTGCTGCCTTTGTAACCTCAACTCCACATCTGTCACAGATAACGCCTCTAAATCTTATCTTCTTATATTTACCACAATGGCACTCCCAATCCTTACTAGGTCCAAATATTCTTTCACAGAATAATCCGTCTTTTTCAGGCTTTAAAGTTCTGTAATTTATAGTCTCAGGCTTTAATACCTCACCTCTTGACCATTCTCTGATTTTCTCAGGAGATGCAAGTCCAATCTTAATCGCATCAAAGTTAATGTCCTGATCCTGATTTATATCATTATTAAATGCTGACATCTTACCAATCTCCTTTCCTTAAAAATCATCATCTTCATCATCACTGTCATAACCGTCATCGAAAGAATAATCTTCTTCATCTTCATCACCAAGAGATGTAAGCTCATCATTCTCGTCAATTCCACTATAACCCTGTGACTCTAAATCTTCCTCATAACCTCTGCTGTCACCTTCAATTACGGAACGAATATTGTCATCTCCGTAATCGTAGCTCTCTCCAAGCTCAACCTCAGTTCCATCATCGGTAAGAACCTTAACGTCAAGAGCAAGTGACTGGAATTCCTTAAGAAGTACCTTAAAGGACTCAGGAATACCAGGAGAAGGTATATTGTCACCCTTAATAATTGCTTCGTAGGTCTTAACACGTCCTGTGATATCATCAGACTTAACGGTAAGTATTTCCTGAAGAGTATATGATGCACCATATGCTTCAAGAGCCCAAACTTCCATCTCACCAAATCTCTGTCCACCAAACTGTGCTTTACCACCAAGAGGCTGCTGTGTAACCATTCCGTAAGGACCGGTTGAACGTGCATGAATCTTATCATCAACAAGATGGTGAAGTTTCAGATAATGCATAAAGCCTATGGTAACCGGTGAATCAAACTCTTCTCCGGTTCGACCATCACGAAGTCTTACTTTACCTGTTCTATTGATTGGAACACCCTTCCACTCTTCTCTATGATCTCTGTTTTCATAAAGATAATCCATTACCTCTTTTTCAGTATCATCTTTATACTTTTCATAGAAGGTTTCCCAATCTTCATTTACATAATCATTTGCCATATCAAGAGCATTCATAATGTCATGCTCATTTGCGCCATCAAATACAGGTGTTGAAACTTTGAAACCAAGTGCATTTGCAGCAAGGCCAAGGTGAAGCTCAAGTACCTGTCCGATATTCATACGGGAAGGAACGCCCAAAGGATTAAGTACTATATCAAGTGGACGACCGTTTGGTAAAAATGGCATATCCTCTACAGGAAGGATACGAGAGATAACACCCTTGTTACCATGACGACCAGCCATCTTATCACCAACAGAAATCTTTCTCTTTTGCGCAATATATACTCTTACAGATTTATTAACTCCCGGTGGAAGTTCATCTCCGTTCTCTCTTGTAAATACCTTAGTATCCATAACAACACCATATGCACCATGTGGTACACGAAGTGAAGTATCTCTAACCTCTCTAGCTTTTTCACCAAAGATTGCTCTAAGAAGTCTCTCTTCAGCAGTTAACTCTGTCTCTCCCTTAGGAGTTACTTTACCAACAAGAATATCACCTGCATGAACCTCAGCTCCGATTCTGATGATACCATTTTCATCAAGATCTTTTAATGCATCGCCTGCAAGACCTGCAAGGTCTCTTGTTATCTCTTCACGTCCAAGCTTTGTATCTCTTGCCTCCGCCTCATATTCTTCAATATGAACAGAAGTATATACATCTTCCTGAACAAGTCTTTCACTAAGGAGAACTGCATCCTCATAGTTATAACCTTCCCATGTCATAAATCCAATAAGAGGATTCTTACCAAGTGCAATCTCTCCGCCTGCAGTTGAAGCACCGTCAGCTATAACCATACCTTTTGTAACTCTGTCACCACGCTTAACAATCGGTCTCTGATTCATACAGTTACCCTGATTACTTCTTGCGAACTTGATTACGCTATATTCATCCTTTGAACCATCATCACATTTAACGACAATCTTCTCACTTGATGATATTTCGACAACACCATCATGCTTTGCAACTATACATACTCCTGAGTCTACAGCCGCTTTTGATTCCATTCCCGTTCCAACAATAGGTGCCTCAGTATTAAGAAGCGGTACCGCCTGACGCTGCATGTTAGAACCCATAAGTGCACGGTTTGCATCATCATTTTCAAGGAAAGGTATCATAGATGTCGCAACTGAAAATACCATCTTAGGTGATACGTCCATAAGATCCACTTTAGTTTTTGGGAACTCTGTTGTATCCTCTCTAAAACGTCCTGAAACATTGTTATTTACAAAGTGTCCTTCATTATCAAGTGGCTCATTTGCCTGTGCCACTCTATAATTATCTTCTTCGTCAGCTGTAAGATATACAACTTCTTCAGTAACTACAGGATTAGCTGCATCTGTTTTATCAACTTTTCTGTAAGGTGCCTCAACAAAACCGTACTCATTAATTCTTGCATAGGTTGCAAGAGAGTTAATAAGACCGATGTTAGGACCTTCAGGTGTCTCGATAGGACACATTCTACCATAATGTGTATAATGAACATCTCTAACCTCGAATCCGGCTCTGTCTCTTGAAAGACCACCAGGACCAAGTGCTGAAAGACGTCTCTTATGTGTAAGCTCTGAAAGAGGGTTATTCTGATCCATGAACTGTGAAAGCTGTGAACTTCCAAAGAATTCTTTAACAGCTGCAGTTACTGGTTTGATATTGATAAGTGACTGAGGTGTAATGCTATCAATATCTTGGGTTGTCATTCTTTCTCTAACTACTCTTTCAAGTCTTGATAAACCAATTCTATAAGTATTCTGTAAAAGTTCACCAACTGCTCTTATACGTCTGTTTCCCAAATGATCGATATCATCTGAATTACCTATGCCATATTCAAGATGCATATTGTAATTAATGGACGCAAGGATATCTTCCTTAGTAATGTGCTTAGGAACAAGCTCACTAACAGAAGCTGATACTGCCTTCTTTAAATCCTCTTCATCATCATACTCTTCTAAGAGTTTCTCAAGAACAGGATAATAAACATCCTCAGTTACGCCTACCTCTTTCGGGTCAAAGCCAACATATCCTGACATATCAACTACCATATTGGAAAGAACTTTTACATTTCTATCCTCTGTCTGTATCCATACGAAAGGCACAGCAGCATCCTGTATCTGCTTTGCATCTTCACGTGTAAGAACTGTTCCTGCAGTAAACATTACCTCTCCGGTACTTGGATCAGTGACATCCTCTGAAAGAACATGATTTGCAATTCTATTTCTAAGGGCGAGTTTCTTATTAAACTTGTATCTACCTACTTTTGCCAAATCATATCTTCTGGAATCAAAAAACATGCTGTTAATAAGGCTCTCTGCATTATCAACATTTTCCGGCTCACCAGGTCTTATTTTCTTATAAAGCTCGATCACACCACCGTCATAATCGGTTGATGGGTCTTTTTCAAGACTTGCAAGAATCTTTGGCTCGTCACCAAATAAATCTATTATTTCCTGATTTGTTCCTATACCAAGTGCTCTGATAAGTACAGTTACAGGCACCTTTCTGGTTCTGTCCACACGAACAGAAAAAACATCATTTGAATCTGTTTCATATTCCAACCATGCTCCACGATTAGGAATAACAGTTGATGAATATAAGGTTTTACCTATCTTATCATGTCCTATAGCGTAATATATGCCAGGAGAACGAACCAACTGGCTTACAATTACTCTCTCTGCACCATTGATAACAAATGTACCTGTCTCGGTCATAAGAGGCAAATCACCCATAAATATATCATATTGAGCAACCTCTCTCGTCTCATTAAATCTAAGACGTACATTCACCTTGAGCGGAGCTGCATAAGTCGCATCTCTTTCTTTACACTCTTCAATGGAATACTTGATATCATCCTTACAAAGCTGAAAATCCACAAATTCCAAGCTCAACTGATTGTTGTAGTCTGATATCGGAGAAATATCTCTGAAAACTTCTCTTAAGCCTTCATCTAAGAACCATTGATATGAATCCTTCTGTACTTCTATGAGGTTTGGCATATCCAATACTTCTTTCTCGGTAGAAAAGCTCATTCGCATTCCTCTTCCTGATTTTGCAGGACGCATTCTGTACTTTTTCATAGACACATTTCACCCCTTGAATTTATTTTATGGCAAACCTTGCCATAATAATGACATTTTATTACTTTATCACAAATAAAACACTCTGTCAATCATTTTTTCCTATACATTTAAATCTAATAATTTGTCATATATCATTTTTCTTTTTACGATAACAGGATAGCATATAAAAGCAAAAACAGGTGCTTAGCAGAGCGTTAAGCAACGCGTGCTCTGCGAGTACCTGTTTTTCTTTTATATGCTATCCGTCATATATTACACAAATTACTTAAGTGTAACCTTTGCGCCTTCAGCCTCAAGCTTAGTCTTGATGTCCTCAGCCTCTTCCTTAGAAGCGCCTTCCTTAAGTACCTTAGGAGCGCCATCAACAACGTCCTTAGCTTCCTTAAGTCCAAGACCTGTACAATCTCTAACAACCTTAATAACCTTAACCTTGTTAGGACCAACCTCAGTAAGCTCTACATCGAATGAATCCTTCTCTTCTGCTCCGCCCGCTGCACCATCTGCTGCGCCTGCTGCTGCAACTACAACACCGGCTGCTGCTGATACACCAAACTCTTCCTCACATGCCTTTACTAAATCATTTAACTCTAATACTGATAAACCTTTGATAACTTCAATTATTTCCTGAGTTGTCATTTTAATTTCCTCCTAATTTTTCAAAATTACTATTTTCTTTTTTTACTGATTAAAAATTACTTCTAATATTAAGAAGCTTATGCCTCTTTTGACTCTGCAATCTGCTTAATAACACGAGCAAAGTTTGTGATAGGTGACTGAATACTTCCAAGGAACTTAGAGATAAGCTCTTCTCTTGAAGGTATAGTAGCTATCTTTGAAATACCCTGAGCATCATAGTAAGTACCCTCAACGATACCTGACTTGATTTCAAGAGCAGGATTCTCCTTAGCGAACTTAGCAAGTACTCTTGCTGCAGCTGTTGCATCTGTCTTTGAAACTGCAACTGCTGTTGGTCCTTCAAGATCATCCTTGATGGAATCAAATTCTGTACCATCAATCGCAAGCTTAACCATTGTATTCTTGTATACCTTGTAGATTACGCCTGCTTCTCTTAATGTCTTACGGAGTTTAGTATCCTGTTCAACAGTAAGTCCACGGTAATCAACTAATACAACTGTCTTTGCATCATTGAGACTTTCTTTGATTTCCTCAACTATAGGCTGTTTTAATTCTACCTTTGCCAAAGTTTTGCACCTCCTATATTATTTATAATGAAGCTGCAAATATATACGAAAGAAAAAACTCTCGCGCTACGTAGCACGAGAGTAAAAATACGCTAAATCTTTTGACTTTACGATTCTTCCTCGGTAGGCGTTTACTCCTTATGCCTTGCGGCACCTACTGTCTACGGCAGCTCATCGTATGACATACTAACACACAGAAAAATCGTTGTCAAGAATTTTTTTATGTGACATAAAAATACTTGTTGCATTATCACTTTCCTATAACTATCAGTGTTTCATAACCTCTGTCCTGTAGTTCACGGACAGCAATCAGAGCTTCTTCTATTGTTTCATAGTTTCCGGTTCTTACCTGAAACAGGTCTTCATCTTCATATACTATTGCAGGATAACCTGAATTGATAAGATTATTCATCTGATAATTTGCCGATCCAACGGTTCTATATATGCCAACAAGAAGCTGATAATTGCCGTTAACATCATTTTCACCTGTCGGAACATCCTTTATATAACCATCATAGTTTGAATTATCTGTCGATGCATCATCTGACGATATATCTTCTGATTGATTGTCAACAAATGAATTATCTCCGACTGAATCGTCAACAAGCGAATTATCTTCAGTTAGATCATTGGCTGTTAAATCTTCTAAAGCCATATTGTTTCTAATTGAACTATCTTCGGTCAAATCAGTTATAGACAAGTTTTCTGTTTCATCATTTCCACCATCCGAAGTATTTATCACATTTACCGTATCATCATCCATGACCGCGCTTTTTAAACCGGCTGCTTTTATGACATCATCTATACCGGTTGCGATTGCATTAGCGGTCTCATCGAACTGACTGTCAAACCTTGCATTGTCCTCATCATTATTTATAAACCCCGTTTCAACAAGAATTGCAGGCATTTTTGTACGTCTTAAAACTGCAAGGTTTGGCCTTTCCACTACATTTATATTTCTATACCCGACCTTTTCAAGCTCTTTATTGACACTTCTTGCCAGATCTGCTTTAAGCCCTACATCCTCATATACAAGTGTCTGTACTCCTTTATAAGTGTTTGGGGTTGGAGATGAATTACGATGTATCGATACAAATAAATCAGCATTGCTGTCATTTCCTATCCTTGCCTTTTGAACGGGTGAATCATATACATCTGTTGTTCTGGTATATTCAACATCATATCCTTTTTCCGAAAGCAACTCACCAACTGCAAGAGCAAGCCGGAGTGTATCATCCTTTTCAAGTCTTCCGTTATAGGAAGCTCCACCATCATATCCGCCATGTCCAGCATCCACCATTATTTTATAAGCCATAAATCTACCTATATAATAATCTTTTTTACATTATATTATTAACTTCAAAAAAAGATGTGTAAAAAATATAATATACTTAAATATAAAAAAAAAGAGAGCCTTTATAAAAGCTCTCTCAAACATTTTATTCTGCCAACAGTTGACTTTCTCCGGTACTGTAATCTATTTCGATGCCCGGCTGAACATTATATACAAATACATTGAAATAAACGCCCATTCCATTATCTTCAACCGAACATGCTTCCATGAGCACACCTGTTGCAACCAGATTATCACCCTTATATATAGGAGTTACTCTGTACATCACATGATTTCCGGTCATCTCTACATATCTTGCCACCATATTTTCAAAAGGCAGCATACCCTCAGTATTGAAATATTCTGTTCCGGTTATAAAATTTCTTTTATCGGAATTTTCTCCTGTAAGCTGATAGTCTATAAGATGACATCTGTAATATAGGTAGCTTTCATTTATTACATCGTCATATTTTATCATATGCCAGCCGGATGGCTTTAAATCTCCTATCTCCCCACGTTCTTCGGTAGGGATAATATCAATTCCTATACATGCATTTGCCTCACCGCAGCGTCCTAACTCATCGAGCTCACTTAAATTTTCAAAGGATTCGGCAACAAGCTCATCCTCTGTGAAAAAAGGAGCATTAAAATTAATCTGGGCATATGGTTCATCGATATATTCCGGTATCTCTTCTCCTCTTATAACTATTCCGGCTGTTGATACATTATCTTCGGAAAAAGCGGCTTGAGAGCTTTCTGTATCATTCTCATCACCCTCTGAATCTAAAACCGCTTTATCAGTATCAGAAGCAGACGCAATCGACTCTGTATCCTCTGCCCCTCTTTTTATGACAAGCTGGTCATCATCCTTTCTTTTTCCGGAAATAACTATAAAAATTATATAAGCAGCTATAACCAATATTATAATAGGTAAAACTATTTTGATTTTTTTCATTTTACTTCTCCAAACAGAATTATTATAGAACATGAAAATCACTATATATGGTATTATAAACCTTAGTGTATACAAAATGCAAGGCTTATAAGAAAAAACATTTTACCATTTTCATGCCTTGTAGCTTTTATAAAAATATGGTATACTTCACAAGTCTTAAGACTTATTTCAAGGTCAGGCAGACATTAAACACATTTGCTTTTAAAATAAAGCATAAGCAAAATTATACAAACAGTTAGGAGGAAGCTTATATGTGGGCTTATGAAAGTGTATTTTACCAGATTTATCCTTTGGGATTTTGTGGTGCACCTTATGAAAATGATGGAGTTCTTACTCACAGAATCGAAAAGGTAAATGACTGGATACCTCATATGAAAAAACTTGGTATCAATGCAATTTATTTTTCTCCTGTATTTGAATCCGATACTCACGGATACAACACAAGAGATTATTCTAAAATTGACACCCGTCTCGGAACCAACGAAGATTTCAAGGAGCTTTGTAACAATCTCCATGAAAATGGAATAAAAGTAGTTCTTGACGGTGTATTTAACCATGTAGGCAGAGGCTTTTGGGCATTTCAGGATGTCTTAGAAAAAAGATGGGACAGTCCATACAAGGATTGGTTTCATATAAGCTTTGACGGAAATTCCAATTACAATGACGGTCTCTGGTACGAAGGCTGGGAAGGAAATTATGACCTTGTAAAGCTTAACTTAAGAAATGAAGCCGTCATCCAGCATATTTTCGAAAATGTAAAGAAATGGATTGAAGAATTTGACATCGACGGATTAAGACTTGATGTGGCATACTGCCTTGACCATGATTTTATCAGAAGACTCCGCAGCCACTGTGACGGACTTAAGGACGAATTCTTATTACTTGGAGAATTATTACACGGAGACTATAACGTATTTGTAAACGACTCCATGCTTCACAGTGCCACAAACTATATGTGCTACAAAGGTCTTTACTCAAGCTTTAATTCCATGAATATGTTTGAAATCATACACAGTCTCCTTCAGCAGTTTGGACCTGAAGAATGGACCAGATATAAAGGCAAGCATTTTCTTTCATTTGTAGACAACCATGACGTTACAAGAGTAGCAAGCATCCTTACCAACAAGAATCATCTTCCACTCATATATGCCTTGGCCTTTGGTATGCCGGGCTTCCCATGTGTTTACTACGGAAGTGAATGGGGTGCAGAAGGCAGAAAGGAAGAAGGTGACCCATCCCTTAGAAGAAGCTACGATGCTCCTGAATGGAACGACCTCACCGACTGGATAGCAAAGCTTGCCGAAGCAAAGAAAAAAAGCCGTGCACTTAACTATGGTGGTTTCCGCTCAGTAGTCCTTACCAACCACCAGTGTATCTTCGAAAGAAAGGTAGACGACGAGCGTGTCCTTGTAGCCATCAACGCAAGTGATGCTCCATACACCGCACACTTTGACGCAGGCTGTGGAATGGCTGTCGACTTAATAACCGGCGAGCCTCACGACTTCGGAGGCGGTTCCGAACTTCCACCTTACAGCGCTGCTTTCTGGAAAATGGAACGTTAAATTCCGGTTTATACGGGTAAGGGTCGGCAGGATATAGAGGGTGTAACTGCCGGAGTTAGTTCCCTTAAGGTGCTTATCATATATATGGTCTTCGAAGGACACGCTTTCGCTCCGTTATCGACGCAGGCTCACTAACCTCAATATAATTTCAGAAAAAAGGG
>JAFUGL010000116.1 GCA_017469405.1 Lachnospiraceae bacterium | reverse complement strand
CCTCCATAGGAATCTTTTCGCCATCTACAACTGCACCCGGGCCAACTTCAACAACCTCAGCATACTGTGGCTTCTCCTTTGCCTGTGATGGAAGAACTATACCTGACTTGGTAGTTTCTTCTGCAACTGACTGCTTTAATACAACTCTGTCACCTAATGGTAATAACTTCATTTTAAATTCCTCCTAACATCTCTATATAAGACCTTATTCAAGTCTTCGATTTTTTAGCACTCATTTACTTTGAGTGCTAACATAGTTATTATTGTACTCAATTTTTGGAAAAAATCAACCCCTAAATGTAAAATTTACAGCTTTTTCACAAATTATTTTAAAATATCCTTCTATACCTACTCTTAAAGCATAGATTTAATACTAAATTTCATTATTTTCCAAGGCCTTTTTCTCTTCCGTAATAAAAAAGGTATTGCTGTGCATAGCCTGCATATTCACCGTATTTTTCATATGCAAAGCTTTCAATAATCTCCTTTTTGGTATCCTCACCAAAATACATATATTCCATAATCCTCTTCATCCATACATCTACCGGAAATGCATTTGTAAAGGAAAGTCCGTAAAGCAGCACACAATTTGCAACCTTCTCTCCTACACCCTTTATGGTCATAAGCGCCTCACGGGCATCGTTAAAGCTCATACCCCTAAGCTTTTCTTCATTTATCTCACCGCTGTAAACCTTACAGACCGCATCTCTTATATAAGGAGCCCTAAATCCCACCTTGCATTCTCTGAGCTCATCCTCACTTACCTCATAAAGCCTCTCCACACTCGGAAATGTATAGACCGCCCTTTCATCAGAAAGCAAAATCTTATCTCCGTAACGCTCGGATATAGTATGTACAATCTGCTTTATATGAGGAATCTGCTTGTTTTGCGAAATGATAAAGGATATAAGGGTTTCAAAAAAATCCTGCTTTAGGATTCTGATTCCGGCTTTAGCCATAACAGCCTCTTTAAGTCTTTCATCAGAAGTTAAAACCTTATTCTTTATATCCGAATAGTCAACCTCCATATCAAAATACCTTGACCAGATTCCGTTATAATCCTCCATAGATGTATTATATAAAACTATCCTGCTGCTATTATTTTCATCATCACAACCTGTATTGTTTTTTACCGTATCTTTTTTTGTTTTAACTTTATTCTTCTTATCTTCTTTTTCCTCAATCTGCTTGATATGAAGGTACTTACCGTACGCCATAAGCTCGTAATCCTTGTCATCAAGTCTTATAAAATGAAAGCACTGCCCACATTCTAAGATATCCTCTATATCAAAATCCTTAGCATCTTCTATTATTACATTTTTATCCTCACTGTATATATTCATATTCAAAACCTCATTTTTTTATGATATAAAATCACACAAATCATATATCACGCAAAACATTTATCAGTTAAAAATTGTTTTCTATTACACAAGCTTTCTGATCTGCTTTGCAAAATAATCCGGAAATCCCATAACATACTGTCCGTGATCCATATTAGGTATCTGCCTGAAACGGACATTTGGAATATGCTCTTTGATGTAATCAATATCAGCCTCTCTAAACTGCTTTTCACCCGAACCGTACCAGTACTCAAAATATGTATCCATAAGAGGAAAATGCTCCGGCATATAAAAATTATCCATGGAACCGTACAATCTTCTTATACTGTCAACACTCATACATCTTATAACGCCATGCATAAGGTCAACCTGCTTTTCATCATATTCATCATCTGGAAAAATAAGTGACATAAGTCCTCTGCTTTTCTTTTCAAGCTTTTTAAATGTAACGTCCGCCCAAAGCTTAGCCTTGGCAAAGGTCTTTCCGTAATTCTTCGGTGTGATACCTCCGTCAAGGACAACATTTTTTGCGTGAATCTTATTGTAAGCAAGAAGCCTTATAGCAATACCTCCACCCATTGAAAAACCATAGATAACATCGATATCACTCAAATCCATTTCCAAAAGCTTATTTTCAATTCTTTTTGCCACATTTTCTATGGATGTGAACTCATCAAACTCAAGCAAATCGTGTCCCGGAACCGCAACCGCGATTACATGAAAATCCTTTCTTAAAAGCCTTATATTTTCCTTAAAGTTTCTCCAGGACATACAAGCCCCGTGTATCATAAGTAAAACCTTTTCATTTTCTTTTCCAAACTCGTGAAATGTCATAAGTAAGCCCCCTTTTATAAAATGAATCTTAAATCACAGTGAAATAATTATAGCAAAAACAGTCGGTTTAGTATATACTTATTTTATATACTGATACTATAAAAAATAAAAAGAATAATCTACAATCGAAAGGAAAAATCTATGGCAGAACAGCTTTATACAATACCTGTAAACGATGCATTTAACACCGACTGCGAATGTCCTGTCTGTGCCATGTATGCAGAACTTGAAAGAAATGCTATCGAGTACACTATGGGACCAAGCTATATGGAGGATGATAACCGTGCCATGACTGATAAGCTTGGTTTTTGCAGCCATCATATAAAGATACTTTACGGTGAGAAAAACCGTCTCGGACTTGCCCTTATGATGAAGACACATACGGATAAAACCATCAAGGATTTAAAAGCATTAAGTGAAAATAAGCCTGTAGCACAGGGTTCATTTTTCAAAAAACAGGGGTTTTCATCCGTAGGTGAATATGTTAAAAATCTTGAGAAAACCTGCTTTATCTGCGAACGTATCGAAGGAACCTTCGACAGATATATCGATACCATCTTCCACCTTTGGAAAAAGGAACCGGAATTCAAGGATAAGGTTAAAAACTCCAAGGGCTTTTGTACATACCATTACGGTCTTTTATATGATTACGCAGCTACAAAGCTTTCCAAGGATGCATTAAATGATTTCATAGATACACTAAATGCAGTTTATTTTGAAAATATGGAACGTGTAAACGGCGATATAGGCTGGTTCATAGACAAGTTTGACTACCGCTTCAAAAATGAGCCGTGGAAAAATTCCAAGGATGCTCTCCCACGCGGAATAATAAAAACAAACCATACTATAATTTCACAGGACTAAATCGAGCAGGGAAGATGAAATCGCACCCTGCTCGTGCGCGAGCCGCCGGTCAGCTTTAGCTGACATATTCCTTTTGGCGGCTCTGTGCATAAAAAAAGAAGCTGTCAAATCCAACAGCTTCTTTTATTTTACTCAACTATTATCCAAATTAGACTCAAACATTTTCACTCAATTAGCAGCCTGTTCCTGCAATACCATTACAGCCTTATCTGCAAGATTCTTTATCATACATTCGGAAAAATACTCATTATCACTTTCCTCTGTAATATTATTGTCCTTAAGATACTGTCTGTAATCCTTAAGCTTACCCTCATATATGAGCTCCAGCTTATCCCACTGTCTGAAATCCTCAGGTCTGACAAGTCCCGGCTTTTTATCAAAGGTATCCGCTCCTGTTGTTTCAAGAACATGATATACAAACTGCGAACAGAAATAATTATACTCACGCTCAACTGCCTTATTGAACATAACACCCAGTATGCCAAGATAATTATACTTATAATCCATATTATGCTTCATGAAATCCTTAAGCATCTTAACTATCTTTTTATAGGTATTGGAGCTGACTTTAAGTCTGGCAACCCTGCAGGTTGTATCTACATCTCTTCCAAAAACTCCAGTAGTTATATCCTCTCTGATAAACCCGCACCAAAACGGATTATGCAGCTTTCGTCTGGCAAAGCTGTACATCTCATTTAACTCTATATCAAGAGCAAGGGATGTATGTGCATATGGTTCCTTTGTCCACATTTTAATTACCTTAGACGGAAATGTGGATGTTTTGGATATAACTATATAAATGCTTTTATCTTTAACATTATTTCTTTTTTTATTGGTTCTCTTAATATTCTTCTTATTTGCAGAAGTTTTATTTCCCATAAAAAAGACCCCCGACAAATTATGCTCTGTCAGCTGCTATATCCTTCTTTATAAGCTCTTTAAGCTCAAGAGCTTCATCCTTTAATCTGTTAATTGTCGCCTTAGACGATAATACAGACGCAAGAAGTCTGGCAGCCTCTTCATATCTTTTTAATTTTCTGGCCAAATCAGCCATAATATATTTAACTGTACTTTCATCCATACCTGCTATAGGAAACGGTTCATTGGAAATAGCTGTTAAAAACCCTTCATATGCACTTTTCAAACAATCCATTTCATCATTTAAAAGTTCTTTATATTCCGGTGATTTTTCATCAAGAGTAAGTCTTTTTCCTCTTAAAACCCAAGCTGTCTTAAGACTAGTGTATGCTCGCTCACTATTTTTTGCTCCTTTAACAACAGAACAAATCAATGCAAGCTTATGTCTCGTTATAGCATCATCATATGAAAAAATTCCTTCGACATCTTTAAGACCACTAAATTTATTTCCAATATTGGCTTTTAGTTCTTTTATCTGTCTGGTGGATAATCGTCCGTAATATCTGACTAACGATGCATATCCACAACAGGAACACGCAACAACATCATACTTCAATGGATCCATAAAATCATAAAGAGGTCTTAAATCCGTATCATGTCCGGAATTCTTAACCTTACCTGTCTTTACGCATTTTGATGTAAATCCCACATCGCATACAGGACATGTATATTTTTTATCAAATATATAATCTTCTTCTTTTCGTTCAATTTGCTTTGCTGCCTCTTCAGCATTACCTGTTCCATGTTCCTTTTTTTCTATTATTTCGGTATTAACATAGTCTCCCAAACCGAATTTTTCCATATCCGAAAAAAGTCCCATTATTATCTCCTTTTCTTAAAAATCAGTATAAATACCGCCTAATTTAGTATTATCATAAATCAAATATTCTGTTTAACTTGGCTTATACGAACTCTTAAGCGAAACAATTCTGTTAAATACCAACATGTCATCTGTAGTATCTTTAGTATCAACACAAAAGAAACCATGTCTTATAAACTGGAATGATTCACCCGGCTTTGCATCCTTAAATGCTGCCTCCAACTTACAATCCGTTAAAACAGTAAGTGAATTAGGATTATAATTGAGCGTTCCGTCTTCATTAAGCTTACCCTTTTCTTCATCAACTATATTTTCATAAAGTCTTAGCTGTGCATCTACAGCTGTATTTGCATCAACCCAATGAATAGTTCCTTTAACCTTTCGTCCCTCAAAGCCTGAACCGCTTCTGGTTTCAGGATCATAGGTACAGTGTATCTCTACTACCTTGCCTGTCTCATCTTTTTTATAGTCAACACATTTTACAAAATATGCACCTTTAAGCCTTACTTCGTTACCCGGAAATAATCTGAAATACTTCTTTGGAGGTTCCTCCATAAAGTCTTCCCTGTCGATATAAAGCTCTCGACTAAATGAAACCTTTCTGGTTCCGGCTGACTCATTTTCCTGATTATTGTCTATATCAAAATATTCTGTCTGACCTTCAGGATAATTATCTATAACAAGTTTAATCGGATCAAGAACTGCCATCATACGGTCTGCCTTCATCTTTAAATCTTCTCTTATACAATACTCAAGCATTGCATAATCTGATGAACTCTGAGCCTTGGATATACCTGAAAGTTCCATAAACATCTTGATTGATTCCGGAGTATATCCGCGTCTTCTAAGTGCAGCTATGGATACAAGTCTCGGATCGTCCCAGCCGTCAACTATACCGTCCTCAACCAGCTTCTTAATATATCTCTTACCTGTAACAACATTTGTAAGATAAAGCTTTGCAAACTCAATCTGTCTTGGAGGATTAGGATATTCAAGCTCATTTACAACCCATTCATATAATGGTCTATGGTCCTCAAACTCAAGTGTACATATAGAATGAGTTATACCCTCTATAGCATCCTCTATCGGATGAGCAAAATCATACATAGGATAAATGCACCATTTATCACCTGTATTATGATGAGTCATGCGGGCAATTCTGTAGATGACAGGATCTCTCATATTAATATTTGGAGATGCCATATCAATCTTAGCACGAAGTACCTTAGAACCGTCCGGAAATTCACCGTTTTTCATGCGCTCAAACAGGTCAAGATTTTCCTCTATACTTCTGTCTCTGTAAGGGCTGTTCTTTCCGGGATTTTTAAAATCGCCTCTATACTCCTTTATCTCATCTGCAGTAAGGTCACAAACAAATGCCTTACCCTTTTTTATAAGCTTTACAGCTGCCTCATACATATCATCAAAATAATCGGATGCAAAACGTACTGTATCTCCGAAATCAGCTCCAAGCCACTTAATATCATCTATTATAGACTGAACAAATTCAGTCTTTTCCTTTGTCGGATTGGTATCATCAAATCTAAAATTAAACCTTCCGTTATATTCTTTTGCAAGACCATAATTTAAAAGAATTGACTTGGCATGTCCGATATGAAGATAACCATTTGGCTCCGGTGGAAACCTTGTTACCACCTCATTATATCTTCCTTCTTTTAAATCATTATCAATTTCCTGCTCTATAAAATTTCTTGAAATTACTTCGCCTTCCATATCTGCCTCCTAAATATAATAAACCAATCTTTATAATAACATTAAACAGACATAACGTCAATTTTTTTAATAAAGTGAATTATGGGGACAGGCACCTTGTCATGTATTTTTCCAAAGTTGCAGTATATCAGACAAAACAGGTATATATGTTAGCTAGTTATCAATTTGCTAACATATATACCTGTTTTTATCTGACGCGCTGCAACATTATTCTTTAACTAAGACAAGGTACCTATCGCAAAACAAATATTTAATTATATGACACACTATTTATCTGAATCATCTGAAAATGCACTATCTTTTTCGGCATCATAATCATTTTTTATCTTATTATTTATTGCCTCAGCCTGTTTCTCAAAATCATTTTCAAATGCTTTCTTAATTTTTTCTTCATCTAAGTCATCATTATTATCCGGGAAATTAAATTTGATGATTTCTATATCTTCCTCCGGTTTTTCATCTGACTTTTCTTCAGTTTTTTCCTCTATCTTTTCTTCTGATCTCTCCTCCGGCTTTTCCTCTTTATTTTCTTCAGGTTTCTCCTCCGGCTTTTCCTCTATCTTTTCTTCAGGTTTCTCCTCAGGCTTTTCCTCTTTATTTTCTTCAGGTTTCTCCTCAGGCTTTTCTTCTTTATTTTCTTCCTTTTTCTTAAAACTCATTATACTGATATTTCTATCTTCTACTTCATTTCCATCCTGCATATTAGATAAATCAAAGCTTGCCGGAATATTCTGACTAATTTCCCTATCCTCTTCATACGCTTTTCTAGCCTCTTCTTCAACCATTTCCTCTGTAACAACAGTTTCAGCAGAATCGTTAATTATATTCTGATCTGATAAACTTTCTTTTTCCGGTATGTTTTCATCAAATGAAACATTAGAATCAACTCCGGTCATGTCATCAGCATCCTCTTTTGCTTCCTCTTCACTATTCTTTGACTTAAGCATAGTAGCAAGAGTAATAATAACAATTATAAGAAGAAATGCAATAACTCCAAGAGCAATAGAAATTATTCCAAGATTCTTTTTGCTGAAAAAGCCCTCATCCTTAGGTTCTGTCTTTTCAATTACTTCCGGTTCAGCAGGTGTTGCCATAGTCTCAGTTGCGACCTCATAAGCAGGCTCAGTAATTTCTTTTTCGGCATATCTTAGAAATGCTTTTTCCTTTGCATCATACCAATAAAAGCCCTCATCTCCCGCTATATTAATTGCATATACCAGATATATATTTTTATCATTTATATTATCTGATTTATAAACAGTTACCTTTTCTCCAATTCCTCCTATATCAAGCTCTGTTTTTTCAAAACCTTCAGGTATAACAACCCCTTCAGGTGCTTCAATAATAACATATCTGTTAAACTCAGATGAATATTCTCTGTATGGTAAAAAACTTTCCTTATCTTTATCATATATAAACCACTTTAATTCATCATCCTCACCATCATTTATATCATTCGGCTTAAGACATACCAAAATGATTTTTTTATTAGGAGACTCAAATGCAAGTACCTCCCAGTCTTTATATTCAGCTGTTATCTCATTATACCCTTCCGGTATTTCAAGTCCGTTGCTGCTTTGAACAAAATCGTATTCTATACCGTCTATAGTTGTTTTTGCATCGCCAAGCACCTCACCGGCTGCAACACTAAGTGTATAAACTTTAACAGCTCCATTTTCTGCAGTAACGGTAACCGTTACAGTATTTGCTCCCGGTTCGATAAGGCCTGCGCCACGTACGGTAGTTGTCGCCTTATCATCCTCTGCAACAGCACTTACAACCATGCTTGTAACATCCTCATCAACCTGTACGAAATAAGATGTGGTTGATGGTGAAAAAGCAGGTTCCAAAGTACCAGGAGAAATCTGAAGACTCTTTAAATTACAGTTTGCTGAACGGTCATCTTCTTCTGTTGTTGTATCTTCTGTTTTGTCATTATCATTATTATTGTTGTTATTTCCATTATCTGAAGGTGTCGGAGTTGAAACTGATACACTGGCACCACCATGACTGATTGATATCTGATTATAATTTATATCATAGCATTCTGTTCCACTTGTAGAAATGTAACACGAACCATTTCCTACAGCTGTAAATGAAAGTGTTGTAGAACCTGCTCCTGTTCCAACCAGTCTTATGGTTCCACCTCCGCCATTTGCCTGTGCGGCACCGCTTCCGGAATTATATTGCAAAACACTTGAATCATATGAAACATAGATATCATATGCTGAAATATCAGAACCGCTTACACTTACAGTAACAGAAACACTTCCACCTATACTTGTCGAACCGGTTGAAAGAGCTATACTTACTGATGCTGCGGCTTTAGAATCAAGTGTACCAAAATTAAGACACATAACCAATACTAAAATCATTGTCAAAATCTTCTTAATATTTTTCATAGCAATCTCCATTCCATTACAAATTATGATTAATTAATTCAAAATATCTAATTTATAGTTTCTATTCCAACAATATGTCTCTGAAGCTTAACTATATCAAGTACAGAAACCTTACCATCACCATTCAAATCGCAAATCATATCCATTGAATCAAGTCCAACAATAACTCTCTGTATCTTAACTATATCAAGTATAGATATCTTACCATCCCCATTGATATCTCCCTTAACACCGCTTGATGTACCGCCGGTGTTTCCTCCTGATCCATCATTTCCTATTGTCTGTGAACCGGAAGATGAATTACCTCTTACAACAGTAAGTGTGTATGTTTTAACAGCTCCTGTCTGAGCAGTTACATTTATCTTTATATAATTTGTTCCTTCTATCAGATTTATATTACCCGTTCCTGATACAGATGACGTAGAAACAACCGGCGATGCTGATACTTTTATAGATGAAACCGATGAATCCACAATGAGAGAATAATCCGTTACATTATTAACAGCAAATGTAGGTGTAATAGTATATCCGGCTATATCAAGTGACTTAAGCCAGTTATTAGGATTTCCCGAATCAGCAGGCTTTACACAGGCACTTTCCGGCATATTTTTATATACCGGTATTTTAAATACCATAGTTGAATCAAGCAGATTATTAGCTTTGTATGCATTATAATTTGTCCTGCTTTCCGTTGTTGGAGACTGAATATTGGACATATACTGGTGATTGAAAAGATTACCGGTATAAGTAACATTAAATTTCTGAGTATAAAGTGTATCCTGTCCTCTTTGTATATATGATGCTCCCAGATACTGCGAACCTCCTACTATACTTTTTGAAACAGTATTCCATGGTCTTCCATAACTACCTGATTGTGATGCCCAATAAAGGCCCTTCTCAACCGGTGATCCATTGGCAGTATCAAATGCACCTATGTTAAAATAATTATATATTCCCGGATAGGTTGCACTTGTACCCAATGCTGCTACTCCACCCGTATTGCCCATTTCAAGTTTTATTCTGGAAGCTATATGATACGGGCTTACTCCGCTTTGTGCAGCAGCATCCATAATAATATCTGAATATTGCTTTGTTTCTCCCGGTGGCGTTGCATTATACATAAAGGAGCCTTTTAATATTGCTTCAACTCCCTGTTTATTCTGAACACCTTCCTGATAAGAAAGACTTTCAAACACAAACACAAAATTTTCATAAAGATATGTACGCGGGTCAATATAATACTTTACCAAATCATCAGATGCAGCAAACCAGATAGTTCCATCATATGGTGACCAAGTATTGGTAGCCGGATTGTAACCAATTGTTATACTTCTCCAATTATAATGAGGAGCCGATGATGCTCCATATATAAGATTCTTAATCTGTCCCTGCTTATTTACTTCATTTGCAATAAGTGTACTCCAATCAATTCCAGTCTGTACCGCTTTAAACTGCCAGGTTGGGTGAAGTGCATGTATATCTCTTAAAAGAACCTTATAGCTCTCCGGAAATCCCTGTGCTGTAAGCTGTGCTTCAAAATCCGCATCAGATGAAGCTCCAAGCTGACTATCCTCCTCCACTGACGATTCATCTGCCTCGCTGCTACCTGAAACCAAAGCACCTGACGAACCATTATTTATTGTAACAAACTGTGAGGATACATATCCTGTATATGTTGCACCATTATAAACGACCGAAACTTTATACCATGCCGAATTAGTAGTATCGAGAAGGGTAAGTTCCTGTCCTCCGTTAAGCTTTATACCCTTACCATTTTCATCGGTTACAGCATTACCATTTGGTTCAACTCTAAAGTTGACATTTGTAACACCTTCACTAATTTGAGCTGATGTCTCTGCATGAACTATAAGAATCTTATCTTGTCCGAAATAAAAGACATTGACCAATAACACCAAGGTCAAAAGAAAATATATGATTTTATTTTTTCTTATCTTAAACATAAATTGCTCCAATTTTTACTCAAAATACTATATCATCTAACTACTTAAAATACTTATTATAAAATTATGTAAACTCAAATAACACTTAATCTATGATAGTATACCACGAAATGTGGTATAATGCACCATATTTTTACAAAATTAAACAATTTTTAAAAAATTTTTGTTTTTTTTTACAAAAAAAAGAAACGTAGTAGACCGCTTGAATCAAATGACTGTACGGTGCGTGCCTATGGCACAACCACATTTCTTTTCAAAGCTGCTAACGGGAATCGAACCCGTGACCTCCGCACTACCAATGCGACGCTCTACCGACTGAGCCATAGCAGCTTATATAAAATATTAATAAAATTATTAATATTCGATATTAAATTAAATTGAAAATAGAACTACTCACTTAGCTTTCGTCTGATTCTCTGTAAAGCATTATCCACTGATTTTTCAGTTTTGTCAAGTCTTTGTGCAATTTCCTGATAAGAAAGTCCATCAAGATAACAGCTTAAAACTTTTTTTTCAAAAGAACTGAGTTTTTTTTCGATTTGTTCATTTAATGCCTTGCTTTTTTCTTTAGCAATCATCATGTCTTCCGGATTTGAATTATTGTCATCTGATTCAAGATTATCCTCCAACTCATATCCATACTCTTCATTTTCTGCATATATTGAAATATAGTTATTTAATGGAATATGTTTTTTTCTATTTGAATTATTTATTGCTGTTTTTATCTGTCTTCTTACACAAAGTGTTGCAAATGTTGAAAAAACTGTGCCCTTATCAGCCTCAAAGTCTCTTATAGCCTTAAAAAGACCAATCATTCCCTCCTGCATCAGATCATCAGGCTCAGCACCTATCAGATAAACTGCACGAACTTCTCTTTTGACAATTCCTCCATACTTTTTCATCATATATTCCATAGCATCATTATCATTTTTAGAAATTCTTGCTATTATTTCATTATCTGATAAGGAATCGTAATTAATACTCATTAAAGTCTTTATCCTTTCAAACTTCTGCTAAACACTACTACAATTATATCTAAATCAAACACAGAATCTTTAACTTTTCTCAAATATATTATCTTCCAAGTCTCTGTCTTAAAACCTCATAAGCCAAAACTCCGGCTGCAACAGAAGCATTGAGTGAATCTATATCTCCCATCATCGGAATGGAAACCACATAATCGCATTTTTCCTTAACAAGCCTTCCGACTCCCGAGCCTTCATTTCCGATTACTATGCCTATCGGTCCTTTAAGATCAACATCATACATTATCTCTCCGCCCATATCCGCACAGGCAAACCACATTCCTCTTTGCTTTAACTCCTCTATAGTCTGTGCAAGATTGGTAACCTTAGCAACCGGAGTATAATTGATAGCTCCCGCAGAGGCTTTGACTACCGTTGCAGTAAGTCCTGCTGCCCTTCTTTTTGGAATAATAACACCATGTGCACCGCAGAGATTTGCTGTTCTAATAATTGCGCCAAGGTTATGAGGATCCTCTATCTCATCAAGCAAAAATATAAAAGGCTGTTCTCCCTTTTCCTCGGCCTTTTTAAATATATCCTCAATGTCCGAATACTGATAAGCCGAACAAATTGCCATAACGCCTTGATGCTTTCCGGTTTTAGACATCTGATCAAGCTTTTCCTTTGCTACAAAGTTTACAATTGTGTCGTGCTTTTTCGCATCTCTCAAAATAGAACTAATCACACCATCCTTAAGACCGTTTTGTACATAGAGCTTATCAACGGTTTTACCGGCGCGAAATGCTTCAAGAACAGAGTTACGTCCCTCAATTAAATGTTCATCTTCTGTATGTCTGATATTATCATTTTGTTTGTTATAAGACATATATTCTCTTATGGCAAATGCCATTCCTTTCATTAAAATAAAGAAATAGATAATGATCTATTTTTTTAATTCCTTTTCTGTCTTTTCAACCCTGTCAACGAGCTTCTTAAATGCAATCTTAAGCTCTTCATTTTCCTGCTTAAGGATATTAAGATCATTGAGCACTGGGTCAGGAAGATGTGTCTGGTCAAGGTCAAGCCGTGGAAGTCTTACCTCCTCACGCTTTACAACTCTTCCGGGGATACCGACAACCGTAGAATTTGGCGGAACCTCCGACAAAACAACAGAACCGGCACCTATCTTTGAATTTTCTCCAATTGTAAATGAACCGATTACTTTAGCACCGGCACTGATCATAACGTTATCTCCGATAGTAGGATGACGCTTGCCGCTTTCCTTACCGGTACCGCCTAAGGTAACTCCCTGATAAAGTGTAACATTATCCCCGATTATGGTAGTTTCACCGATTATAACTCCATTACCGTGATCGATGAAAAAGCCCTCTCCAATCGTTGCACCGGGATGGATTTCTATTCCGGTCTTTCTGGCTGCACGCTGGGATATATACCTTGCGCGAAAATAATGCTTTTTAAGATAATGCTTATGTGCCTTTCTGTAGCTGTATATAGCTTTAAAGGAAGGATATAAAAGCACCTCCAGATCGTTTTTTATAGCTGGGTCACGTTCCCTTATTATCTTTACCTGTTCCTTATAATACTTAAACCATGACATAATTATCACCTGTTAGTTTATATATTAGTTATTTTATATTATTCAGTATTTACAAATTATTTATAGCTTTAAACCTTTAATTATTTTTATCCAGATAATCCTCTATCATCTTATCCGTAAAATATTTTAATCTGTCAAGCTCATTTTTAAGATAGAGATATCCATATAAAGCCTCAAGTCCGGTTGCCTTCCTGTACTCACTCCTTGTTGCATTTTTAGCCTTTGAATGAGCATTTGCATTACGTCCCCGCTTATATATATCAAGTTCATCCTCTTTTAACTCATCCATAATACTGTCGACAAATGCTGACTGGTTTACCGCATTCACAATATGTGTAACATCCTTATGATACTTATAGGTCTGCTTGTTTACATTTACAACAAAATAAGACTTAACCATAAGATCCATAACACTGTCGCCAAGATAAGCAAGAGAAAGCGGTGAGTACTGATATGCGTTTACATTTTCATTTTCAACCTGAGGAAGAATCAAATCCTCTCCTAAGCTCTTTTCCATCTTACTCCTTCTCTTGTATCCTCAAGGATAATACCCTTTTCCAAAAGCGAATTTCTGATCTCGTCCGCCCTTGCAAAGTCTTTATTTTTTCTGGCATCCTGTCTTTCCTGTATGAGTTTTTCTATATCTGCATCCAAAAGCTCTGCTTCGGTTTTTGCCTTTATACCAAGTACATCGCAAAGCTTAACTATCATATCATAGACCTTTGTTGCAAATTCCTTACTTGAATTTTCATTTACATTAGTATTGGCAAATTTGACAAGCTCAAATATGGCAGATATTGCATCTGCTGTATTTAAATCATCCTCCATGGCATCATCAAATTTCTTCTCAAAGCCATCAAGCCCGGAAATAAGAGCTGCTTCAGCATCATCAGCCTTTTCAGACTTTGCAGCATTAATTATCTCATCAAGCTTTGAAACAGAAGTCTTAATTCTTTCCAAAGAAGACTTTGCAGCCTCAACCAAATCATCAGAGAAGTTAAGCGGACTTCTGTAATGTGCACTAAGCATGAAAAATCTTATAATCTGTAAATCATACTTTTCGCTTATCTCTCTTACCGTAAAGAAATTACCGAGTGACTTTGACATCTTTTCGTTATTGATCTTTAGAAAGCCATTGTGCATCCAGTATCTTGCAAACTCTGCATCGTTGGCAGCCTCGCTCTGTGCTATCTCATTTTCATGATGAGGGAAAATCAAATCCTCGCCACCGGCATGTATATCTATAACATCTCCGATATATTTCTTGGACATTACAGAACACTCCAGATGCCAGCCCGGTCTTCCGTCACCCCAAGGTGACTCCCAGAAAGGCTCGCCCTCTTTTTTAGGCTTCCAAAGCACGAAATCAAGCGGATCCTCTTTTTCCTCTTCACCGGAAACCTTCAAATCTCTGAAACCGCTTCTTAAATCATCTATATTCTTTTTGGAAAGCTTACCGTAATCATTAAACTTTCTTGTTCTGAAATAAACAGTTCCGTTTACCTCATATGCATAATCCTTATCTATAAGGGTCTTAATCATCTCTATCATATCAGGTATTTCTTCTGTAGCCTTTGGATGTGTGGTTGCTTCCCTTACATTTAAGCCTTCCATATCCTTTTTACATTCTTTGATAAATCTTTCCGAAATAACAGATGCTTCTACACCCTCTTCGTTAGCCTTTTTAATGATCTTATCATCCACATCAGTAAAGTTTGACACATAGTTTACATCATATCCCTTATACTCAAGGTATCTTCTGAGTGTGTCAAAGACTATCATAGGTCTCGCATTTCCGATATGTATGTAATCATAAACCGTAGGTCCGCATACATATATACCGACCTTGCCTTCATTTATAGGTGTGAACTCATCTTTATGTCTGGTAAGGGTGTTAAAAATCTTCATCTATAATCTCCTCTTTCAAATAATAAAATATCTTTTATTGGTTAGTTAATGCAAATCATCAATAAAAGATATTTTAATATAAAAAATCTATTATGTAAATATATTATTTTCTATATAAATATTTTTTGCAGTTACAAAATACTCTTTAGACCGGGAATTAATTTTAGTATATATGTCAGTAAGAACGAAAGAATAAACACCAACATCACTATCACCACTATCATAATAATCCCACCATGCGTGTATGGATTAAATCCACCAAATCTAATTCCGTATCTTAAGAATGCCAGATGTGTAAGGTATATGCCGAATGAAAGCTTATCGACCAATAAGATAAACTTATTTGATTTATTGATATTAATATTTTTAAATATTCCAAAAATACCTATACTTGTAATAACAACCGGCACAAAGGAGTAATTTCCCAACAACGAAGTAATGATGGAATTATCTGATTTTATCCCAACAACAGATAAAATAATAATTAAAATCTCTCCGAAAGCAAACAAAGCTATGGATTTTTTCATATTTAATTTTATCCTGTCCGAATGAATCATGTATCCGATTATAAGATAAAACGGAAAAATTGAATTGGTTGTTATATAAAAACCTGTTTGTGTCTTGGACACCTGATTTATAAGCGGCACAATTGAATTTAAGATAAAGTAAATGAGTAAAATATATTTTATCTCTTTATCATCCAGTCCTTTAACCAAAGCACGAAATGCCGGCAAAAGCAGGTATAATCCGATAAGAAGATAAAGGTACCAAAGATGTGCCCAGCTTGTTCCGGTATAAAGCTTATAAAAAATTCTTTTAACTACGTCTGTCACACCGATTTTTTCTTTATTGGCAATAACATCAGATATCGTGAAAATTGATACAAACACTATAAGAACAATTGCAATTCTAAGTACATATCTGCAAATTATCTTTTTTACGGTTATCTCTTTCTCAGGATTTAACAACAATGCACCTGTCACCATGACAAAGCAAGGGACTGCCCACATCATAATAAAAGGCACAGTATTAGAAGCAATATCATTAAATGTACTTAAGTCATTTTTATAAAACATTGCTTCCATAGTAAACGTGTGAAGCCATATAATGGCAACACACGCTATTACTCTTAGATATGATAGATAGTATATTTTTTCATCGTTAGTTTTCATCTAGTAAAACAATCCCTCATCGCCTATGCAGCTGTCATCTCCAGCACCCGTATCTTCCATAGCAGGAGCCTCTGTTGGTGCCTCTGTCTGAGCCTCTGTTGGTGCCTCTGTTATAACCGGCGCAGCTGTCGTTACAGGTGCCTGTGTAGTCTTTGGTGCTTCAGTAACTGCTTCTGTAGCTTTTTCAGTAGTAGCTTCAGTTGTGGCTTCTGTTGTTTCCTTTGTGGTTTTTTCTTCTTTCTTTTCCTCTGTTGTCTTCTCTTCGGTTGTTTCCTCTACAGTCGCCTCTGTTGCAGTTGCCACAGCATCCGTAGATGTTGCATTTTCCTCAGAATTCTTATCACCACAGCCTGATAACACCGTCATAAGTGAAATCATCAATAAAACTTTAGATATATTTTTCTTACTCATAACAAACCTCTATTCGTGCATAACGCCAATCTTTTTATAAATCCATGTTCCCGGTGTTCCATAAGTAAACTTAAATCCATTAACCTTTGTTTCATTTGTCATATCCGGGTCAAATACATAAGTTCCTCCATCCATATCTATCTCTACCCATGAATGAGGTCCCTGGCCACCTGCCCTTAATGGTACCGTGCCATATATCTGCCTTACGTTGTATCCCATAGTATAAGCCATCTCATAAAATGTTGCAGCAAGGACATAACAATTACCTTTTCTATTATCAAATCCAAAGTCGCCGAAATAATTAATACCCGGATCAGGAGACTTTGAAACTCCCGAATAATATTTAAGAGCTACAGACCAATTAAATGCTGCCTTTAAATCCCAGCCAATCTGATTAAGTACATTTATAGCCTTAGGATACTTTTGGGTGTTATTAACATTATTTTTATTATACTCAGCAACTTTTTCTTTTGCTGTCTCATAGTCATCATTACTATATGAAGCAAGCGCTTTTCTTCCCTCTTTTAATCCATTTTGAGCAAAATGTTCAAGTATCGCATTTTCATCGAACTTATATGCCCTTTTTACATCCGGATTGTGACTTGTATAATAAACTATATCATATATGGACGAAAAATCATAATCTGCATATACAGTATTTTCATTATTGCTGCTGGTAACATTGGCAGTAAGCTTTCGTCCTTCCTTTTTTCCATTTTTCATATAATGCTCATAATAACTTTGAAGATTATTGCCAAATGTTTTTCTTAAATCAGCATATGAATATCCATAAGACCAAACATCAAAACTTTCCTTGGCTTGACGTGCCTCATTCATGCCATTTGTGGCAAAATGCTTTAAGGCCCCTATATCATCATTTCCATATATTTTTTTCAAATCAGGATACTTATTAATATAATAATTAAAGTCATATACTGCCGAATAATCCTTACCATTATAAACTGTAACGTAATCGGTTATTTTGGTATTTCCATTTGTAACTCTGCTTTCTTTTCTTCCTATTCTAAGATAATGATAATAATAATCCTGCAAATTTGAACCAAAAGCCACTCTAAGATCCTTATTGGAATTCTTATATGATACTACATCAAAATTCTCATTTCCTCTTCTGCCCTCTTTCATTCCATATTCCACAAAATGCTTTAGGCAAGCTGTATCATTAAGTCCAAATATATTTTTTATATCAGGATACTTTGACGTATAATAGTCATAGTTATATACAGGAGAATAATCTATTCCGTTATATACAGTAGTTCCACCCTGCAAAGAAGTTGTTCCAACTGCAATTCTACTCTCTTTTTTTCCTTTATTTATGTAATGATTATAATAACTTGGTAAATCATTACCAAATGCACTTCTTAAATCAGGATATTTATATGCATAAGAGTAAACATTAAAATCGGCATTACCCTGTCTTCCTTCTCTCATTCCATAATTGACAAAATGTGCCAATACAGCATCAGGGTTATTTCCCAGTACTTTTACCACATCCGGGTATTTTTTTGTATAATAATCATAATCAAAAACTGCACTGTAGTCTATGCCATTATATATAGGTTGAATATTTATAACACCTGCAACAACCTCATTATCTTCTGAAGTGCTTTCTACAGATACTTCTTCATTATCTTCTAAAGTACTTTCTACACATACTTCTTCATTATTATCGTAAACTGTTTCGATTTCCTCTGTATCTTCTATTATCTCAACATAGGCATCACTATCTGTAGCAATCAAATCATAATCGCTGCTTTCTTCTGCCTTTATATTCAAACAAGAATTACCGAAAAACACACCAAATCCGAACAATGCCAATAATACTTTTATTGATTTTTTTCTAAATACTCTGTCCATATAAACCTCCCTTAAAAATCAACTATCCGATTCAAAATTATATTACAAAATAATTACATTTTCAACATTATATATCAAAAAATTGCCAATTTTGTCACAAGAAATGTCAAAAAAAGATATGCATATATATAAATAATATATGCATATCCCATAATACATCAAATATAAATTTAAATATATTAATTAATAATTATACCATATGATTACCAATCAACATTCAATCAGTAAACTATTTCTTTACATGAAATGCATCCATCTGTGGATAAACGCCATTATCACCAAGCTCCTCTTCAATTCTAAGAAGCTGATTGTACTTTGCAACACGCTCTGAACGGCTTGGTGCACCTGTCTTAATCTGGCAGGTATTAAGCGCAACTGCAAGATCAGCGATAGTTGTATCTGCAGTCTCACCTGAACGATGTGAAGAAATTGCAGTATATCCTGCATTATGAGCCATCTTGATAGCCTCAAGTGTCTCTGAAACTGAACCTATCTGGTTAAGCTTGATTAAGATTGAGTTACCGCAGCCAAGCTCGATACCCTTCTTTAATCTTTCAGTATTGGTAACAAATAAATCATCACCTACAAGCTGAACCTTATCTCCAAGCTTTGCAGTAAGCTTCTGCCAGCCTTCCCAATCCTCTTCATCAAGAGCATCCTCGATAGAGATGATTGGATATTTATCTACAAGACTTGCCCAATGCTCGATAAGCTCATCTGATGTAAACTCTGTACCTGCCTTTGGAAGCTTGTAGTAGCCTTTTCCTTTTTCACTCTTCCACTCTGAAGAAGCTGCATCCATAGCAATCATGAAATCCTTACCCGGCTCATAGCCTGCCTTCTTAACAGCTTCGAGAATTGTCTCGATAGTCTCCTCGTCACTTGAAAGGTTTGGAGCAAATCCACCCTCATCACCTACTGAAGTTGCAAGACCTCTTTCCTTAAGGATAGATGCAAGTGCATGGAAAACTTCTGCACACCATCTTAAACACTCCTTAAATGAAGGAGCACCTACAGGCATAATCATAAACTCCTGAGTATCAACAGTATTGGTTGCATGTGCACCACCATTTAATATATTCATCATAGGTACAGGAAGTCTGTTACCCTGTATACCGCCTAAAAATCTGTAAAGAGGAATATCAAGAGCTGTAGCTGCTGCTCTTGCTGTTGCGATAGAAACTGCAAGGATTGCATTTGCTCCAAGCTTAGACTTGTCCTTTGTTCCATCAGCATCTATCATAGCCTTATCTACAGCATAGATATCAGATGCATCCATACCAACAATTGTATCATTTATAATAGTATTAATATTTTCGACAGCCTTTGAAACACCCTTTCCAAGATATCTGCTCTTATCACCGTCTCTAAGCTCAAGTGCTTCAAACTCACCTGTTGAAGCTCCACTAGGTGCTGTACCTCTTCCTACTGTACCATCGATAAGTGTAACCTCTGCCTCAACTGTAGGATTTCCTCTTGAATCAAGGATTTCTCTACCATAAACCTTTTCAATTTCCAAATAACTCATTTTCGTATTCCTCCATTTCCTTTTTTGTGATTTTTTTATGTAAGATTCTCAAGCCGGACGCGGGGGCTTCCGGCTATTTAGATGTATTCAGCAGTTACAACTAAATAAAAGAGAATCCACATGATTTACACAAGGTTAGTTTGCCTGAACTAACCACATAAAAATATATCATACATATTCTTATATGTCAATAAATGAAAAAATATTCCTATAAACAATATAATAGGGTGTGAGCCTTGTTAAATATTGCTATTATACGGTTACATTACATCAAACATAAACAGGGCTATATGTTAGCTAGTCATCAATTTGCTAAATCAAAGCGTTTAATTCTTTATAGGTGCTAAAAATCAAAAACTCACTTCGTTCAAACAGTTCGATTTTTTACGCACCTATATGCGAATTTTCACTTTTGATTTAACGCAAATTGGACTAAATGCTAACATATAGCCCTGTTTATGTTTGATGTATCGTAACCTTATTTTTTTGTAACAAGGCTCACACCCTGTGACACATTTCTTTATCCTTCTATAAGAATATTAAGAATTTCGTTGCTTCGTGTTACGAAAGCTGTCATCTCCTCCGGTGAAAGAGGTTTATTGGCAAGCACCGCAAGGTCATATAACTGGCAGCAAACTGTATTTGTATGTTTGCCTTCAGGATTGTCAAGGACATACTTAACAAGCTTGTTGTTAGCATTTAATACAAGTGTTTCACCCTCACTGCCAAACATATTAGGATCCATACCCGGCATGCTGTAAACCTTCATCATTTCAGCCATACGTCTGGATTCCTCTGACAATGTAATCATTGATGATACATTTTCATTTTTAAGGCTCTCTACCTTGACCGTAAGCTTTTCTTTACCGGTTGCTTTCTTAAAGATTTCGGTAAGTTTATCGGTATATTCCTTGGTCTGTTCCTCTGTAAGTGCCTCGCCAACAAAGTTATCTGCAAGGTCAGCATCTATACGAAGGAACTTGACATTTTCATTCTTACTCTCAAGGTGAGTTATATACGGATTATCGATGTTATGAGTAAGATAAACCGCGTCTATGCCCTCTTCCTTAAACATATTGATATACTGTGACTGTGCAACCTCATCACTTACATAGAATACCTTATTTTCATACTTTTCCTTACCTGCCTCAAGGTAGTCCGGAAGTGTAATATACTTGCCCTCAAGATTCTTGAAGAGCATATAATCTGTCATCTTCTCGCAGAATTTATCATCTCTTAAACAACCGAATTTGATAAACGGACTGATATCATCCCAGTATTTCTCATATACTTCTCTCTCGGTCTTGCACATGCCGGAAAGCTTGTCTGCTACCTTCTTGGTGATATAATCTGAAATCTTCTTAACCGAGCCGTCGTTTTGAAGTGCACTTCTTGAAACGTTAAGCGGAATATCAGGACAGTCGATAACACCCTTAAGGAGCATGAGGAATTCCGGTATAACCTCCTTGATGTTATCAGCTACAAATACCTGATTGTTATATAACTTAATTGTGCCTTCAAGCTGGTCATATTGAGGATTAATCTTAGGGAAATATAATATACCCTTTAAGTTAAACGGATAATCCATATTGAGATGTATCCAGAAAAGCGGCTTCTTAAAGTCTAAGAATACATGCTGATAAAAGTCAATGTATTCCTCCTCTGTACAATCCTTAGGATTCTTAAGCCAAAGCGGATTGGTATTATTAAGAGGAACCTCTTTCTTCTCATCTTCATCTTTAGCTTCATCATCTGACTTTTCTTTCTTATCTGCTTTATCTTTATCAGATTTCTTGTCAGCCTTCTTGTCCTTTTTGTCATCCCCTACAAGGTCATCCTCTTCGGTAGTATCAACCTCGATAACCTTATCCTTTTTCTTAGCTTCCTCTTCCTTTTTCTTAGCCTCTTCTTCGGCTTTATCCTCGTCAGTAAAATAGATATTGTAAGGCATGAAAGCACAATACTTCTGAATAACCTCTCTTACACGATATTCATTTGCAAACTCATAGCTGTCCTCATTAAGATAAAGCGTAATTGCCGTACCTCTTGTATCATCATCACTTTCAGTCATAGAAAATTCGGTACCGCCGTCACACTCCCAAAATACAGGCTCTGCATCCTTCTTATAAGAGCATGTTTCAATGGTAACCTTGTCTGCCACCATAAATGCAGAGTAAAATCCAAGTCCAAAATGTCCGATTATCTGGTCATCATTGGACTTATCCTTATATTTGTTAATGAAATCCGTAGCTCCTGAAAATGCTATCTGATTGATATACTGCTCAACCTCTTCGGCAGTCATTCCAAGGCCGTTATCTACAAAGGTTATGGTCTTATCCTTAGGAGATGCATACACATCAATTCTGTACTCTTCTCCTTCTGTCTCTTCAAACTCACCCATCATGGCAAGCTTTTTTAATTTAGTAATCGCATCACAGCCGTTGGATATAAGCTCTCTTATAAAGATATCGTGGTCTGAATAGAGCCATTTCTTAATAATCGGGAATATATTCTCGCTGTTAATTGATAAGCTTCCCTGTTTTTCCATTATTACATTCCTCCTGACAATTTATATATTATTTATTAGATTTTTTTATCAATACATCTGAAATTTACCACTATTGCGATGTATCTTTAACTCCATAAAGATAATATAATACCCCTTCCACAGAATGTCAAGAAAAAATTAGCACTCACTTTTAATGAGTGCTAATTAAATATAATATTTCTCAACCGTCTTATCCCAAAGCTCCTCTAAGGTCTTATCCATGGTAAATACGTTTAATGATGTACCTGTTGTTATTGAGAGCCTGTTATCCGAATATATAACATTCATAAAAAGTGCTCTTACATTATCCGGATGTATCGGAATATTGTTCATCTCAATCAGACGATTTACATTATCCTTATTGAACATAAGAATAAGCTTCATCTTAATCGGAAGCTTACCGTCCTTCATAAAACCGAGTATTGTCTTTTTTATATCCCGCCAACATATATATTCTTTTTCAGTAAGCTCATTAAATTCCTCTTCGCTGAAGAATTCCTTATTTATTTTACCATCTATATCATATGATACAGCAGAATCAAGCTTTACGGAGAAAAGGTAAAAGCTGTCATATCTTTCCTCGGTAAAAAGTCCGTTTAAAAACTCTTTTATTTCTTTATTATCATTTATTTCAAAATTATTCACTCTTTACACCTGCTACTTATTGAAATTAATAGTCATTAAATAATATGATCCGTACGGTTCAGGACTATAGGTAAATGAAGTTATACCCTGTACATTTGCTATCTGTGACATATCATATTTATCCTTGTCATAGTCGGTAAGAACATATTCTACTGTACCATAAGGATTTCTTAGCGCCAAAAAATCTATCTTGTTTTTAAAAGCTGTATAATCTCCGATTGAATTATTTACCTTAAAATAATTATAATCCATAGAATCACATGTTTCATAATCTGAAATTGTCCAAATATGAGTATCATCCATAATATCATCAGTAACATTGAAAAATTGATGTCCGGCAAAACTTCCTCTATCCGGTATAGGATCATCCCATGTAGAATCCACCTGGTACCACTTGCCATCAAGTTTAACCCGATTCCAAGCATGAAGCTCACCGCTTGCCCAGCCGGTCATGATTTCATTTTCAACACCAACGCAGTTAAGCAGCAAAGCCATAGCCTCAGCATATCCGTTACATACAGCCTTTCCCTGAACCAGCACACCATAAGCTCTATATGCATAATCATTCGAATAATCAGCATAACCATATTCACAATTTGTAACTATATAGTCATGTATGGCAAGTTCTTTTTCATAATCCGTCATATTGGAGCTGATTATCTTCGGAATAATCTCATTTACCTTTTCGTAAAGCTTCATGGCAGCAGGTCTGTCCGATGGAATTCCTGTACCATTTACATATTTTTGATAAACATAATAGTTATCTGATATTTCATAGAAGAATCTGACCTTCATACCATGACGGCTTTTCTCAAGTATCGAATATTGACTTACATTACCATTTAAACTGCATATATAATCATTTATGCCTGCAAGCTCATCCATATCTATATTTTTTATATAAAAATCACCGCTATTTTTACCCTCATCAATCTGATCACTTATCATCTTAGTAAGTACAGCCATATCATCAGTAGTCTGATCAGGGTGAAAATATGCCCCAATATCCCAACTGAACATATAGGCAATAAATATAATAATTATAACCAGCAAAGGTACAATTAAGTATAACTTAGAACCACTTTCTCTCATAAATAATTCCTCTTTACGGACATATCATCCTTATTTTTTTATTGTCTTACCCATCATTTCAATACGACAAATATCATTATGCTTTATCTGTCATCTTCAATATCATCGTCATCCTCATCATCTTTTTTGTTTATCATTCTACCTGTAATTACCAAAACTACAGTAAGAATAACAGAAATTATGAGGCATATGGCAATAAGTAAGGGTTTGCTGCTATCTCCGGTTTGTGCCATAAGCATGGTAAAAATCTCATTCATATAAAAACCCTCCCAAAAATCTTCTGAAATCAACTCATTATATTATAAAGCCACTCTATAAAATAATCAAATTCTTTTTATCACTTGCTACATTTATCACGTTGTTGTAAAATGATACATGTTAAATCGAACAAAAGGTTAGGCTCAGAATATTAAGACATAGTTTTCTTAAAAAGCTTATCCTACATAAAATCTTACATCATATAGAAAGAAAGAGGTAAAATATGGCTCAGCTTTGGGGTGGTCGTTTTACAAAAGAAACTGACCAGTTAGTTTATAATTTTAATGCTTCCATATCCTTTGACCAAAAATTTTATAAGCAGGATATCCGCGGAAGCATAGCTCATGTAACCATGCTTGCTGCTTCAGGCATACTTACCGATGAGGAAAAAAATCAGATAATTGATGGTCTTACCGGTATACTTAATGATGTTGAATCAGGAAAGCTTGTTATAACCGATAAATATGAGGATATTCACAGCTTCGTTGAAGCAAATCTCATAGACAGAATCGGAGATGTCGGAAAGAAGCTTCATACCGGACGTTCAAGAAATGATCAGGTAGCTCTTGATATGAAGCTTTATGTAAGAGATGAACTTCTTGAGGTTAAAAAGCTTGTAATAGAGCTTATTAAGGTACTTCACAAACTTATGAAGGAAAATGTTGATACATATATGCCGGGCTTTACACATCTGCAAAAGGCACAGCCTGTAACCTTTGCCCATCATATCGGTGCATATATGGAGATGTTTAAAAGAGATTTAAGCCGTATAAATGATATCTACGAACGAATGAACTACTGCCCTTTAGGTGCAGGTGCATTGGCAGGAACAACCTATCCGTTAGACAGAGAGCTCACTGCAAAGCTTCTTGATTTTAAAGGTCCTACTTTAAACAGTATGGACTCGGTTTCCGATCGTGATTATGTAATAGAAATGCTTTCAGCATTTTCAACAATTATGATGCACCTTTCAAGATTTTCCGAGGAAATAATCATCTGGAACTCAAATGAGTACCAGTTTGTTGAGCTTGATGATGCTTACAGCACCGGAAGTTCTATCATGCCACAAAAGAAAAATCCTGATATTGCTGAGCTTGTACGCGGTAAGACAGGTCGTGTCTATGGTGCTCTTGCTTCTATGCTTACGACTATGAAGGGTATACCGCTTGCCTATAATAAGGATATGCAGGAGGATAAGGAGCTTACTTTTGATGCAATTGATACAGTCAAAGGCTGCCTTGCTCTCTTTACAGGTATGATATCAACCATGAAGCTTAATAAAGCCAACATGGAAAAGAGTGCCATGAACGGATTTACCAACGCTACCGATGCTGCTGATTACCTGGTTAATCACGGTGTTCCGTTTAGGGATGCTCACGGTATAGTCGGTCAACTCGTGCTTTACTGCATCGACAAGGATAAATCCCTGCTCGATATGACTTTGGACGAATATAAAGCCATAAGTCCTGTATTTGAAGATGATATCTATGATGCCATAAGTCTTAAAACCTGTGTTGAGAAAAGAAATACTATAGGTGCTCCGGGTAATGAGGCTATTAAAAAAGTTATTGACCTAAACGAAGAATATATCAGTAATCTTTGTTAATATATTGCATATAAGATTAAATAATCTTTCATTACACAATATATTTTAACATAACATATAAGGAGAATTATTAACCATGAATAAAACCGACAAAGCAAAGCTTGATGTTGCAAGAAGAATGTTAAAGGGAAAAATTGAGGTTGATGAAGTTGTACTCATGACCGGACTTGACAAGAAAACAATTGAAGATTTAAATGAAGAAATCAATCCTAAAAATTCAGATGCAGCCATACTTAAAAATCTTGACAATGTTGACCTTGACATCGGACAGCTTTTATATGATGACCTTCCTGCAGAAGACGAGGAACTTGAAGGTTTTAAAGCAACCCCTTCTCAAGACGATGAAGAGTAATCTGTCCCCACGACATACCTTATCAAATATTAAAATTTCATCTTTTAGATATATTTTGTTGACATATTATTCATATTTAATTTATAATTTATTTAATAATACCTGTTGGCATTGTGACATAATAAAGGGGATGACAATATGAAAAAAACTAGAAATTCAGGTTTTACATTAGTTGAGCTTATTATTGTAATTGCCATAATGGCTGTTCTTGCCGGATTAATGGCTCCAAATTTAATTAGATATATCAATAAAGCAAGAAAATCAAGAGATAAATCAGCTGCTGAAGCTTTGGGTAAATCACTTCAGGCTGCCTATGTCGGGGATGAAGATTTTGCAGAATTCTTAGATTATGCAACAAGTACCTACGGCAATAATATGGAAGCTAATCCAAGCTATAATAAGTATTATCGTGTTTTAGGATTTGCAAATGTACCGACAGGTTCTCATGCCAGATATGCTACTGATTTTCATTTGATTAATACAGCTCTTCCGTCAGACATAAACAGTTCAGATCTTGCAGAATTAATAAAATCATATATTGAAAGTGATTTGGTTCCGCTAAAATTTGAAAAAGATAATGTAATCGATGAGTGGATTATCTGTGCTGATAAGCATCAAAATATTTATATCTTTGTAGGTGCAGGTATGAATGATAACAGATATTTCATGTCAAAAGACGGCAAAAATGACAGTGGTAATGGTCGTCAGTGTTATATGATTTGGCCTGAAGTAGATCCAAGATATGATGCACTGGGAACACCAAATGATGCTCAATAAATAAAAAGCATGAGGAACTATCTGAGATAGTTCCTCATGCTTTTTATTGCACTTTTTTCCAGTCTGCTTACCTGTGCCTGTGATATCGATATTTCATCAGCAACTTCTGTCTGGGTTTTACCTTCAAAGAATCTTAATTTTATTATGTTGTATTCTCTGTCATCAAGCCTGTCCATAGCATCCTTTAGAGCCATATTTTCAACCCAGTTTTCTTCACGATTTTTCTTATCACTTATCTGATCCATAAGATAAAGAACATCCTGACCTTCCTGATAAACCGGTTCAAACAAAGACATAGGTGTAGCTATTGCATCCAAAGCATTAATAATGTCCTCTTCCGGCATATCAACTTCATCGGCAATTTCCTTAATCGTAGGTTCCCTGTCAAGCCTTTTTGTAAGTAAATCTTTGGCATAAATAGCCTTATATGCGATATCTCTAAGAGACCTTGAAACTCTTATGGCATTATTGTCTCTCATATATCTCCTGCACTCACCTATTATCATCGGAACCGCATATGTTGAAAACTTCACATCCATATTTCTGTCAAAATTATCAATAGCTTTTATCAGACCTATGCATCCAACCTGAAATAAATCATCGGCATTTTCCGCATTATTTCCTGCAAAACGTTGAATCACGCTTAATACTAATCTTAGGTTTCCTTTTATAAATTCCTCTCGTGCTTCCTTGTCACCCTTATCTATACGATCAAACAAAGCTTCCTTTTCTTCTTCGGAAAGTAAAGGAAGCTTTGCTGTATTAGCTCCGCAAATAACCACCTTATTAAGTGCCATCTTTTATTCCTCCAAAGTATAAAATCTACACTTTAAAGGATTCACATTTACAGAGTTTTCTATTCATTTTTTAAGCTGGTAAATCTTTACTGCTGGTTATCTTCAAGCATCTTAACCTTAGTATCATAAAGCTTCTTGGATAAATCTACATAATGAATATGAGGATTTTCATAACGCTGCTCTTCTTCCCATACCTTATTCTTAAGCTGGTCAGCAACATAAGCTTTAATGTCTTTTAATTCAGGCTTATTATATACAAGCTCACCGTCTTTAAATATAGGTACCTGAAGTTCCTTAACATCAACATTTTCAAACTTCATCTTCTTCCAAGGCTTTTTAGGATCCACATAAGCAAATGGTTCATCACCTTTAACCTCTTCATCATTAAGAGTTATTAAATCTGCCAAACCATATCCTGTCTCTTTGCTAAAGATTCTCCAAAGCCTCTTTTTACCCGGATTGGTAATCTTTTCAACATTTTCAGATATCTTAATCTTAGGAACATACTCTCCGTCTTTTCCATCCTTAACAGCAACAAGCTTGTAAACTCCACCAAATACAGGATCAGACTTTGATGTAATCATTCTTTCTCCTACACCATATGAGTTAATCCTTGCACCCTGCTTATTTAAGGATCTTATAAGGTATTCATCTACGCTGTTTGAAACAACGACATTACAATCCTCCATGCCGTTTGCATCAAGCTGCTTTCTAATCTTCTTAGAGAAATAAGCAAGGTCTCCGCTGTCAATTCTTACACCCTTAAGTCTCTTGCCCATCGGTTCAAGAACCTCTTTTGCAACCTTAATTGCATTTACAAGTCCACTCTTAAGTATGTCAAATGTATCGATAAGAAGCACACAATTATCAGGATAAACCTCAGCATACGCCTTAAATGCCTCATACTCATTATCAAAGAACTGAACCCAGCTATGTGCCATTGTTCCTATGGCAGGAACTCCAAACATCTCATCTGCAAGCACTGTAGCGGTTGCTGCCGCTCCACCTATATATGCTGCTCTTGCACCAAGAGTAGCTGCATCTGCACCATGTGCACGTCTTGCACCGAATTCCATAACAATAGCTCCGGTATCACCTGCTGCACGGCAGATCCTTGAAGCCTTTGTTGCGATAAGTGACTGGAAATTGATTGTAAGTAAAAGCATGGTTTCAAGAAGCTGAGCCTCTATAACAGGCGCTGTTACCGTAACAAGCGGAGTATTTGGATAAACTATGGTTCCTTCAGGAACCGCATCTATATTACCGGTAAATTTGAAATTCTTTAAATACTCTAAGAAATCCTCTGAAAATTCACCTTTTTTTCTAAGATATTCTATATCATCGTCATTAAATGAAAGATTTTGAATATACTCGATAAGCTGTTCAAGTCCTGCTGATACAACAAAACCGCCATTGTCCGGATTATTACGATAGAACATATCAAATACAGCAATTCTGTCCTTATAGCCCTTTTTAAAATATCCATTGGACATCGTAAGCTCATAATAGTCCATAAGCATCGTAAGATTTCTCATTTCTTAAGTACCTCCCTTTCAATATCTGCCGGTGTTTCGGCAAAAACCTTTGCTCCTTTTTCTATAAGGAAATCTCTGTCTCTGAAGCCCCAAAGACAGGTTATTAAATCAAGCCCTGCGTTTTTTGCAGTAGCCATATCCACCTCAGAATCACCCACATATACCGATTCTTCTATGCTGCTTTTTAAAAGCTTAAGCGCTTTATAGCATGAGTCCGGTTCAGGCTTTCTTTTTATATCATTACTGTCTCCGATAGCTATATCTATAACATCACTGAAAAACTTTTCTCTAAGCTGGTCAACCGCACTTTGAACCTTATTGGACACAATCGCCATCTTAATGCCTTTATTTTTAAGGTCATGCATAAGCGTAATTACACCGTCATAAGGCTTGGTCTTATCCTGATTGTGAACATTATAATACTCTTTAAAATAATTAAATGTCTTATCAAAGTCCTCATCAGGTATTCCGTCAGGTACAGACAGCTTCATAAGATTCTTTATCCCGTTTCCTAAAAAAAGTCTTATTTCACCCTTTTTTCTTAACGGATAATTCATTTTTGAAAGTGCATAATTGACACTGTCCGATAAATCATCCAGTGTATCTAAAAGTGTTCCGTCCAAATCAAATATCACAGTATTATAGCTCATATTATATCCTATCAATCAAAAAATCTAATAATATATTACGTAAATATTATTACAATATATCTATTAATTAACGCCATCTCTTTATGATCTTATTAATCCTAAATATTAGCTTGTCTGCATAGCTCTTTTAGCACGCATACGCAGTGTTGGATCAAGTATCTTCTTTCTGATACGTATATGCTCCGGAGTTATCTCAAGAAGCTCGTCAGTATCAATAAAGTCAAGTGCCTGCTCCAAGCTCAAAATCTTAGGAGGTGTAAGCTTAAGTGCCTCATCAGAACCTGAAGCACGGGTATTGGTAAGCTGTTTCTTCTTACATACATTTACCTCTATATCCTCGGTCTTTCCACACTGGCCGACTACCATACCACCGTAAACCTGCTCACCCGGACCTATAAAAAGAGTTCCCCTTTCCTGAGCATTAAAAAGTCCGTAGGTAATTGCCTCACCGGCCTCAAAAGCTATAAGCGAACCCTGACTTCTATATGACATATCCCCCTTATATGACTCATAGCCTTCAAATAAGGTATTTATAATTCCGTTACCCTTTGTAGCGGTCATAAAATCACCTCTAAAGCCGATAAGGCCACGGGACGGAATCAAAAACTCAAGTCTGGTTGTGCCATTTCCGGTAGGTGCCATACCCTGAAGCTCGCCCTTACGATTGTTAAGCATATTTATAACCGTTCCTGAAAACTCATCCGGTACATCTATAACTGCAAGCTCAAACGGTTCGAGCTTTTTACCCTTTTCATCCTCTTTATATATAACCTCAGCCTTACTTACAGCAAACTCATATCCCTCTCTCCTCATATTTTCAATAAGAACCGAAAGATGAAGCTCGCCACGTCCGGATACCTTAAAGCACTCTGTAGTATCTGTTTCTTCAACTCTTAAGGAAACATCCGTATTTAACTCTCTGAAAAGTCTGTCTCTTAGATGTCTTGAGGTTACAAACTTTCCTTCCTTGCCTGAAAGCGGAGAATCATTTACCATAAAATCCATAGAAATCGTCGGCTCGGAAATCTTCTGGAATGGTATCGGCTCAGGATTCTCCGGCGAGCATATAGTATCACCAATATGAATATCCGAAATACCAGATATGGCAACTATTGAACCTATACCGGCCTCATTAACCTCAACCTTGTTTAATCCGTCAAATTCATAAAGCTTACCAATCTTAACCTTAACCTTTTTCTCAAGCTCATGAGCATTAACGATTACACATTCCTGATTAAGCTTAAGAATTCCGTTATCAACCTTACCGACACCTATTCTTCCTACATACTCATTGTAATCTATAGTACTTATAAGCACCTGCGTACCCGCATCAGGATCACCTGTAGGTGCAGGAATCGACTTTATTATAGTCTCAAATATAGGCTTCATATCCGTTCCCGGCTCGTCCGGACTATAAGATGCATATCCATCTCTTGCTGAAGCATTTACGAAAGGTCAATCCAACTGCTTTTCATTGGCATCAAGCTCTATTAAAAGCTCGAGCACCTCTTCTTCTACTTCGGCAGGTCTTGCTTCCGGTCTGTCTATCTTATTGATACAAACAATAACATTAAGATCAAGCTCAAGTGCCTTCTTAAGCACAAATTTTGTCTGTGGCATAGCACCCTCAAATGCATCAACAACAAGTATAACACCATCAACCATCTTAAGAACACGCTCAACCTCTCCACCGAAATCCGCATGTCCCGGAGTATCAATGATATTAATCTTAGTATTGCCATAAGTAACTGCTGTATTTTTGGAAAGAATGGTTATACCTCTTTCTCTTTCGATATCATTTGAGTCCATTACTCTTTCTGCTACTTCCTGATTCTCACGAAATACACCGCTTTGTTTTAAAAGCTCATCCACAAGTGTTGTCTTACCATGATCAACGTGTGCAATTATCGCAACATTTCTTACATCTTCTCTTGTTATCTTCATATCGATTATCTTCCTCTTTTATAATAATTCTTATATACCTTTAAAAACCTTGTTATTGTAACACAGCACACCTAATATTTCAACAAAAAAACTGCCGCATAATAATGCGGCAGTTAAAAATTTTAAATTATACTTTAAAAAATGCAATTTGCTTTCTTAACTGTTCTGCAATTGTTTGTAAGCTTACTGCGTTTTGAGAAATAACCTGGAAGGTTGAATTAAGTTCTTCCATAGATGCATTGGTTTCCTCTGTTGATGCAGCGTTTTCTTCTGATATCGCAGATAAATCTTCCATAATATTGATAAGACTTTCTTTAGTAACATTTATAGTATCTGCCTTATCACCTGTATCTGAAACTGAACTTTGAACCTTAGTTGCATTCTCAGAAAGAACACTCATATCATCTCTTGTAAGCATAATCTTATCGGACTGAGTCTCAAACTCTGAAACAAGTGAATCAACTGTCTCAACTGAACTTATTGAATCTTCAACCAGCTTCTGCGTAACCTCTTCAATCTTAACAACAGCATCCTGTGACTGGGTTGCAAGATTGGATATCTCAGATGCAACTACCGCAAAGCCTCTACCCGACTCTCCTGCTCTTGCAGCCTCTATGGTTGCATTTAATGAAAGGAGATTGGTCTGGTCGGCTATCTCGGAGATAATCTGGGTCATCTGTGATATCTCCTGAACAGAATTTGCTGTATTTTCAATAACACCTCTGATAGAACTTACGGCCTCTGTAACATCGCCATTTTGAGCAAGCAGGTCTTCCATAGCTATCATCGCTCTGTCGCTTGCATCCTTCATGCTGTCTACAAGTTCATTGAGCGTATGTATATTGTCTGTGATACCTTCTATATCATCACCTATCTGGTTAGTGCTTTCAGAAGAAGTCTGAACACTTTCTGCCTGTGAAAGTGAACCCTTTGTGATATCCTCAACAGCAGAAACCACCTGGCTTGAAGCCTCTGCAGCACCTGATGCAGATGATGATAAATCATATCCTGAAGCCTTAATCTGATCCGCAAGAGTTTTGGTATTGCCGATAACCTCTGAGAGCTTATTCTTTAATTCAGAAACTGCTCTAGCAATCGCTCCGATTTCATCAGGTCTCTTTGTAAGTATAAATTCCACGTCTCTTGTAAGATCTCCTCCTGCTATTACCTTTATATCATCAGCAAGCAGATTCATCTTTCCGGATACAATACCTGCGAGTGAGAAACCTATTGCACAGCTGATTGCACTAAATATAACTATCGCAATTACTATCTTTTTTACAAGATTACCTATATCATCCTTAACATCAGCTGCGGGACGACCGGTAAATACCATACCAACTATCTCTCCATCAGGATTCTTAAGAGGGGTATAGTATCCATAATAAGGTTTACCGCCTATGTTAAGATTATTAGAATAACAATCCTCGCCTGAATCAAGTACATCAAGAACATTGGCCGTTGTAACATCGGTACCAACCAATCTCTTACCTTGCTTATCCATTAGGGTTGTCATTCTTCTTGTATTGCCATAAAACAAAGTATAATCAAGCTTTGTTTTTTCTTGAAGATTATCAAGCTGTTTCTGAAGCTCATCCTGAACTTCAACTCCCCCTTTATAAAGAGTCTCTCCTTCAAGGGACCAGTCGCCGTCATACTCATTGGACATCTCATTTTCAAGCTGTATAGCACCTACCATCAGTTCTTCCTTAGTAAGCTTGTAAATCATATTTTTTGATGTTTTGATACTTATAATACCAACCAAAACAGCTGTAAGAACAAGTGCAATCGCTGACAGCACTATAACTTTTACAATAATCTTTTCCCTAAAATTTCTCATGTTGTTTATCCTTCCTTGCAATTTATGGATTATATCAAGTTTAGATAAATTTATCCCCCATAGGCAATTTATCAAGCTACACTATAGAAAATTATAACATTTTTCTATTTTTTTGTCACTATATATTTTATTTACAAATGATAAATATAATTAACTAATATTAAATAAAAATCTATGCAACACAAAAATGTAATAATAACTTTTACAGGAAATACTCAACGCCGGATTCAAATATCTTCTGATCCTGTTCGCCATAGATATTGATTGCAACCGCATCTCCTCTACGCTCTGAATGTGCCATCTTACCAAGCACTCTTCCGTCAGGACTTGTAATACCTTCTATTGCGTAGTAAGAACCATTGATATTATAATACTCATCCATAGTTGGATTTCCGTCTATATCTACATACTGTGTTGCAACCTGTCCGTTTGCAAAAAGCTTTTCTATCCACTCTCTGCTTGCAACAAATCTTCCCTCTCCATGAGATATAGGTACAGTATAAACTCCGCCAAGCTCTGCTTTTTTAAGCCATGGGCTCTTGTTTGTTACGACCTTTGTATAAACCATCTTGGACTGGTGGCGTCCTATACTGTTCATGGCAAGGGTAGGTGAATTCTCTGACTGAGGTCTTATCTCCCCGTAAGGCACAAGTCCAAGCTTTATAAGTGCCTGGAAACCGTTACAGATACCAAGTGCAAGACCGTCACGTTCATTGAGAAGCTTCATTACCTCATCAGCAATCTTGGCATTTCTGAAGGCTGTTGCGATAAATTTACCTGAACCGTCCGGTTCATCACCGGCAGAAAAGCCGCCAGGGAACATGATAATCTGACTATCACTTATAGCTTTTGCAAAAGCATCAACCGAATCTCTTATATCCTGTGCATCCTGATTCTTAAATACTATTGTAGTTACCTCAGCACCTGCTCTTTCAAAGGCTTTGGCAGAATCGTACTCACAGTTGGTACCCGGAAATACAGGAATAAATACCTTTGGCTTTGCAACCTTATTTTTTGCCACAAGCACGGTTCCCTTATCATAGATTGAAGACTTAACTATTCCGTTTTCTATCTTGAGCTCGTCATTAATCTTGTCCTCCTGTGATACATTTGAATAATTAGGAAATACCTTTTCGAGCTTTCCTGTCCATGCATAAAGGGCTGCATCCATGGATATTACAGTATCACCGTATCTAAATTCAGGCTCTTCCGTAACCTTACCGATTACTATGCAAGGGATTCCAAGAGCATCCAGATTTTCTTCCTTTATCTCAAGGATTATTGAACCGTAATCTTTTGAATAAAGCTTATCAGCCGGGTAAGCCTCTTCTATCTCCACACCAAGCTTATTACCAAATGCCATCTTGCTTACGGCCTCGATAACACCACCAAAGCCGACTGCATAAGAAGACTCTATCAAACCGTTTTTAATTGCTTCATAGAGCTTTCCGTACTTGTTAAGTGCATCCTGATAATTTGGTATGTCATATTCATCTTTATCAATATTAAATTTAACCAATATATTTCCTGCCTTTTTAAGCTCAGGAGTTACAACATTCATATAGCTTGCCACATCTACCGCAAAAGAGCAAAGTGTAGGCGGAACATCTATATCATTGAAGGTTCCTGACATGGAATCCTTACCACCGATAGAAGGAAGACCAAGTCCCATCTGTACATCATAAGCACCAAGAAGTGCTGCAAGAGGCTGTCCCCAACGATAAGGGTCTGTTCCAAGTCTCTTGAAATACTCCTGGAAGGTAAGTCTTATCTTGCTTACATCACCACCTGAAGCTGCAATCTTGGCAACTGATGTAAGAACCGCATATATTGAACCGTGATAAGGGCTCCAGCTTGAAAGATACGGATCAAAGCCGTAGCTCATCATGGTAACTGTATCTGTCTTACCCTTAAGAACAGGGAGCTTTGCAATCATTGTCTGTGTAGGTGTAAGCTGATATTTACCACCATAAGGCATGGTTACAGTTCCGGCACCTATGGATGAATCAAACATTTCCACAAGACCCTTTTGTGAGCAGACATTTAAGTCTGAAAGTACTGAAAGCCAAAGCTTTTCTATATCCTTTGTATCCTTTGTTTCTTCAAAATATTTGGAAGCTTCATCCGGCATATTGACCTTAACTTCAGTCTCCTGATGAGCACCGTTTGTATCAAGAAATGCTCTTGAAAGATTGACAATATCTTTACCTCTCCAGTTAAGAACAAGTCTTGGTTCCTCGGTTACGACAGCTACAGGCACCGCTTCAAGATTTTCTTCCTTAGCGTAAGCAAGCATAGTATCTACATCCTTCGGATCTACAACTATGGCCATTCTTTCCTGTGACTCTGATATAGCAAGCTCTGTTCCGTCAAGACCCGCATACTTTTTAGGTACCTTGTCGAGATCTACCTTTAATCCATCAGCAAGCTCACCGATTGCAACAGATACACCACCTGCACCAAAATCGTTACATTTCTTAATTAATGAAGCAACCTCCTCACGTCTGAATAATCTCTGAATCTTTCTTTCTGTAGGAGGATTACCCTTTTGTACCTCAGCTCCGCAGGTTTCGATTGAGCTTTCGGTATGCGCCTTGGATGAACCGGTTGCACCACCACAGCCGTCTCTACCAGTACGTCCGCCTAAAAGTATAATTATATCTCCGGGATCAGATGACATTCTCTTTACACATCTTCTTGGAGCAGCACCCATAACAGCACCAATCTCCATACGCTTTGCCACATAATCAGGGTGATAAATCTCATTTACAAGACCTGTTGCAAGTCCGATCTGGTTACCGTATGAGCTGTAACCCTGTGCAGCGACTTTAACAATTTTCCTCTGTGGAAGCTTGCCTTTCATGGTATCCTTTAAGGAAACTGTCGGATCGGCAGCACCTGTGACACGCATTGCCTGATATACATAAGAACGTCCTGAAAGCGGATCTCTTATAGCACCACCAAGACAGGTAGCCGCACCACCAAACGGTTCGATTTCGGTAGGATGATTATGGGTTTCATTTTTAAAGCTTACAAGCCACTCCTCTTCCTTACCATCTATTGTTACAGGCACAACGATAGAACATGCATTTATCTCATCCGATACCTCCATGTCCTCAAGTTTTCCTGCTTTTCTTAATTCCTTCATAGCCATAAGTGCTATATCCATAAGGCAGACGAATTTGTCATCTCTATCCTTATACATTTCCTTCATGGCACCAACATATTTATCATAAGTACCTGAAAGAATATCCTTGTAATATCCGTCATCAAATTTAACATCGGTAAGCTCAGTTGAAAATGTTGTATGACGACAATGATCCGACCAGTATGTATCAAGAACCCTTATCTCTGTCATGGAAGCGTCTCTGTTTTCCTCATTTTTATAATAATTTTGTATATGAAGGAAATCATTAAAGGTCATGGCAAGTCCAAGGGAGCCGTAAAGCTCATTAAGCTTATCCTCCTCCATATCCTTGAAGCCTTCAAAAATGATAACATCCTTTGGTTCTTCAAATACAGTAACAAGAGTATCAGGCTTTGTCTCATCGGTAATTCTTGAATCAACCGGATTTACAACATACTCCTTTATCGCCTCTAACTGCTCATCATTTATATTGCCTGATATTATATAAGTAGTAGCGGATTTGATAAGCGGATTTTCATCCTCATTAAGAAGCTTCACACACTGTTCTGCAGAATCAGCTCTCTGATCAAACTGACCCGGAAGGTATTCCATGGAGAAACACTTATCATCTGCTCCCATTTCAAACTTTTCTTCATAAATTATATCAATAGGAGGCTCTGAAAAAACCGTTACTTTAGCCTTTTCATAGGTTTCATCCGAAACGCCCTCCATATCATAGCGTACAAGAACTCTTACAGCATCTGTTTTAATTCCAAGGTAATCCTTAAACTGCTGTTTTAACTCCTTTGCTCTTACTGCATAATCATCCTTTTTCTCGACGTAAATTCTTCTAACCTTACTCATTTTATCTTTCCTTTCCGTCATTATTTATAATTAAAATATTATTTCATTTAGACATATTGGTCATATAGTCAACTTCGTACTGATTATTGATGCAATCTCTTAATTATTTTATAACATACTGTATTTTGAAATACCATAGGAGCATCCTGAACAAAAAATATAATTCCGTCTGTCGGGGATATAATCTGAGTTTTAATCTTACCATCCATAGGATTAATTATCTCCGCAATCAAATCGCCCCTTTTAATCTCTGTGTTTATTTGAGCAAGCTTTCTGAAAAATCCGGAACTGTCTGATTTAACCGAAACCAACTCATCTTCACTTATTATACTTGATATATAGCCTCCATGACAATCATATCTTATAATTCCCATTCTTGTCAAAAATCTAAGAACTGAAGAAACCGCCACACGTGCACTTTCATCATCTATCCAATCCGTAGTCTTAGAATATACTGAAAATGCCTGTGTTCCCAGTTCCTGCCAGTTATAGTTTAAAGTAACCGAATCAAATGCTCTGTTCATTCCGGTTACAACATAAGGCATGCCAAATAAATTTGCAAGGCTGTTACTTTCCTTACCTGTCCTCATCATTCTGATATGTGGTACAAGCTCACCATGTAGATAAAAGCTGGCAAATTGAATTCCATAAGAATATTCTTTCGCTATATCAAGTATGGTTGCCGCAATTCTGCTTG
>JAFUGL010000115.1 GCA_017469405.1 Lachnospiraceae bacterium | reverse complement strand
TGGAGAGACAATTATATGCCTTCATCATAAGCTGGTGGTTGAGATTACGGAGTAGTAGTGAATAATTATTTGGATACCACATAACAGATATATTATAATCTATGAAGAATTATGAAAGATTATGAAGAATTATGAAAGAATTACACAATTATGAAAGATTATGAAGAATTATGAAAAGTGACAAATATAAAAGAGAAAAACCGACAATCTCATCTTCACGCATGACGGCTCTGTGCGGGGTTTTTATCGCACTTGCCATGGTGCTTTCCTATCTCGAATCACTGGTGCCGATAAGCTTTGCGATACCGGGCATAAAGCTTGGACTAGCCAATATCGTTACGATAATAGCACTTGTTAAGATTGGACTTAAGCCGGCAATTATTATAAGTGTCGGAAGAGTTCTTCTTTCAGGCCTTTTATTTGGAAATCCGGCTACGATTATGTACAGTATGGCGGGAGCCTTGCTTAGCATCGCTGTTATGTTTATTGTCAGGAAGCTTAAACTTTTAGCTATAACAGGTACAAGCGTATGCGGTGCGGTAGCTCACAATCTTGGACAGCTTATCGTTGCCGCCATCGTAATTGAAAATACAAAGATATTTTATTATATGGCTGTTCTTTCCGTATCGGGAATAATCGCAGGTGTTCTTATAGGACTGCTTGCAGGGATTATTATTAAAAATATAAATTTTTGATATATAGCGTGAGCCTTGACATAAGTTTAGGACAATATATAGGAGAGGTGCTTAGCATAGCGTTAAGTGGCAACGTGCTATGCGAGTACCTCTCCTATATGTTGTAAGAAAAATAGTGTGTCAAGGCTCACGCTATATGTCACATTTTTATTGTAAAAATCCCTGCTTCGTAGTAAAATATTTACAAATATTTTAATTGCGGGGTAAATGCGATGAAATTAACATTTAAGGGTGGTATTCATCCATATGAGGGCAAAGAACTCACTATGGATAAAGATGTAATCGAATATCTTCCAAAGGGCGATGTAGTATATCCATTGTCTCAGCATATAGGCAAGCCGGCAAAAGCTATTGTGAAAAAAGGTGACCATGTGCTGGCAGGTGATCTGATAGCCGAGGCAGACGGATTTGTATCAGCCAATATTCATACTTCTGTATCCGGAATAGTCAAGGTGATTGAACCAAGACTTACATCCTCCGGTTCTAAAGTAGAATCCATCGTTATCCAAAATGATGGTCTATATGAATCAAAAGAATTTGTCCCAAACGACAAGAAGATAAGTGAATATTCAAAGGAAGAAATAATCGGAGCCATAAAGGATGCCGGTATCGTTGGTATGGGTGGAGCAGGCTTTCCGACTCATGTTAAGCTTTCTCCTAAAGAACCGGATAAGATTGACAGAATTATAGTCAATGCTTCCGAGTGCGAGCCGTATCTTACTTCTGATTACAGAAGAATTATGGATGAGGCAGATAAGGTTATCGATGGTCTTAAGATAGTACTTAGTCTGTTTCCGGGTTCTAAGGGAATTATCGGAATTGAGGACAATAAGCCAAAGGCTATAGCTCTTCTTAAGGAGAAGCTTGCGGATGATCCTGATATAACCGTAAATAAGCTTAAGACAAAGTATCCGGAGGGCGCTGAACGTCAGCTTATCTATGCCAATACCGGAAGGTATATCAATTCAAAGATGCTTCCTGCAGATGCAGGCTGCATAGTGCATAATGTCGATACGGTTTATGCCATAAGCGAGGCTGTAAGAGAAGGAAAGCCGCTTATGGATAGACTTGTTACTGTTACGGGAGATGCAATAGAAAATCCTGTAAATATTAAAGTTAAGCTTGGTACAAGCTATAAGGAACTAGTCGAGGCAGCAGGCGGATTTAAGGAAGATCCTGCCAAGATTATTGCCGGCGGACCTATGATGGGTAAGGCGATATATACCCTTGACCTTCCGGCAACAAAATCATCCTCTGCTATACTTTGCATGACTAAAGATGAGGTTACAGAGTATGAAAGCAGTGCATGTATAAGATGCGGACGCTGTGTATCGGTATGTCCGGGACGAGTTATGCCTAATATGCTTTCAGATCTTGCAGAGGCAGGAGCTATAGATGAATTTGTTGCAAATAATGGTATGGAGTGCTGTGAGTGCGGATGCTGCTCATATGTATGTCCTGCCAAGAGACATTTGACACAGACGATAGCAGGTACTAGAAAAATAGTACTTGCCAACAAGAAAAAATAAAAGGAGGAGAAAGTGATGGACGAAAAAGAATTAAACCTTAAAATATCAGCTTCTCCTCATGTGAGAAGTGATGCAACTACCGCAGATATCATGTCGGATGTAATGATAGCACTCGTTCCGGCAACCGCCTTTGGTGTATATCTTTTTGGCATGCATGCTGCGTTGCTTGTGCTTGCCTGTGTAGTATCAGCGGTGCTTGCAGAATTTATTTATCAAAAAATGTTTAAGCTTCCTGTTACAATAGGAGATTTTTCAGCAGTTGTTACAGGACTTTTACTTGCTATGAACCTGCCGCCGGAGCTTCCGATATGGATGGGCGTTCTTGGCTCGGTTTTTGCGATAATAGTTGTAAAACAGCTGTTTGGAGGTTTGGGTAAAAACTTTATGAATCCGGCTCTTGCAGCGAGATGTTTCCTGCTTTTGTCCTTTGGAGCATCTATGACAAGATTTGTATATGACGGTGTTACAACAGCTACACCTCTTGCTCTTCTTAAAAATGGAAGTTCTGTAAATCTTAAGGATATGTTTTTAGGTTTTACCGGTGGTACGATAGGTGAGACTTCTGCTCTGGCACTTCTTATCGGAGCATGCTATCTTCTTATCAAGCGTGTTATAAGCCCTAAGATACCTCTTGTTTACATAGGAACATTTGCAATTGCCATGACCATATATGCAGTTGTAAAGGATAAGGATGTAGTCAATTTTGTTCTTTGTGAAATCTGCGGTGGTGGACTTATGCTTGGTGCATGGTTTATGGCTACTGATTATGTTACTTCTCCGATTACCCCGGTCGGAAAGATAATATATGGTATAATACTCGGACTTTTGACATTTGTACTTAGAATCTTTGGAAATGGTGCAGAGGGTGTTTCCTATGCAATCATAATGTCAAACATTCTTGTGCCTCTTATCGAGATGGCAACCAAGCCAAAGGCGTTTGGTGAGGGAGCGGAACTTTCCGAAGAGGATAAAAAGAAGAAAAAGGAAGATAAGAAGAACGAGAAGAAAGAGGCAGATGCTAAGGATGATGCTAAGTCAGACAAAGCAGAAGCTAAGACAGAAAAGTCTGAAGCAAAGTCGGACAAAGCAGAAGCTAAGACAGAAAAGTCTGAAGCAAAGTCGGACAAAGCAGAAGTCAAGACTACTAAGTCAGAAGATAAAAAGGATACTTCCGAAGGCAAGGATATCAAGGGCATATTTAAGGCGATATGTGCCATTATGCTCATTACCGTTATCATGGGTGCCATACTTGGAACAGTTTACAGCGTAACCAAGGAGCCGATAGAAAAGGCTGAAGAAAAGGCTAAACAGGAGGCCTACAAGGAAGTATTCCCGGATGCTGATAATATAGTAACCATAGATGAGGAAACTCTGGATTATAAGCAGGTAAATGATCTGATTCAAAGCTTTGGATTTACGCATGATACTATAGATGAGATAAGCTATGCGGTTGATGCGGATAAGAATCTGATCGGATTTATAGTTGTTGTAACCAATGACAATGGTTACGGCGGTGATATACAGATGGTTGTGGGAATGAGAACAGACACGACCATAACCGGTCTTGCCTTCCTTGCTTTGGATGAGAGTCCGGGACTTGGTATGGAGGCTGACAAGGATAAGTTCAAGAGTCAGTTTATAGGCAAGCATGAGACAAGATATGAGTACTCTAAGACGGGTGCAGTTGTAGAAAATCAGATAGATGCAATCTCAGGTGCTACAATTACAACCTCAGCAGTTACGGACGGTATCAATGCCGCAGTCGCATTGATAACCATATTGGGAGGTGAGTAAGATGGGTAAAAATACAGAGAGATTATATAACGGAATAATTAAAGAAAATCCTACCTTTGTTCAGATGCTCGGTATGTGTCCGACACTTGCGGTTACCACATCTGCCATAAACGGACTTGGTATGGGACTTACAACTATGGTAATACTTACCCTCAGCAATATAATGATTGCGCTTTTAAGAAAACTCATTCCTGATAAGGTAAGAATACCTGCATTTATAGTTATCATAGCTTCCTTTGTTACTGTGGTTCAGTTTTTACTTAAGGCATATATTCCAAGCTTAAATGCAAGCCTTGGTCTTTATATACCGCTTATCGTTGTAAACTGTATTATCCTCGGACGTGCAGAAAGCTATGCTTCAAAGAATCCTGTTATACCGTCAGCCTTTGATGGTATCGGTATGGGACTTGGTTTTACCATAGGACTTACAATAATAGGTATTATTAGAGAAATCCTTGGTACCGGAAGTATATTCGGACATGTGATTTACTCGGGATATAAGCCTATCGGAATATTTGTAATGGCACCGGGAGCATTTCTTGTGCTTGCCTTTGTGGTTGCCATTATCAATAAGATTAATATCAGTAAGGCAAAGAAAAACGGAACGACACCTAAGGCGTGCAGACTTGATGATTGTGCGGGATGTGGCAACGTTCTTTGTGCAGGAAAAGTAAAGGAGGAGGATTAGAGCTATGAATAATATTTTATTGGCAATATCAGCAGCATTTGTAAATAATGTTATCCTGGTTCAGTTCCTTGGTATATGTCCCTTCCTTGGCGTTTCCAAGCAGATAAAGACGGCAGCAGGTATGGGAGGAGCAGTTATATTTGTTATGGCTATCTCCTCAACCGTTACAAGCCTTATATATTACTTCATACTTGAACCGCTTAACATAGCGTATCTTAATACAATCGTTTTCATATTGGTTATAGCTGCTTTGGTGCAGTTTGTTGAAATGTTTCTTAAGAAGTCGGTACCAGCGCTTTACAAGGCACTCGGTGTTTACCTTCCTCTTATAACTACAAACTGCGCGGTGCTTGGTATAGCTATATCCAATGTTGACAGCGGATATAACATTTTAGAGTCGATTATAAATGGAATATTTTCAGCTGTAGGATTTGCGGTTGCGCTTATCCTTATGGCAGGAATCAGAGAAAAACTGGATAAGAATGACAGTATTCCGGAAAGCTTTAAAGGGACACCGATTGTTCTTATATCAGCAGGACTTATGGCAATTGCATTTGCCGGTCTTGCAGGACTTATATAAGGAGGGGGATTAGGTTATGGATATTAATTCAATACTTATAGCAGCAGCGGTTGTCGGCGTGGTCGGCATACTTGCGGGAATTCTCCTCGGTGTTGCAAGCGAGGCATTTAAGGTAAAGGTTGATGAAACTGAGATTAAGGTAAGAGAGGCCCTTCCGGGCAACAACTGCGGTGCCTGCGGATTTCCGGGTTGCGACGGACTTGCAGCTGCTATAGCAAAGGGTGAGGCAAAACCGGGAAGCTGTCCTGTGGGCGGAGAGCCTGTAGCTAAAGTGATAGCTGAGATAGTCGGTGGAGATGCCGATGTGGAAAAGATGGTTGCCAATGTAAGATGTAAAGGTGATTGCAACAAGGCAAAGGAAGCCTATGAATACGTAGGTCCTAAAGATTGCCGTATAGCAGCCAATTCACCGGGAGGCGGACCTAAAGGATGTTCTTACGGATGTCTTGGATTTGGAAGCTGTGTAAAGGTTTGTCCTTTTGATGCTATCCATATAGAAGACGGAATAGCTGTAGTAGATAAGGAAAAATGTAAAGCCTGCGAGGCATGTGTTGCGGTATGTCCAAGACATATAATAGAGATAGTTCCTTATGAGGCAGGAGCCATAGTTGAGTGTAATTCAAGAGACGGCGGTAAGGAAGTTAAGCAGGTATGTCAGGTTGGCTGTATCGGCTGTGGTATGTGCCAGAGAAACTGTCCTGCGGACGCTATTCATGTTGAAGGAAAGCTTGCCAAGGTTGATTATGCAAAATGTATCGGCTGCGGTACCTGTAAGGAAAAGTGTCCGGTTAAGATTATAAGCTGATTTTTAGAAAGTTTTTAATATGTAAAATAAGCTTAGGATTTAAACAATCTTGCGAAGAAGGATAGATTTTAGAATTATTACTCGCTTTTGGAGATTAGAAAATGACTTCAGGGATAAAAAAACATATAATTTGCATGATGATTTTTCTTGGAACGGTTGGAATCATATCAGGATGCAGTAGAAAAAAAGATGACAGAAATAATCAGGATAATAAAGCTGACGCAGAAATTGCATCAGAGGCTGTCACAGATACCATAGCGGAAACAGAAGCATTAAATGATATGGCGGATACTATGGAAAGTGATGCGGAAGCAACCACCGAAAGACAGCCGGATGTCAGGACAATTACAATAACCGCAACAGGTGACTGTGCACTCGGACCGATTCAGACACATGGATATGGCGGATCATTTCATGCATATTATGATGATTATGGCGAGGGATATTTCTTAGAGGATTTTAAAGAACTTTTTGAAAATGATGATTTCACTCTTGCAAATCTTGAATGTACACTTACAGACAGATCTGTATATGTGGATGAGGAATCAGATAAGGAATTTTATATAGTCGGCAGACCTGAATATGCCGGTATACTTACAAATTCCGGAGTTGAAGGATGTTCTCTTGGCAACAATCATACAAGAGATGTGGGAGTTGAAGGACTTGAGGATACTGAAGCTGCTTGTGATGCTGCAGGGCTTTTATGGGCATTTAACAGTGTGACGGCTATTTATGAAACTGATGATGGATATAAGATTGGATTTGTGTCTTCTCATGTGTCAGGTTCTGTTGATAGAGAAAACTTTATCAGAAATGGTATAGAAGAACTTAAACAGGCAGATGTAGATATAATAATTGCATGCTGTCACTGGGGTGAGGAAAAGGAATACTATCCGACAGATTATCAGATAAAGCTTGCTCATGAGTTTGTTGATCTGGGTGCAGATTTAATCATAGGAAATCATCCGCATGTGGTTCAGGGAGTAGAGTGTTATAATGGAAAAGTAATATGCTACAGCCTTGGTAATTTCTGCTTTGGTGCGAGTCATCATCCGTTTGATTTTAATTCGATGGTTTATCAACAGACATTTACATTTATAGATGGGGAACTTCAACCATATATTGATGCAAGAGTTATTCCTATATGTGTCAGCTCGACAATTGAGACAAATGATTTTCATCCGGTGTATCTTGATGGCGAAAGAAAAGCTGATATGCTTGAACGAATCAATACATATTGTGAACCGTACGGATATGTGAGATTTGACGAGGAAGGAAAACTTTATTATGCAGAAGTTGAAGATGTCTTGAAAGAATCAGAGCAAAATGATGAAGAGCAGATTAATGAATAGATGAAAAATGTATATATAAATGTTGCAATTGTTGATGTACGTTTAGTTTATTATCTGAATTGATTTTATAATAAAACAATTTTTCTAAGCATGAATATAATAACAAAAACGGGTTTTTGTTATGAGATTTCTGGAATTAAAAGAAAAAGAAGTTATTAATTGTAAGGATTGTAAAAGACTTGGCTATGTGGCAGATGTAGAATTTGATTGCAAAACCGGTAAGATTACTGCTATAATTGTACCTGTGACGGGTAAATTTTTGTCGTGCTTCGGAGGCTGCTCCGAGTATTATATAAGATTTTGCGATATAGTAAGAATCGGACCTGATATAGTACTTGTGGATATCAATGCCTGTGATATACATAAGATGCATGACAGACTGTAGAAGATGTAAAATGAATTGATTTTTTCGGGAGTAAAGAATAGTTCCCGGATAAAAGATAAATAAAAAGAAAATGAGGTAAAAACTAATGAGATGTCCATTTTGCGGAGACGATAACACAAGAGTAATTGATTCAAGACCGGCTGATGACAATCAGGCTATCAGAAGAAGAAGGCAGTGTGATGAGTGTGGCAAGAGATTTACCACTTACGAAAAGGTTGAGACAATTCCTCTTATTGTAATTAAAAAGGATAAGAACAGAGAAACCTATGACCGTTCAAAGATTGAATCCGGAATTGTGCGTTCCTGTCACAAGAGACCTGTATCCGCTCAGGACATAGAAAAGGCTATAGATGATATTGAAAATAAGATTTTCAGTCTGGAGGTTAAGGAGATTGAGAGTAAGCACATCGGTGAAATCGTTATGGACAGAATAAAAGATTTGGATCAGGTTGCTTATGTAAGATTTGCATCTGTTTACAGAGAGTTTAAGGATGCCAATACATTTATGAGCGAGCTTAAGGATTTGCTTAACAGTAAATAATATGGACTATATGACTGCACACTGCCATCGGTCAATTGGGCAAGTGTGCAGTTTTGATTATATAGTAGTAAAGTTAGTATGATAGTTTATAAAAGTTAATTATAAAATGTTTTTAGTTATAATGTGGATTTTATATGAGGGAAAGCTGCATGACGGAAAGTTATATAAATCTTCTTCGCGGTGGTGAGGGAGAGATTGTTGAAAAAAAATCAAGATTTATTGGTCAGATAAAACCGGTTGTTTCAGAAGAAGAAGCCTATGCTTTTATCGAGGAGGTAAAAAAGAAGCACTACGATGCAAGACATAACTGCTTTGCATTTTCGGTAGGTGCGGATATGCCCTTGCTTCGATTTTCTGATGACGGGGAGCCTCAGGGCACGGCAGGTAAGCCTATACTTGAAGTGATTACATCCTCTAAGATACACAATATATGCATAGTAGTAACGAGATACTTTGGTGGAACTCTTCTTGGAACCGGAGGGCTTGTAAGAGCATACACGGATGCTGCCAAAGCAGCACTGGCAAATTGTGAAACCAAGCTGATAGAACTTTTGATACCTACGGAAATAAGGACAAATTATACCGATATGGGCAAGATACAGTACATACTCGGTAATCATGATGTTAAGATACTGGATACTGTATATGCGGATGATGTGATGATGAAGGTTAATCTAAAAAAGAGTGAGGCAGAAGGTATTATAAAGGAGATAACTGATGCTACTTCGGCAAGGGCAGGAATTGAGACCTCTGATGAGATGTTTGGGTAGATAAAATATATACTAATTGATAATTTTGTCGAAATGATGTATTCTATATATGTATTTTGCTATATAAAATAGATTATATATGTTAAGGCTTTTTACTGATGGAGGATATTTACAGCATGAGAAGATTCCAATTTGAATATAGCAACGAAAAGTTATTTGTACGAGAGCTTGAAAAGTTGAGAGCATGGGAAAGACGCCAGATGGCGCAGGGGATGTTGTTTCATATATATTGTGAAACAGTAGACAGAGACCGTATCAAAACAGTATGTGATTATCTGGAAAAATATTTTCCGGATGCAGATTATATAGGATGTACTACAAGCGGAAATATCGTATCGGGTGACAAGGGACAGAGCGACATCTGTGTTTCCTGTACTATGTTTGAATACCCTGATACGCAATATAAGGTATTTCAACTTCCTCTTGAGGAAAATTCACATGAGGTAGGACAGCGTTTAAAAAGATATATAGATGAGAATCCATGGGTAAAATCCGTTGAACTTTTGACTACCATAAATGGTATATCCATGACAAAATTCTGTGAATCCTTTACTGACTGCAGAGATGATGTCTGCATCTTTGGAGGAGGTGCATATAGTCCGGATTTAAATGCCAATAACGGCTTTGTATTTTCCAAGGGACACGAGATGACAACCCAGGGCGTTGTTCTTCTTATGACTGGCGGAGATGATTTCCACATGGTTACCATGCATATCACCGGATGGAAACCTTTGGGACGTGAGTTTACAGTAACGAAGGCACAGGACTCAAGACTTTATGAGTTGGACGGTCAGCCTGCATTTGATGTGTATTATAAATATCTTCACATAAATAATGATGAGAATTTCTTTGAGAACTCTCTGGAGTTCCCTATATTTTACAAGCATAACGGTATAGATATACTTCGTGCGCCTGCATCGAGCAATGAGGACGGTTCCCTTAATCTGACCTCGGCTGTAGATGAAAATGTAAGCGCCAAGCTTGCTTACGGTGATCCGGAGGTAATCATAGACAGTGTAAAGGCAGAAAGTATAGCCGTGGCAGATTTTCAGCCGGATGTTATAGATGTATTTTCCTGTGCCGCATGACTTATGTACTGGGGTCCGGAAGATGTAGGAAGAGAGACCATGCCATTTGAGGCAATTGCTCCAACAGTAGGATTCTTTACTTCAGGAGAATTCTTAAGAACCGGAGAATTCGTAAACCAGCACAATGTAACCTTGGTTGTAGCTGCTATGCGTGAGGGTGATATAGATGAGGACAGAGAAGTTTATCATATGCTCTCCGAGGAGGAAAAGAGCGGTAAGATCAATATGATCAAGCGACTTACCACATTTATCAATGCAGCAACCGCCGAGATGGAGGAGGCCAACAGAAAGCTTGAGATAGCTGCGATTTCAGATGCCATGACCAAGCTTTTTAACCGTGGTGAGATACAGCGAAGAATCAGCGCATGTGTAAGAGATAATGCTGATAACGACGAGAAGATGAGTCTTATCATGATGGATCTTGACGATTTCAAAAAGGTTAACGATACATACGGACATAAGGAAGGTGATAATGTCCTTATCGGACTAGCAAATGTCCTTAGGGATACATTAAAGCAATGTGAGGTAGAAGGCGATATCGGACGCTGGGGCGGAGAAGAATTCATGATTCTTTTGCCACAGATAGCAGTTGATAAAGCAAGTGAAATCGCAGAGAACTTATTAAAGAACTTCTCTGACAAGGAGTTCCCACTTGCCGGACACCAGACCATGAGCCTCGGTGTTACCGAGTACATAAACGGCGAAAAGTCAGACTCACTTACTATGAGAGTAGACGCAGCCCTTTATGATGCAAAGGCGGGTGGAAAGAACCGGGTGGTTGTGAGGTAGAAACTGATTTTGTTATATTAGAGATTGTAAAGGTTTAAAAATATAGTCCAATTTAATGGACAATATTTTTAAACCTTTATTTTAATAGTGTACAAAAATGAATAATTTTGGTAATATAGAATTATCATTTAAAGGAAGGAAAAAAATGGAAGATAATTCTATTCAGAAATTAAAACTGTTATATCTTTTAAAATTTTTGTTAGAAAATACTGATGACGAACATGGTATTAAGAGTTCGGATATAATAAAGTATTTGTCAGAAGTTGGAATCAAGATAGAACGTAAAACCTTGTATAGTGATATAAGCTTATTAAAAAGATTTGGGGTTGACATATATCAGGAGCATGATGGACGACAAATTTTATATCATATAGGTAATCGGGATTTCGAACTTCCTGAATTAAAATTGCTTGTCGATTTGGTCCAATCATCAAGATTTATCACAAAAAAGAAATCACAATCATTAATTAACAAAATAGAAAAGCTGACAAGTAAATATGAAGCAGAACAATTACAAAGACAGGTTTTTGTTTCCGGACGTGTAAAATCAGAAAACGAAAGAATCTATTATAATGTTGATTTGATTCATATGGCAATTAATTCAGATGCAAGAGTTAATTTTCAATATTTTCAGTGGAATATAAATAAAGAAAAGGAATTAAGACATAACGGAAAAATATATGATGTAAGTCCGTGGGCATTATCTTGGGATAGTGAAAATTATTATCTTGTTGGATATGATGAAGATTTAAAAGCGATAAGACATTATCGTGTTGACAAGATTGTAAATTTAAAGCTTTCAGATAATAAAAGATTCGGTAAGGATGATTTTTATAAATTTGACATTGCAAAATATACTAATAGAATTTTTGGAATGTTTGATGGTGAAGAAAAAAGAGTCAGATTAAGAGTTAAAAATTCATTTGTTGGTGTAATTATCGATAGGTTTGGAACAGATATAGAAATTGATAAAATCAATAATATTTTTTTTGAAACTGAAGTTGAAGTTGCAGTAAGTGAACAATTTTTAGGATGGATATTGGCATTGGGTGATAATGTAAAAATTGTTGAACCTGAAGAAGTTGTAAAAAATATGAAGGATATGTTAAATGAGAGATTTAAATTATACAATGATGAATAAAAAGAAAAAGTCCTCTCGGACTTTTCTTAATGCACACACTGTGCGGCCGACAAAGCGGCGATTTGAAATAATTTTTATTTGAACTCGTAGTGTAAATCCAGAGGGCTCTGGATTCATTTATAAGAATAACAGTATGATGGAGGAATGTCAATATGAATTTTAATGGAGAGTATTTTCTTGGACTTGATATAGGAACAGATTCTGTAGGCTATGCAGTAACAGATCAAAGATATAATCTTGTAAAGTTTAAAGGAGAACCAATGTGGGGATCTCACCTTTTTGATGCGGCTAATCAGTGTGCAGAAAGAAGAGGATTTAGAACTGCTAGAAGAAGATTGGACAGAAGACAACAGAGGGTAAAACTTGTTGATGAGATATTTGCTCCAGAAGTTGCAAAGGTCGATCCGAATTTTTATATTAGAAAAATGGAAAGCGCATTATACCCTGAAGATAAATCAAATAAAGGTGATCTTTATCTTTATTTTAATAAGCAGGAATACGATGAGAAACAGTATTATAAAGATTATCCTACAATTCATCATCTTATATGTTCATTGATGAATGATGAAAAGACAAAGTTTGATATAAGATTGATAAATATTGCAATTGACTGGCTCGTTGCACATAGGGGACATTTCTTAAGTGAAGTGGGTACTGATAGTGTAGATAAAGTTTTGGATTTTAGAAAGATTTATGATGAATTTATGGCACTTTTTAGTGATGAAGATGATGCTGTTTCATCAAAGCCATGGGAAAGTATTAATCCGGATGAGCTGGGTAAAGTCCTTAAAATGCATGGAAAAAATGCAAAGCGTAATGAATTAAAGAAACTGTTATATGGTGAGAAAATACCTTCAGATGAGGATTATTTTATTGACAGAAAACTTTTGATAGATTTTATAGCAGGGACAAGTGTCCAGTGTAATAAGCTTTTTAGAAATTCTGAATATGAGGATGATTTGAAAATCACAATAAGCAATAGCGATGAGAGGGAAGTGGTATTGCCACAGCTTGAGGATTTTCATGCAGACATAATTGCTAAACTTTCATCAATGTACGATTGGAGTGTTTTATCGGATATTTTGTCAGGTAGTACATATATATCGGAATCAAAGGTCAAAGTATATGAACAGCATAAAAAGGATTTAAAGGAATTAAAAGAATTTGTGAGAAAATATGCGCCTGATAAATATAATGATATATTTAGATTAGCAAGTAAGGATATTTATAATTATACGGCATATTCATATAATCTTAAATCTGTAAAGGATGAAAATGATTTACCTAAAGGAAAGGCTTCAAAAGAAGATTTTTATTCGTATCTGAAGAAAACGTTAAAACTAGATAAAAAGGAAAATTATAATTTTGATAATGAAAATGATTTGAGCTTTTTTGAAGATATGGTGGATAGAATAGGTTCAGGAAATTTCCTGCCAAAACAGGTTAATTCTGATAATCGTGTAATTCCATATCAAGTATATTATGTTGAATTAAATAGGATTCTTGAAAATGCTAAAAAACATTATCCATTTTTAGAAGAAAAGGATAAGGATGGATATAGTAATTTAGAAAAAATAATATCCGTGTTTACTTTTAGAATTCCTTATTATGTCGGACCACTCAGAAATGATGAAAATTCGCCATATGCTTGGATTAGGAGAAAAGCAGATGGTAAGATATACCCTTGGAACTTTGAGGAAAAGGTTGATTTGGATGCAAGTGAAAATGCATTTATTGACAGAATGACCAATTCATGCACATATATTCCAGGTGCTGATGTTCTTCCTAAATGGTCACTTCTTTATACAAAGTATATGGTTCTTAATGAGATCAATAACATTAAGGTGAATAACACGGAAATATCTGTTGAGGCAAAACAAGGAATATATAATGAATTGTTTTGTAAAAAGGCTAAAGTATCCGTAAAAGCAATTAAAGAATATCTTATCAGCAATGGATATATGCAAAAAGATGATGAAATGTCTGGTATTGATATTACAGTCAAATCATCTCTTAAATCAAGGTATGATTTCAGGCATTTACTTGAAAAAAATGAACTTACGACAGATGATGTTGAAGCTATAATATCAAGAAGTACTTATGCTGAAGATAAAACAAGATTCAAAAAGTGGTTAAAGAAAGAATTTCCACAATTAAGTGAGGATGATTATAAATATGTTTCAAAACTTAAATATAAAGATTTCGGAAGATTGTCAAAAAGTTTACTTAATGGATTGGAAGGAGCAAGTAAGGAAACGGGTGAAATAGGAACAATAATGCATTTCCTGTGGGAAACAAATGACAATCTTATGCAGCTTTTATCCGATAGATATACTTTTATGGAGGAGATAAATAAAAAACGTCAAGAGTACTATATAGAACATAAGCTTTCATTAAATGATCAAATGGAAGAACTTGGAATTTCAAATGCTGTTAAACGACCTGTTACGAGAACCTTGGCAGTCGTAAAAGATGTTGTATCAGCTATAGGATATGCTCCTAAAAAGATATTTGTTGAGATGGCACGTCAGGAGGATGAAAAGAAGAAAAGATCAGTTACTAGAAAGGATCAAATTCTGGAACTATATAAAAATGTGGAAGAAGATACAAAGGAATTGGAACGTCAACTTGAAGATATGGGTGATACAGCCAATAATAAGCTTCAGAGTGATGCGTTGTTTTTGTACTATCTCCAGCTTGGAAAATGTATGTATTGTGGTAAGTCTATAGATATAACTAAAATCAAGACAGGAGATTATAATATTGATCATATTTATCCACAGAGCATGGTAAAAGATGATAGTATTATAAATAATAAGGTTTTAGTAGATTCAAATTGTAATGCGATTAAGCAAGATATTTATCCAATAAGTTCAGATGTAAGAAAAAAAATGCACTTATATTGGAAAATGCTGGCAGATAATAACCTTATTACTAAAGAAAAGTTTTCCAGATTAACAAGGCCTACCCCATTTACTGAATCGGAAAAATTAGGCTTTATAAATAGGCAGTTGGTGGAAACAAGACAGTCAATGAAAGCAGTAACACAATTATTAAATAATATGTATCCTGATACGGAGATTGTATATGTAAAAGCAAAGCTCGCATCAGATTTTAAACAGGATTTTAAGCTTGCTCCAAAGTCAAGAATTATAAATGATTTGCATCATGCCAAGGATGCATATTTAAATGTTGTTGCCGGAAATGTATATAATGAAAGATTTACAAAGAAGTGGTTTAATGTAAATGAAAAGTACAGCATGAAGACAAAAGTTTTATTTGGTCATGATGTAAAAATCGGAGATAGACTTATATGGGATAGCAATAAGGATTTACAGACTGTAAAGAATACATATGAAAAGAATAATATCCATCTTACAAGGTATGCATATTGTCAGAAGGGTGGATTGTTTGACCAAATGCCTGTAAAGAAAGGACAAGGACAGATTCAAATTAAAAAAGGTATGGATATAGATAGATATGGTGGATATAACAAGGCAGCAGCAAGTTTCTTTGTTATAGCTAGATATATCAGAGGAGGTAAAAAAGAGGTATCATTTGTTCCGGTGGAACTTATGGTAAGCGAAAAATTCTTAAATGATGATAATTTTGCTATTGAGTATATAACGAATGTTCTTACAGGAATGAATACTAAAAAGATTGAAAATGTCGAGCTTCCATTTGGAAAAAGAGTAATAAAGATAAAGACAGTTCTTTCTCTTGATGGTTATAAGGTGTGGGTGAATGGAAAGGCAGGCGGAGGAAAACAATTAAGTATAACAAGTGCGGATAGTTTAAAAATAAATAGTACTTTAGTAGGTTATATTAAAAAAATAGAAAATTATTTTGAGAAAAAAAAGATAAATAAAAATTTTAAACATGATTCAGAAAATGATGGCTTATCAAATGAAAAAAATATTAATCTATATGATAATCTTAAAGATAAATTAAATACAAATTATTTTAAATATATGCCAAATAATCAGGTAGCTATTATGGATTCTGGAAGAGAAAAATTTGTTGAACTAAGTTTTGATGAGCAAATAACTATTTTGTTAAATTGTATTAATTTATTAAAGTCTGGAAGAGCCGGAGGATGTGATTTAAAATTAATTGGTGGTAGTAAACAGAGTGGTGCAATGTTTTTAGGTGCAAATCTTTCATCTTGTGTTTATAAAAATATTCGTATAATAGACATTTCACCTGCTGGTTTACATGAGAACATTTCCTGTAACCTTATGGAGTTGTTTGAATGAGTTGGCGTGTTGTAGTTATCTCACAAAGATGTAAGCTTGATTATAGTATGAATTACATGGTTGTAAGAGGCGAAGAGATAAAAAGAGTTTTGATTGATGAGATGGCAGTACTAATTTTGGAAAATAATGCTATATCAATGACAGGATATCTATTGTCAGAGTTGCTTGACAGAAAAATTAAAGTAATATTATGTGACGGAAAGAGAAATCCTCAAGCTGAATTGATCCCGTATTATGGTGCGCATAATGATTCTTTGAAAATTAAACAACAGATTGAGTGGAATAATGATATAAAACAGCTTGTATGGACATATATAGTACGTGAAAAAATATTAAATCAAGCTAAACTCCTTCAACGAATTGGTAAGATTCAAGAATCTAATATGCTTATAGGATACACATCGGAAATAAAGTCCGGTGATATATCAAACAGAGAAGGGCATGCGGCTAAAGTATATTTTAATGCTTTATTTGGTATGAGTTTTACTAGAAGTGATGAAGAAAACTGTATTAATAGTGCTCTGAATTATGGATATGCATTGATTCTCTCGGCATTTAATCGTGAGGTTGTTGCAGGTGGATATTTGACTCAACTCGGCTTGGCGCATGATAATCAATATAATCATTTTAATTTAAGCTGTGATCTTATGGAACCATTTAGAATTATTATAGATGCTGAAATAATTAATAATGAATATAAAGATTTTGGAACTGAAGAAAAACATACTCTTGTTAATGTTCTGAACAAGAGTTACATAGTAAGGGGACAGGAGCAAACCTTATTAAATGCAATCAAATTATATACTAAAAGTGTATTTGATGCCATTAGTGAGGAAAATCCTGAACTGATAAAATTTGTGGAGATATGACATATAGATTTATGAGAGTATTGGTATTTTTTGATCTGCCAACAGTTACAGATAAAGATAAAAGAGAATACAGACGATTCAGAAAAATGCTTATTCAAAATGGTTTTGTTATGATGCAAGAGTCAGTATATACAAGAATGGTTTTGAATAAAACTGTTGAAAAATCGGTTGTTGACACTCTAAAGCGTAATAAACCATCTGATGGATTAGTTCAGGCTATAGTAATTACAGAAAAACAATTTGCCGGAATGGTTAATATATCCGGAGAGTTTGTAAGTAATGTGATTGATACGGATGAAAGGCTGGTTATATTGTGAAATTAGTATCGGAATTATTTCAGGAAACATTAGAATTTAATGAAGGGGAAGTATTATCACTTGTAATAGAAAATCAAAAATTAATGCTTGATTTTTTGAAAAAATTATATAGTCAAATTAATGGAGAAGATGGAGATATTGTATTATCTAAAGATAATGAAATAATGAAAATTCAAAAAATGGTTGAACTCATAACAACATTTGTTCCATTTGAAATAAATGAAAAAAGGTTATTAACAAAGATAAATGGATTGCTAGAAAAAGAAGCGGTAAATGAAATATATTATAATAAAACTATGTTACTTTTATCTGAAATAGAAAGATATGTAAATGATTTATCGGATTTTTTTCCATATTCTTTTGAATATCATGGAATAAATGCTGCATCACTTATTAAGATGTGTGGTATAAATATCTGCGATGATAGTATCAATGATGTTGAAAGAGTTATAAATTATATGTCTATTGTACAAGATTTGCTAGGGGAAAAACTTTTTGTATTTGTTAATATGAGTTTGTTTTTTGAACATAAAGATTTGCAGAGTTTTATTGATACTGTTAACGCATATAAATATAATGTTTTACTTATAGATGGAGTTGAAACAATAAAATTAAGTGGTATAAGGAGATTGATTATTGACAAAGATTTATGTATTATATAACTGTTATGGAGAATATAACGAATTTGGGTTTATGCGTCAGCTTTGTAGGGTTGATTATCTCAAATATGAGATTTGAGGTTTGAGAGTAGTGTAAATCCAGAGGGCTCCAAAACAAAAAGAGCGTGGGGAAGTCAAAAGCAAGGGTTTGAGAGTAGTGTAAATCCAGAGGGCTCCAAAACCAGATTCCGGCTCTTTTAAGTACGTTGCGGGTTTGAGAGTAGTGTAAATCCAGAGGGCTCCAAAACTTGCATCATCTGTACCGCCGTTGTGACACCGTTTGAGAGTAGTGTAAATCCAGAGGGCTCCAAAACAGGAATTTATACATTTACTCTCTATTGATGGTTTGAGAGTAGTGTAAATCCAGAGGGCTCCAAAACATTA
>JAFUGL010000114.1 GCA_017469405.1 Lachnospiraceae bacterium | reverse complement strand
TTTGAGCTTATTGATTTAACAAATCGATGGCAAGTTGTGTATCAGCCTTTTCATATACTTTCCGTTAGTAAAAACTAAATTGGTGTGAAGTTATATTAGCAGTACCCGTCACCCACATATGTGCGATAAACCGGAATTTAGTTTATCAATCCCGCATCAAATATATAGTTGAGCAGACGTTTTGAATTTGCGATGTTTCGTGCGGATTGTCCCGGAAGGGCAATGTATACGTCGTCATAGTCAAGTCCAAGGCTTATGGCAAATTCGGTTCCGCTTATGTCTATGGCATAAGGAGTCATATCGTCGTTTACATTGTTTACGGATATAATTCTTTCCGGACAGTTGTCATTTATATATTTACTCATACTCAAATCAAGAGAGTCTTCCAATGGTATAATTAGAGACATTTTTCCACAATATTCTATGCCTGTTTTGTCAGAAATGATTACATCAAAATAATCATTGTAGCAAAGAGACGGAAATTGGGCATATAATGCGTCATCAGGATTTTTAGAATAATAATCTTCGTATATATCAATATCCGCTTTATTTGAATAAAAATCTATCATTCTGTAAGAAGACGGCATATCATAATAATCCATGTATCCCTTGAAATCGTCCTTGGTAAGATATTCTATTGACGGACTGTTTAAGAGTGCGAATGAAATTGCAACAGGTCTTGTGTTCCTGTAGAGACTGATGGTTATAAATGTCACGCCGACAATTGCAGCAATACTTACGAGAATAGGAACTTTAAAGTAGTAAAAGAAATAGTTTATCTTTTCTTTTCGATTCATCTTTGCAGTTGTTTGTCTGTATTTTTCGCGCTTTGCTTTATTTCTTTCCTTACGGGATAAACTGTGAAGCTCAAGATTATCCTCTGCGGTTAATGATTTTTCAACTTTTTTCTCTTTTTCTGAATCATCTGATTCGGCTTTTTCGTTAGATGCATCATTTGACGCTGTTTCATCTTTTGCATTCGATTTTTCTTTTGAATCAGCATAATCAGTTTCTTCAATATGATTTTCATCTGCTTTTTTTGCATTGAAATCATCTGCATATTGCTTCATATTATTATACTCCTATATGATTATTTTTTCTTTTCCCCTTATAATTATTGTTTTGCTTGGGTGACTATTCCCCTTGATTGGTGACACTATATAAATAAGGAAATATTACCTAAAAACGTAACTGTATCTGATAAGTTATTCTATCATAAGAATAATCCAAAAAAAAGAAAAATATAATTTAATATTTACTTATTAAAAAAACTCTATTATATTATTATATGTGTTTTTAAAAAATGATTGGCACAAAACAGCGTAACATTTGCTGCTTTTACTTAATAATATAGGAGAAATTTACATTATGGCTAAGGATTTAAAAAATATAAAGTTCAGAAAAATAGATACACGTGTAAAAGAAAAAGTAAGTGCACGTACAAAGCTCAGGAGATTTTTGAATAAATTTTTCAAGATTTTTATTATTTTTATGATTGCAACTGCATTTATTAACGGATTATTGCTTCTGCTAATATATGCAAATCATAAAAGTAAGCTTAAAAATGAAAAAACTTATCTTGTTGCTCCGGGACAGCTTGTGGATGTAGACGGATACAAAATGCACGTATATGTATATGGAAATGATGAGTCAGAAGATACATTGGTATTTATGCACAGCACCACAATAGTTGACGATTCTATAGCTTTGCAGCCTTTGTTTGATGAACTAAAAGATGATTACAGGCTTGTTCTTATTGAACGAAGTGGCTATGGTTTTAGCGAGGTAAGCGGCAAACCACGTGACATAGATACTATTCTTGAAGATTCAAGAGCTGCTCTTAAAGCTGTCGGTATAGAAGAAAAGCTTACACTTGTGCCTATTGGAACAGGTAGTATAGAAGCTTTTCATTGGGTTAATAAATATCCTGATGAAATAAAATCTATAATAGGAATAAATGTAACATATCCTGAACAGTTTGCATCTATTACTCAGGATGAATATTGCGGATTCTTTGATTACCTTATGGTAAAGTTTTGTAAAATAGGAGGACAGAGACTCTTAAAATCGGTTTATCCTGCCAATCAGTTTGGTTTATATACGGATATGCAAATGAAGGTTAGAGAAGCTTTGGTTTCAAAGGGCGGATATACAGAGGATATGTATAATGAAGATCTGGCAACCGTAGATAACGCCAATAAGGTTGCAGCCGAGGGATTCCCTGAAAAAATCGATATATATATGATATATGCCAATCCTATTATGGATCCGTATAGAAGTGAAAATGAGGATGTAAACGAAAGCTATAATGATCAAAAGAAGGTAAATGAGGATTTTGATTATATAAATGCATATAATGAAGAACCAAGAAATTACTTTTCTAAATATGATAATGTAACCTTTGAAGAATTGTCAGGTCCGGCGAGATTATATACATATAATCCAAAAGAACTTGCAATTAAGATAGCTGATTTTATGCAAAAAGAACAGTAGTAAAATTTGCCAAATATATGCAAATTATGGACATTATGTACAAATGCACAAAGAAAAATTAAAAAAATACTTGCAAAATTGTTTAATATGTCCTATAATCAGTTTAGTCGCAAGGGAAATCTGCGATTTTATAATGTTTAGGAACCGACAGTCTTTGACTGATTATTATATAGGTTCAATAGTAACTCCTTTCTTATGAAGACCTTTAGGAGTATACATATTTAGGCTAACTGTACCAGTCTTTTGTGTTATATGTCTTTTGGGTTCGGATTGAGCAAAGGGAAACACACATATTATAAAAGGAGGGTTTTTTTGTGAAAAAATTCAAAAAAGCAATGGCACTTTCTTTAGCACTTGCAATGGGTCTTTCACTCGTAGCTTGTGGTAAGGATGAGGACAAGGAGACTACTACAGAGAAGGCAACAGAGGCAGAAGACACTGAGGCAGCTGATACTGAGGCTGACGATCAGGATACTGAGGCAACTGATACTGATTCATCAGATGTTGCAATCACTATCCCATCAGCAGATGGCGAGGCTATTCATGTTTACTCATGGAATGAAGAGTTAGGAAGCAGAATTGATTCTCACTTCAGAACTAAGTATCCTGAGTTATCAGACTTAGTTATCTATGAGAACCTCGATGTTTCAGGTACAGGTGAAGAGTACAAGACTGGTATTCAGAATGCAATCAATGCAAATGATGACAATGTACCTTCAATCGTTGCTGCAGATAATGACGTAGCTCTTTACTTTGCACAGCAGGATTGGGCAATTCCTGTAACAGATGCTGGTTTAACTCTTGATATGTACAAGAATGCTTACCAGTTCACAATTGATTATGCAACTATCGACGGCGAGCTCAAGGCTATGGGTTGGCAGGCTCCAGCAGGATGTTTCGTTTACAGAACTGACATCGCTGAGGACGTTCTTGGCGCTTCAACTCCAGATGAGGTTCAGGCTCTTGTAAAGGATTGGGATACATTCCTTGAGACAGCTGAAACTCTTAAGGCAGCTGGCAAGTACATCGTATCTGGTCCAGATGATCTTAAGTATGCATTCATCGATCAGAAGAAGTCACCTTGGGTAAAGGATGATACTCTTAACATCGACTCATGCATTACTGATTACTTAGAGACTTCAAAGAAGATTTATGACAATGACTACTCACTTAAGTCAGCTATGTGGTCTTCAGAGTGGACTGCAAACATGTCTTCAGGTGATGTATTCGGTTACTTCGGATGTACTTGGTTCGTTCAGTGGTGTATCGCTGAAGATTCACACGGTATGTGGAATGTATGTACAGGTCCTGTATCTTTCCACTGGGGTGGTACTTACTTAGTAATCACTGACAAGTGTCCTAACAAGGAACTTGCAGCACTCGTTCTTTACACTCTTTGCTGTGATGAGGACGTAGCTTATGACTTATATGCAGATGATTATGATTTCCCTAACAACCAGGCAGCAGTTCAGAAGCTTATCGCTGATGGCGTAGGTTCAAACCCTATCCTTGGTGGACAGAACCCACTTGAGGCTTGGGATGAGGCAGCTAAGGGAATTTCACTTCAGTATGCTACATCATATGATGCTACATTCAACGGATACCTTGATTCAGCAGCTTCAACTTTCTGGGCAGAGGGTCAGTCAGTTGATGACGCTATCGCTAACATCAAGGAGCAGGTTGCTAACGCTTACTCAGATATCACTATCGAGTAATCTATAGTTTACCTAACAACTTAAAAAAGCTATAAAATTTAATGGTTATGCACCGGATGTATGTCCGGTGCATAATTTAAAAAAACATATTACCACTGTTGGGCATTTTATAAAGTATACATGCCAAATCCCATTTTTTATTTATACATATTTTGAAAATTTAATATAAATAACATATTTTGAGACATGGGTACTTTATAAAATGTCTAACGGGGGATACGTGAAAGATATGTTTATTCAGTTACAAAAAATAATAAGGTTGGGGAAGTGAAATCATGAAAAGAAAGACAGTCGAATATGGAAAATATGGATATATATTCATTGCTCCATTCTTCTTAGTGTTCTTATTATTCCAGTTATATCCATTGATATACACTTTCTATCTTAGCTTTGTTGAATACAGAATGAAAGACGGAAAATGGAACACTCCAAAGTTCTGTGGCTTTGATAACTACATGGCTATGTTAACAAAGACAGACTTCAAGACCGGCCAGAAGGTTTGGTTTAACACATTGCCAATGAATTCTATCAAGAATACATTGATCATCTGGATAATTAACTTTATCCCTCAGATTCTTTTAGCTTTACTTTTAGCAGCATGGTTTACAGATACTGTTGTTAAATTAAAGGGACAGGGCGCATTTAAGGTATTGATGTTCTTACCTAATATCATCACTGCTTCATCTATTGCCGTATTGTTCTACAACTTATTTGCTAACCAGGGTCCTGTTACCATCTTACTTAGAAATATGCACGTTATCCCTGAAAAGTACAACTTCATGGAGAGTAAGACTGCAACAATCGGTATTATCGCATTTATGCAGTTCTGGATGTGGTATGGTAACTCTATGATAATCCTTATAGCAGGTATACTTGGTATCAATCCATCACTTTATGAAGCTGCCATGGTTGACGGTGCAAGTGGAAAGCAGCAGTTCTTCAGCATTACATTACCGCTGCTTAGACCAATCCTTGAGTTCTCACTTGTTACATCAGCAATCGGTGGTCTTCAGATGTATGATATACCATCACTTTTCAATGTTACAAATACAGGTATAGGTCAGCCTGACCGTGTATCCCATACGGTTACAATGCAGATTAGAGAGTATGCAAGTTCCTCTAACCCTGACTATGGTAAGGCAGCCGCTATATCAGTTATCTTGTTTATCGTTACTTTAATAATAAGCTTAATCTTCTTTGTTGTTACTCGTGAAAAACAACCAAAGCAGAAGCATGCTGTAATTAGATAGGGGGTGCGTAGATAATGGCAGCAAAACCAGAGGTTGGAATAGATGCTAGCTACGCATCTAAAATAAGAGCAAAGAAAATATTCAGAACAGTAATCTGTGTACTTCTTTGTATAATGAGTATATTTCCTTTCTATATAATGATAGTAAATACTACTCTTTCATCAGACACAATTAAGCATGGTATCCATCTTATACCTGGCAACAAGCTCGTAAGCAACTTCAAGGGTATGCTTGAGAGAACTGCAGGTAAGGGTACTACAGTTTGGCAGGCTATGTGGCACAGTGTAATCATTGCTGTTCCTGCAACGATCTTACAGGTTTACTTTGCTACACTTACTGCTTACGGTCTTACTGTATATCAGTTTAAGCTTAGAAATATGGCATGGTCATTTATCATGGCAATCATGATGATCCCTGCACAGGTTTCAATCATCGGTTTCATGAACTTAATGATCAAGATCAACTTATATAATACTTACTGGCCACTTATAATCCCTGCTATCGCAGCACCATCTACTGTTTACTTCATGAAGCAGTACATGTCCAGTGCTCTTTCAGTAGAGATCATAGAGGCAGCCAGAATAGACGGTTCGGGAGAGTTTGCTACATTTAATAAGATAGCACTTCCACTTATGAAGCCGGCTATGGCTACACAGGCAATATTCGCTTTCATAGCATCATGGAATAACCTGTATACACCTACAATGATGATTTCTGATAACAGAAAGTATACACTTCCAATGTTCATTACAGGACTTAAGTCAGACTCAATCAGAACTGACTACGGTTTCGTATATGTAGGACTTACTTTAACAGTATTCCCACTCTTGGTTGTTTACTTTGCATTATCAAAGTACATCATCGCCGGTGTTGCACTCGGTGGTGTTAAGGAGTAAGAAATAAAAAAAGCGCTGCTTTTCGCAGCGCTTTTTTGTTGCTTGAAATCATATGACTTTATTAAAAAATAAATGATAAATTATTTGATTTTACTAAGTGGAAAATTGTTGAAGAAAGTGTGAAAATCCTTGACGATTACATATAAAAATATTAGAATGTGTAAGGTGCTAAAATTAATAAAATTTGGAGGAAGATATGAAACGCAAAAATAAAAGAATAATAGCATGCGCTTTGACATTTGCATTGTCAGCTACGTTGTTATTCGGATGTTCCGGAAAAAAGAAAGATAATAAGTCAGATGTGGTTTATTCAAAGGAGGAGGCATCATCCACTAAAGCATTGGTTATAGGCGATTATGATGTTTACCTTGATGAATTGATGATTTATGCTATACAGGAGATTACATTATATGGAATAACCCCTGATATGGTTGATAAGGATGAAAAGACATATAAAGACGAGGCACTTTCTTTGGCAAGAGAAACAAAGATTTTATATGATGTAGCTTTACACAATGATGTTGAGTTAAATGATGACGATATTGCAGCGAGAGATAAACTTATTGAAAATTTTAAGTCGGTTATCCCTTCAGAAGTATTTGAAAAGTATGGTATCTCTGATGAGGTGATTGAAAAAGTCTTTACAGAGAGAACTTATGTTGAGAAGTTTGAAAATGATATAAAAAATCAGATGGGTCAGGATATTCAGGATGCGCTGACAGAATCATATAAGGATTTTAATTTCCAAAAGCTTTATTATATGGTATTTCCAACTATAGAGGTCGATGCTGATGGAAATCCTGCTACAGATGCAGATGGCAATTATATAGAATTATCTGATGATAAGAAGGCGGAAGCTAAAGAAAATGCTGAAAAAGCTTCGGAAGAAATTAATTCAGGTAAGGATTATAATGAAGTGGCCAAAGCATACGGAATCGAAAATTATTGCTCTGAAATGAATGGATATGTAGGAGCATATTCTGATGAAATGAATGAAGCACTTGATAAAATCTCTGCAGGAGGCTGTACAGGTGTTATAGACAGTGAGGTAGGCTATGTAATTATAGCAGTCATCTCTGATCATGACGAAGATATAAAAACAAGCTATGTATATTCTGTTACAAATGATTATCTAAACGACCAGTATAATAGTCTTCGTACGGATTGGCTATCCACCATACCGGTAGATACAGTAAATGACCTACAGGGAGATGCATGGGCAAATTTCACAATGAAGGACCTCTCCCAAATCCTCTACGATGCAGGACTTGTAATCGCAAAATAAATTCCGGTTTATCGCACAAAGGTGGGTGCCGGGTACTGCTCATATAACTTCACACCAATTTAGTTTTTACAAACGGAAAGTATATGAATAAGGCTGATACACAACGTGCCATCGATTTGTTAAATCAATAAGCTCAA
>JAFUGL010000113.1 GCA_017469405.1 Lachnospiraceae bacterium | reverse complement strand
TTAAATTTTTTAAATGATAGAATAATTAACATTATAACAAGTTTAATAAATTAAACCTGTTTTTGTAATTTATAAGGTCTGCAGATATTATCTGACAGACCTTATATTATATAACTATCTCCTATTCCTTACCGCTCCAACAGTAAGTACAAAGCTTTTCCGGATCAATACCAACCGATTCTATCATATCATCGAGACGATGGAATCTGAGCGAAGTGAATTTTAATCTTTCTCTAATCTTCTCAACCATCATATCATATTTTGGAGAATTATAATCGGCATACTCTCTAAGTACATCATCAGATACCTCTCCACCCTCAAGTTCAGCTATTACATCTCTTGTAATAAGCTCCATCTCAGAATTGGTTCTTGAAAAGTTAAGGTATTTACAGCCAAACACAAGCGGTGGGCAGGCCGGTCTTATATGTACTTCTTTTGCACCATTTTCAAAAAGGTACTCAGTAGTCTCTCTCATCTGGGTTCCTCTTACTATAGAATCATCGATAAGAAGAAGGCTTTTATCTTTAATAAGCTCCTTAACAGGTATCAGTTTCATCTTAGCGATAAGATTTCTCTTGCTCTGAATAGTTGGCATAAATGACCTCGGCCAGGTTGGTGTATATTTAATAAACGGTCTTGAAAACGGTACACCTGACTCATTGGCATAACCTATAGCATGAGCCGTACCCGAATCAGGAACACCGGCTACTATATCGGGTTTTACATTATCTCTCTTGGCAAGTGCCTTACCACAATTATATCTCATCTTTTCAACACTTACACCTTCATAAGTAGATGACGGATATCCATAATAAATCCATAAAAATGTACATATCTTCATCTTATCACCCGGTGCCACAAGCGTTTTTAAGCTGTCGGCAGTCATTATTGCTATCTCTCCGGGTCCAAGTTCACGCTCTGTAGTATAACCAAGATTAAAATATGAAAAATCTTCGAAGGCCGCACATCTTGCTCCTTCTTTTTTTCCTACAACTATAGGTGTTCTTCCGAACTTATCTCTTGCAAGATATATTCCTTTTGGAGTAAGAATAAGCATGGACATTGAACCTTCAATAATCTCCTGTGCATATTTTATACCATCTATAAAATTTTCCTTTTGATTGATAATTGCAGCCACAAGCTCCGTTGCATTTATCTCTCCGTTGCTCATTTCAAAAAAATGGGTATTTCCCTTAAGAATTTCTTCTGTTATCTCTTTTGCATTATTTATCTTTCCCACTGTGGTTATGGCAAATGAACCATGATGCGAACGCATAAGAATCGGCTGCGCTTCATAATCGGATATACAACCTATACCCATATTTCCATGCATGGAGCTTGCTTCACCATCAAACTTTGTTCTAAATGGCGAATTTTCAATCTTATGAATAGACTTTTTAAATCCATTTTCTCCATATACAGCCATACCTGCACGTCTGGTACCTAAATGAGAGTGATAATCTGTTCCGAAGAACAAATCAAAAACACAGTCTTCCTTTCCAACTACTCCAAAGAATCCACCCATCTTTTTTTCCTCCAGTATATGTCATTAAAAGTTATCTAAAACAAACACAGAAGCATTATATCAATTTTTAAATCAAAAATAAAGAAAAAATATAAATAATTTCTTAAATATTGGGAAATATATTTATGAGCCCTATAAAATATTAATGTTAAAGTATAAGAGAATATGAAAATCTTTGATTTTTCCAATATGAACTTATACAAGGCGAGCCAAAATAAAAACAAATTATGATAAGGAGAATTAAGATGAAATTTTTAAATATTTTATGCTTAACAATAGTTGTTATAGGCGCTATTAACTGGGGACTTATAGGATTTGCTGATTGGAATTTAGTTTCAGCAATCTTTGGTGATGCAACTGCTTTCACAAGAATCATTTATGGTCTTGTAGGTTTAAGCGGTTTATATCTCATAAGTTTTTATGGCTTAATCGATAAAGAAAGAAGCTATCAGTAATAGCTAAGGGGGCTTTATGCCCCCTTTTTTAATCATCATCAAGTCCGCTTAGATTTTCGGAAATCAAATTAAAATCATTATAATACGACATACTTACAACCCTACCCGAATCTTCATTGATAATTACTATAAAACAATCATTTTTATCCCTGTTATAATAATAATCCGTAGTGGATTTTCCTGATATCATATCATTAAGTACATTAAAAGTTCCTGAATAATTATATCTGATATTATCATTAATCTTATATGCAGGATCACCTATCTTTACTCCAAACATAGAATATTTTTTACTGTCAACTTTAACTCCCTTTTGTACACCATTTATATAGATTACCGAGATATCTCCATCTGAACTGACAGATACACTTCCATTTGAATACTGATGTACACTTGATACCTTTTCCGGAGAATCAACCAAGTCTACACCAAAGGCTTTTTCTATCTCATTTTCACTTTTATTGACATAATCAGTTATATCATCTCCACCGGATATTTTTTTGATTATTTTTTTTCCTACGGTAAATGCCACTATACATATGATTACAGCAACAACCACCTTAACTATAATACCTACTATATCATTATCCTTTTTGGATACCATATCATTAACATCAGGAATTTCTGTACTAATGACAACCGGCTTATATGCAGGCATCTCAAGATCGGAAAAATCATCCGGCTGATTATCTGCATCGATATTTTCATTTGTTTTTAATACATCATCATTTTTTTTACCATCATTAGCCTTTAAAGAAAGCGCCATAGAATTATCCTCCCCAAAACTATGCTTTATAAAACTTTGCCACACCAATAGTAACAAAAAACATTATACCATTAAAAAAGGCAGTTGACAAATTTCTAATCATAAATTATAATTTCTTTCGTATTAAATCTGTTTAAAGGAAAATTAGAATTATGATTAATAAAAAAGCAACTAACAATTTTTTCTTTTTCTTTATTAACGCGATGGATTTTAAATTATAGATAACAAAGTAAATGCTTTGATATATATAAGATAATTTCCACCGCTGCTTTTGATGATTTAAATAACAAAAAAGCAGCGGTGGTTTTTTTATGCATGCTCTGTCAGGACTAAGACAGTTTTCTTAAATAATATGACGGTGCAAAGCGATAAGGAGGTTAAGATGGAATCTGAAAGCAATTATCAAAAAAACAAAATAGCATATAGTGGTGTCGAAGGTGCCTTTGCACATATCGTTGCAAAAAAGACATTTCCTGAAGATCATTTAATAGCCCATACAAGCTTTGAGGAAGCTTACAATGCTGTTTTATCCGGCGAATGTTTACATGCCGTACTTCCCATAGAAAACAGCTATACCGGCGAGGTCGGTCAGGTTATAGATCTTATGGTTAACGGAGACCTCATCGTAGATGATGTCATACCATATAAGATATCCCAAAATCTATTGGGTATAAAAGGTGCCAAAAGTAGTGATATCAAAAAAGTAATAAGCCATTCACAGGCACTTGCCCAATGTGAAGGCTATATAAGAAAACACGGCTTTGAAGAAATGCTCGCACCAAATACTGCCATGGCTGCCAAAGAGGTTTCCAAGCTTGGTGATATCCATCTTGCTGCTATCGCAAGTAAAGAAACAGCAGAGCTTTACGGACTTGATATCCTTCATGCAAATATAAATGAGATGGCGGATAACACCACAAGATTTGCTGTTTTTAGCAGGGATTACAAGAAACACAAGGAAAATGAAAAGCACATTAATTTTATACTTATCTTTACAGTAAACAATGTTGCCGGTGCTCTTTCAAAAGCAATTTCTGTAATAAGTGATTACGGTTTTAACATGAAGGTTTTAAGAAGCCGTCCGTCCCATCAGAAAGCATGGGAATATTACTTCTATGTTGAGGCCGAAGGAAATATAGATACTCCTGAAGGCAAAGAAATGCAAAAGCGTCTTACCGAAGTATGTAATCTTGTTAAGATAGCCGGCAAATACACTTAATGATGCTTTTGATAATCACAAAAAAAATTATTAAAACTTATTTTTAACTGCTTAAAATATTTTTTAAAAAATTATTAGCTATTTTAATAAGCTATTAAATATAAAGATATAATTACTAATTTTATTTAAAACGGAGGAAATATAAAATGAATATGATATTTGAAAGAAAACTTGCTTTACCTGCAGAATTAAAGGAAATGTATCCATTAACCGGAAGTCTTGGAAAAATTGTCGAAGAAAGAGATATTGAAATTAAAAATATTCTCTCAGGGAAATCAGACAAGCTCCTTTTAATTATCGGCCCTTGCTCTGCCGATAAAGAAGAAAGCGTAGTTGACTATGTTTCAAGACTTGTACCTGTTCAGGAAAAGGTAAAGGATAAGCTTTTCATCGTTCCACGAGTATATACCAATAAACCAAGAACCACAGGTGAAGGCTACAAGGGTATGCTCCACCAACCGGATCCAAACGAAAAGCCTGATATGTTCAAGGGTATCGTAGCCATACGAGAGCTCCACATGAGAGTCATCCAGGAAACAGGTTTTTCCTGTGCAGACGAAATGCTCTATCCTGAAAATGCAGAATACTTAAATGATGTATTAGGCTACATCGCTGTAGGTGCCCGTTCCGTTGAAGACCAGCAGCACAGACTTACCGCCAGTGGTCTGCCTGTACCTGTTGGAATGAAAAATCCATCAAGCGGTGATATATCTGTTATGATGAATTCTATCACTGCTGCACAGCACGGTCACACATTTATCTATCGTGGTTGGGAAACCCACTCACAGGGCAACCCTTATGCACATGCCATCCTTCGAGGCTACAACAACAAGCACGGACAGCCTATGCCTAACTATCATTACGAAGACCTTGTAAGACTATGCGAGGATTACACAAAGAAAGACTTAAAGAACCCTGCAGTTATCATCGATGCAAACCACGCAAATTCCGGAAAGGATCCTTTCCAGCAAAAGCGTATCATCAACGAAGTTATAAGCAACTGCAACTACAACAGTGACATCAAAAAGCTTGTAAAAGGCTTTATGGTTGAAAGCTACATTGAAGACGGTAACCAGAGTGTTGACGGCGGTGTATACGGAAAATCCATCACCGATGCATGCCTTGGCTGGCCAAAAACAGAGCAGCTCATCTACGAAATCGCAGACAGACTGTAAATCGATTTATACGAGTAAGGTCGGCAGGATTTGTAGGGTGTAACCGCCGGAGTAGTTTTTCTTAAGGGTGCTTATCATATATAAGGTCTTCGAAGGACACGCTCTCGCTCAGTTATCGACGCAGGCTCACTAACCTCAATATAATTTCAGAAAAAAGGGATTAAAATCATTTTTGCATAAATGCAAATGTTTTTAATCCCTTTTTCTTCATTATATTTCGCTAAGTGAACGCGTCTCGAAATGGTCCTTCTAAAGACCTATATATGATTTCGCACCCATTTAGTTTTTCTTTCG
>JAFUGL010000112.1 GCA_017469405.1 Lachnospiraceae bacterium | reverse complement strand
TCAGGTTATAATACTTAGTGATACCTTTGAGGAGTTTGCCAAGCCTCTTATGGAGAAGCTTGGCTGGCCGACTATATTCTGTAATTCCCTTGAGGTTGCACCAAGCGGAGAGATAACCGGCTATAAGATGAGATGTGAAAAATCCAAGCTTACAACGGTTAAAGCACTTCAGTCCATAGGCTATGAGACTATAGCAAGCGGTGACAGCTTTAACGACCTTGGCATGATTCAGGCAAGTAAGGCAGGCCTTTTATTTAAGAGTACCGAGCAGATTAAGAAGGATTATCCTGAATTACCTGCTTTTGAAGAGTATTCAGAGCTTCTTGATGCTATTAAGAAGGTAATTCAGTAGTTATATGAAAGGACATCAGGATGGGAAATTCAGATATAAAAGATGAAAATCGTAATAAAAAGGTATGGTCTAAGATAGATAAGATACCCAAGAAAAAAGCAAGTGACAATATAACCAAAGGATGTCTTGTACTAGAGGGTGGTGCGTTCAGAGGTGTATTTACCAATGCGGTTGTTGATTATCTTATGTATCAGGACCTTAATTTTGAAAGTGTTATCGGTGTATCTGCCGGAGCATTAAACGGATTGAACTATGTCGCAGGACAGATAGGAAGAGGCGGACGTGTCAATCTTACTTATAGGCATAATCCAAGTTATGTAGGTTTAAAGGCAATAAAAGAAAGCAAGGGCGTATACGGCTTTGATTTTGTATTTAATGACTTTAATGAGATTGAGCCTCTTGATATGGAAAGAGTAAATAGCAAAAAGCAGAGATTTGTTGCTGTTGCGACAGCTCTTAAGGATGGCAAGCCTGCATATTTTGAGCTTAGCAAGACACCTGATATATTTCAGGCGGTAAGAGCTTCGGCATCCATGCCATTTGTATCAAAACCGGTTATAGTTGAAGGCGAAAAATACTTGGATGGCGGAAGCGGTGACAAGATTCCATGTCAGTGGGCGATAGATGAGGGCTATGACAAGATAGTAGCTGTATCTACAAGACCGAAGGGATTTCGTAAGGATGAAAGCGAAAAAAACGCAGACAGAATAAGACGCTTTTATCGTAAATATCCTGAGTTCGCAGAGGGTCTTATACATGTAAATCGTTTTGAAAATGAGCAGCGTGCATACATGGAAAAGCTTCATGATGAGGGAAGAATATACGTGATTTATCCAACTGATTTTATAAATGATGTCGGAAGACTTGAGGGAGATATGGAAAAGCTTGGACATCTATATTATGTTGGATATGAAGAAACAAAAAAGCATATGGATGAGTTAAGAGCATATCTTAACAGATAAATTATAGGACAATGATTTATTATACTTTTTTCGGTTAATTATAAAGATTTATTGTTAATTCGGGAGAATAAAATGAACTATTCAAATATCATGAAATTTAAAGGTACCTGGCGTAACTATCAGGCTAGGGTTCTGGAACATTCAAAAAAATATCTTGATGATGGAAAAATTCATATAGTGGCAGCACCGGGTTCGGGTAAGACAACTCTTGGAATTGAACTGATTGCAAGGCTTTCTGAACCGGCGCTTATTCTTACGCCATCCATTACCATAAGAGAACAATGGGAGGCAAGAATTGCAGAGGCATTTTTAAATGACGGACTTAATGCCTCTGATTATATATCACAGGATTTAAAATCCCCAAAGGTTATAACTATTTCTACATATCAGGCACTTCATAGTGCGATGAATCATTACAAGGGTATCTTAAGAGAGGATGAAACCTCATCCCAAAGCGGTAAAGCAAAAGGCGGAAAAAAGACTTCCGTAGAAAACGATACAGATGACAGCGACTTATCATTTGATGAGGTATTGTCAAAATATAACTCCGAGGAGGTCGACTATGTCGGCTTTGATCTTGTTTCAGAGATGAAAAATAACGGTATAAAGGTGCTTTGTCTGGATGAATGTCATCACCTTAGGACAGAGTGGTGGAAGGCTCTTGAGGAATTCAAGTCATCACTGGATGAACCGAAAATCATTTCACTTACAGCGACACCACCATATGATTCAACCCCTGAACTTTGGGAGAGATATATGAGTATGTGCGGTGAAATCGATGAGGAAATCGCCATACCTGAACTTGTTAAGGAAGGAAGTCTCTGTCCGCATCAGGACTATGTATATTTTAATTATCCGACAGAGGAAGAGATAGCCGAGATAGACAAGTTTAAGGAAAGAAGTAAGGAGTTTCAGGAAAAGCTTAAAACGGACAATACATTTATACAGGTAGTAAGAAGCTATACAGGTCGTTCCAAAGAGATAAATGAAAGAAATATCGATAATGAAGCTAAACTTCAAAATATATTGCAGGATCTGATATATGATAATCCGGATGCTTATGTGACGGAAGAAGGTTATATCGAAACTCTTGAAAATGAGCTTAAAAGAGCAGGTCTTATAGAGAAAAAACAGGTATGTCTTGTTATAAATGATAATATCGAAAAGCTTCTTATGACCTCAAAGGGAAAATGTAAGAGTATAAAAGAGGTTGTAGCTTCGGAGTATAAGGGCTTCGGGGACAGTCTTCGTATGCTTATACTTACTGATTTTATAAGAAAGGAATATGAAAAGGCAATCGGTACGGAGGATGATGTTACCTCTCTTGGCGTAATTCCATTTTTTGAACAGTTAAGACGTGAAAGTGCGTCCATGAACAATATAAGACTTGGTGTACTTTGCGGAACCATAGTAATTATCCCTGCTGAAGCAAGGGATGCTCTTTTGGAAGCAGTAGGTGACTCGGGAAAGATTACATTTTCCAAGGTGGGAAATCTGGATGAAAATGATTATCTTAAGGTAAATGCTGTTGGAGATGCACATTTTTTAACCGGTGCGGTTACCGAGGTTTTCACACAGGGGTATATAAAGGTTATAATCGGTACAAAATCTTTGCTCGGTGAGGGCTGGGATTCACCATGTATCAATTCACTTATTCTTGCAAGCTTTGTCGGAGCATTTATGCTTAGCAATCAGATGCGAGGTCGTGCTATACGTATATTTAAGCCGGTTCCGGATAAAACAAGTAATATCTGGCATCTTGTATGCCTGCTTCCGCCAAAGTACGGTGATGCGTCAGGTGAAAACAGCGCAGATTACAAGCTTTTGGTACGTCGTATGTACAACTTCCTCGGACTTCATTATGAGGAGGATGTAATTGAAAACGGAATAGAAAGACTTTCGATTATTAAGACTCCTTTTAACGAAGATAAGGTAAATGAAATGAATGGCAAAATGCTCGAATTTGCTAATGAAAGAGTTAAGCTTCGTGAAAGGTGGCAAAGAGCTTTGGATAATTCCGAGAAGATGGAGGTTACCGAAGAAACCGCTGTCTCGGATAATGCTTTATCTAAAACGGAGTATAAGAAGAGTAAGAGCAAGGCAGTTCTTGCCGGTCTGGGTGTGGCTGCGGGTATAGGTCTTTCGCTCACACCACTTGGGGCAATCGGTCTTGGACTTTCCGGATTTTCGGCAGCTTATGGTCTTACCAAGCTTCCGAGACTGAATAAGCTTAAAACTCCGGGCAACAGGCTTAAGGCGACCGGAGACGGAATATATGATGCGTTATTAAAAAATAATTTCCTTGAAGAAAAGAATGCAAAGGTATGTGTCGAGGAAGGAAAAAATGATAAGAAGCTCATATACTTAAGCAGTCAGAATGCCAGAGATAAGCTTTTATTTGCAAATTGCATAAATCAGTTTTTTGCACCTGTTGATAATCAAAGATATCTGCTCCTTAAATACGGAAAGAAAGATGGAGCCGATGCATTTTACAGTATACCGGATATATTTGCGAAAAATAAAGAGAGTGCAGAAAGCTTTTATAACCATATATGTTCATATATAGGGGATTATGAACTAATTTATACCAGAAGTGAAAAAGGAAAGAAGATTCTTGCTGCTGCCAAGGAAAAGCTAAAGGAACAGGGCGAGGGCAGAAGCACCATGAGTAAGAGAGTCAGATAAATCAAAATTTACCCTTTAATATTAGGGTGTTTTGTGATACAATAAAACGAATGTGATGAAAGACAAAATAAAAATGCACTGGGAAAAGGAGATTATAGCTATGCCAAAAAGAACTGATATCAACAAAGTATTAATTATTGGTTCCGGTCCTATCATTATCGGTCAGGCGTGTGAGTTTGACTATTCCGGAACACAGGCATGTAAGGCACTTCGCAAGCTCGGTTATGAGATAGTTCTCGTTAATTCTAACCCTGCAACTATCATGACAGATCCTGAGATAGCTGACGTTACTTACATTGAGCCTTTAAATGTCAATAGATTGGAGCAGATTATCGCCAAAGAGCGTCCTGATGCCTTACTGCCGAATCTTGGTGGTCAGTCAGGACTTAATTTATGTGCCGAGCTTAACAATGCAGGCGTACTTGATAAGTACAATGTCAAGGTTATAGGTGTTCAGGTAGATGCCATCGAGCGTGGTGAGGACCGTATAGAGTTCAAGAAGACCATGGACAGCATAGGTATTGAGATGGCCAGAAGTGAGGTCGCTTATTCTGTGGATGAGGCTCTTGCTATAGCAGATAAGCTTGGATATCCGGTTGTTTTAAGACCTGCCTACACTATGGGAGGCGCCGGCGGTGGTCTCGTATATAATAAAGAGGAGTTAAAGGTTGTATGTGCCAGAGGACTTCAGGCAAGTCTTGTTGGACAGGTGCTTGTAGAAGAGTCAATTCTTGGTTGGGAAGAGCTTGAGTTAGAGGTTGTAAGAGATGCGGATAACAACATTATAACTGTATGCTTTATCGAAAATATCGACCCTCTCGGAGTACATACAGGCGATTCATTTTGTTCGGCTCCTATGCTTACAATTTCAGAAGAGTGTCAGAAGAAATTACAGGAGCAGGCATATAAGATTGTTGAAAAGGTTCAGGTTATAGGTGGTACAAACGTACAGTTTGCTCATGATCCTGTAACTGACAGAATTATAGTTATAGAGATTAACCCAAGAACTTCACGTTCTTCAGCACTTGCTTCAAAGGCAACAGGTTTCCCTATTGCACTTGTATCCGCAATGCTTGCAACAGGACTTACACTTAAGGATATTCCATGCGGTAAGTACGGAACTCTTGATAAGTATAAGCCGGACGGTGACTATGTAGTTATCAAGTTTGCAAGATGGGCATTTGAAAAGTTCAAGAATGTTGAGGATAAGCTTGGTACACAGATGCGTGCCGTAGGTGAAGTTATGAGTATCGGTAAGACCTACAAGGAGGCATTCCAGAAGGCTATACGAAGCCTGGAGACAGGTCGTTACGGTCTTGGTCATGCCAAGAATTTTGACTCACTCTCAAAGGAAGAATTGCTTAAGCTTCTTATAACTCCTTCAAGTGAGAGACATTTTGTAATGTATGAGGCACTTCGTAAGGGTGCAACAGTTGAAGAGATATTTGATATAACTAAAGTTAAGACTTATTTCATCGAGCAGATGAAAGAGCTTGTGGAAGAGGAAGAGGAAATCTTAAAGCATAAGGGTTCTATGCTTCCTGATGATATGCTCATCACTGCTAAGAAGGATGGATTTTCCGATAAGTATTTAAGCCAGCTTCTTTCTGTACCGGAAGAGGATATACGTAATAAGCGTATTGAACTCGGTGTTGAAGAAAACTGGGAGGGTGTACACGTAAGCGGTACCGAAAACAGTGCATATTATTATTCTACATATAACGGAGAGGACAAGAATCCTATAAATACCGAAAAGCCAAAGATTATGATCCTTGGTGGTGGTCCTAACCGTATAGGTCAGGGTATTGAGTTCGACTATTGTTGTGTACATGCAGCAAAGGCATTGAAGCAGCTTGGATTTGAAACAATAATTGTAAACTGTAACCCTGAGACAGTTTCAACAGACTATGATACATCTGATAAGCTTTATTTTGAACCGCTTACCCTTGAGGATGTACTTAGTATATATAAGAAGGAAAAACCGGTTGGCGTAATCGCACAGTTTGGTGGACAGACTCCGCTTAACTTAGCTGCTGACTTAGAGAAAAACGGTGTCAAGATTCTCGGTACCGCACCTGCGGTTATCGATCTTGCCGAAGATAGAGATTTATTCAGAGCTATGATGGATAAGCTTGAAATTCCTATGCCTGAGTCAGGTATGGCAACAACCGTTGATGAGGCAATCAGTATCGCCAATAAGATTGGTTATCCTGTTATGGTTCGTCCTTCTTATGTACTTGGCGGACGTGGTATGGAGGTCGTATACGATGATGAGAGCATGACCGAATATATGAATGCGGCTGTAGGTGTAACACCTGACAGACCTATTCTTATCGACCGTTTCCTTAACCATGCTCTTGAGTGTGAAGCAGATGCGATAAGTGACGGTGAGCATGCGTTTGTTCCTGCCGTTATGGAGCATATCGAGCTTGCGGGTGTTCACTCCGGTGACTCGGCATGTATCATACCTTCATTACATATATCTGAAGAAAATGTAAAGACTATTAAGGAATATACAAGAAAGATTGCAGAAGAAATGCATGTAAAGGGACTTATGAATATGCAGTATGCAATCGAAAACGATAAGGTTTATGTGCTTGAGGCTAACCCGAGAGCATCCCGTACAGTACCTCTTGTATCTAAGGTATGTAATATCCGTATGGTTCCTCTTGCAACTGATATCATTACATCAGAGCTTACAGGAAGACCATCACCTGTACCTTCACTTAAGGAGCAGCACATACCATATTTCGGTGTTAAGGAAGCAGCATTCCCATTCAATATGTTCCAGGAGGTTGACCCTGTACTCGGACCTGAGATGCGTTCAACAGGTGAGGTTCTCGGTATATCAGAGCATTATGGTGAAGCCTTCTACAAATCACAGGAGGCAGTACAGTCCAAGCTTCCTTTAGAGGGAACTGTTCTTATATCTGTAAACAGAAAGGATAAAAATGAGGTTGTAGAGGTTGCAAAGAGCTTTGAAGCATCAGGCTTTAATATCCTTGCTACCAGCGGAACCTATGATATTATAACTGCTGCCGGTGTAAAGGCTACTGTTGTTAAGAAGCTTCACGAGGGCAGACCTAATATGCTTGATATGATTACCAACGGAGATATCGATCTTATAGTAAATTCTCCTGTAGGTAAGGATAGTATATATGATGACAGCTATTTAAGAAAGGCTGCAATTAAGGGCAGAGTTCCTTATATGACAACAATTGCCGCAGCAAAGGCTACGGCTGAAGGTATCGCATATGTAAAAGCTCACAAGGATGAAAATAACAGCATCAAATCCTTACAGGCTTGGCATAGTGAGATAACAGATAAGTAAAAGATTTAATCGTATTTCTTGGAGGACATGATGGACGAGAAGTTTAAGCAGGAGATAGAGAAGCGAAGAACATTTGCAATTATCTCACATCCTGATGCAGGTAAGACAACTCTTACAGAGAAATTTTTATTGTATGGTGGTGCTATAAATACTGCCGGGTCTGTAAAGGGTAAAGCTAATTCTAAGTATGCCGTATCCGATTGGATGGGAATTGAAAAGGAAAGAGGTATATCTGTAACATCATCCGTATTGCAGTTTAACTACGACGGATATTGCATAAATATACTTGATACTCCCGGCCATCAGGACTTCTCTGAGGATACTTATCGTACTCTTATGGCTGCTGATTCGGCAGTCATGGTTATAGATGCTTCCAAGGGTGTTGAGGCACAGACAATTAAGCTTTTTAAGGTCTGTGTTATGAGACATATTCCTATATTTACATTTATTAATAAAATGGATTTGGAAGCCAGAGATTCCTTTGAACTTTTGGATGATATTGAAACCGTCCTCGGTATCAGAACCTGCCCGATTAACTGGCCAATTGGCTCAGGTAAGAGATTTAAGGGTGTGTATGACAGAGATACTAAAAAGGTTTCTATGTTTCGTGCAATATCGGTAGGTGGCGCAAAGGGTGCAGAGGAAACAGATTATGATATAAACGATGCAGCTTTAAAGGAAGAAGTTGGCGAAGAATTATACAGTCAGTTCATAGAAGAGATGGAGCTTTTGGATGGTGCAAGTGATGAGTTTAATCAGGAGCTTGTAGACAAGGGTGAGCTGACACCGGTATTTTTCGGTTCGGCACTTACAACCTTTGGAGTTCAAACCTTCCTTGAGCATTTCCTTAAGATGACTAAATCACCTTTGCCAAGGATGTCAAATGAGGGCATGATTGAGCCGATTAATGATGTTTTTTCAGGATTCATATTTAAGATTCAGGCCAATATGAATAAAGCACATCATGACAGGATAGCATTTATGAGAATTTCTTCCGGCAAGTTTGAAGCGGATAAGGAAGTATATCATGTGCAAAGTGGGAGGAAGATGCGTCTTTCCCAACCTCAGCAGATTATGGCACAGGATAGGAAAGTTATAGATGAGGCATATGCCGGTGATGTAATCGGTGTATTTGATCCGGGTATATTTTCAATAGGGGATACAATTTGTACTCCGGGTAATAAATTTGAATACGAAGGTATACCGACTTTTGCACCGGAGCATTTTGCAAGGCTTGTACATCTTGATTCCATGAAACGTAAGCAGTTTATGAAGGGTGTAACACAGATAGCTCAGGAGGGCGCAATTCAGATGTTTCAGGATTATACACTTGGAATGTCTGAAATAATTGTAGGAGTTGTTGGCGTTCTTCAGTTTGATGTGTTAAAATATAGATTGGAAAATGAGTATGGCTGCGACATAAGACTTGAGCCGCTTCCGTATAATTATATAAGATGGGTTAAAGATCCTACGACCGACCTTAATAAAATCAGTAGAATAAGTGATTGTAAGAGAGTTAAAGATATGAAAGACAATCCGCTTTTACTATTTGCAAATGAATGGTCAATTAGACTTTTGTTAGAACATAATGAGGGGTTAGAACTTGAAGAGTTCCGCAAAAACTAGTGGGAGGAGAAGGTAAAATGATTTTAATTGATACGCAAAAAGAAGAATTCGCGAAATTAAAGGATATCAGAATATTTGGTAAGGATGACGAAGAACAAACCTTTAATAGGGATTTGCTTATCATTGGTCTTGGTGGAATAGGATGTAAGGTTCTTACCAGCATCAAAGGAATGATAAGTGAGGATGTTACACCTGAGGATAATATTAACCTTTTATATATTGATTCAGATATACAGGCTATGCAGGCAACGATAGAAGATAGTAAAGAGGGTATAGGTCTTAATGCATTGGAGGTAATGAGTATCTATAGACCTAATCTTGAAACTGTTCTGTCAAAAGGTATAAATAATAATCCGGTTCATCCTAATCTTGCCAATTGGATGAAAAGTGATTTCCCTAATATGAGCATAGGTATTGACGGTGCAAAAGGCAATCGTCAGCTGGGACGTCTTATGTTTTCAAATGCTTATGAAGATATAAGAATCCTTTTGTTTGAAAAAATTGAAGAAATTTATGAAAAATCGGAAAGTGGAAAACTTGATATAATTATTGTTTCAAGTGTTGCAGGTGGAACAGGAAGTGGTATACTTACCGATTTGGCATATAATATCAGAGCATATGGAAAATCTAAGAGATTAAGTAATTATCGTATCGGCGCCTGCCTTCTTACACCTGATGTTTTATTTGCAGACAGATTTATAGCGGATAATCTTGAACTTAAGAGTCTTTTAAATGCAAATGGTTGTGCGACTTTAAAAGAAGTCGACTATTTTATGAGAATTTCCAACAGAAATGAAGCATATACTTTTGAAAGTACTACGCATAGATTGTCCATGAAAGAAAATATATTTGATTCATGTATGATTATCTCAGGTAAACAGGATGATCAGGGATATCTTCCGGATGGTGTTATTTGCAGTGATATAGCTTATTTTATATCTATGCTTTCAAAAAATAAGTTTATTGGAAATGAAAAAGCTGTAGAAGACAGAAAGCTTTTAAGAGATGCGTTTTTTGACAATGAAGGTTCGGGATATTACAAAATATTTAATGAATCAGATTACAAAGTTCCTATAAAGGAAATAGAAAATATATGTGAATACGAGGTGTTTAATGAGGCCAATAAGAGACTTCATACGCTTGATAATATTGAGGAAATAGCTGAAAATGATTTGAAGACATCATTACTTGAATTAAATCAGTTTTTGGATGGAAAGCCTGGAGAACCGGTTAATCTTGATGTTAAAGGTCTTATTAATATCAATCAGCTTACAAAGCCTGATTATAAATCTATTAAGAAAAAGCAGGATACTTTGAGAACATCTATGCCTAGACAACTTTCTGATATAGAGAAAAATATTCCGAGCATAATTAAGCAACTTAAAAATAAAGTATCAAGTGATATTGACAGACTTCTTTCAAGATATATGAAAGAATATGGACCGTTTCTTACTATAAATTTAATTGGTTCAGCCGGTTTTGCAGGTAGAGATATGGACGGTGGAATTATAGCAGAAATTAGAAAACTCGAACAAAAGTTAGGTTCTTATCAGCCAACCGGAGAATTCAGCCGTATCATTGAATCTATAAGAGATATTGTTGCCAAGAGATTTTTTACATTTCCATCTGCTAAGCGTGAAACAGAAAATGGCTATTATGATGCTTGTATAAAAGAAACTCTTGCAACTGAAAGAAATATGATAATTGATGGTATAAGTGACCAGGATTTATTTGGTGATATAATAAGAATTTTAAGACAGAAATCAGAACGCTTAAATGATATCTATGGTCAGTTTGGTGAGGATTTAAAGAATGCGGTTGAAGACCTCTCCAAGAGAGGCGGAAAGGTAATTAATTATACCTTAAAGGGTGCTGCAAGACATGAATTTTTACCTTCTGATTACGTGACTGATGCAAGGATTGATGAGTTAAGAAGAGGTCTTATTGAACTTATGGTTGAGCATGAGGCTGATATAGATAACTCGCGTCCTGTTCCTGTTAAGGATATGATGGAAAGAATATATAAAAATATATTCGTTAGTGTTGGTGTATATGCACCTGAAAAACTTATATCTGTTGCATTTGCAGATAATAAGCCAACACTTCAGGAGACAAATATTATGTTTGTTTCTGCTTCAAATGAAAAACGTGATGAAATTATGAACCAGGCTGCAAAGGTGTTTGTAGAAGGCTTAAATGAAAAGACTGAGAAAAAGAAAATGTGTATCCTGAAAGAAGGTTCGGAAGAAAAGGTTATCAATAAGAGATACATTTCTCTTCCGGCTGCGATGCCTCATTTTTCCGAATCAGTTAAGAATATTCTTATAGGTGAGCCATACAATACTCCGGAAGACACCATAGCATTTAACCATGGTGAAATAGAGATTTCAATTGATGATATTCTTGTTGGAGTTCCTTTATCATTGCTTGAGTGTTCAAATGAGCTTCAGGAAGCTTATAATTCGGTTGACAGGAGTTCATATTTTGGACTTCATATAGACGAGGTAAATAAGGATATGTATGCATATCCGGATTTATGCTAATGTTTATTAATATAATAATTTAAATTTGGAGGTAAGTATAATGGATATTAAGGATCAGGTAACTAAAATTGTTGACAAGGTAAAAAATGACAAGGATTTTGAAAAGGAATTTAAGTCAAATCCGGAAAAGGCTATCGAAAAGGTAGCCGGAATTGATATACCGGATGGTATGCTTGATAAGGTTGTTTCAGGTGTTCAGGCTAAGATTGGTGCCGGTAAGGCCGCTGATGCACTTGGTTCTTTAAAGAAGATGATTTAATGAGCTTTGCTTTAACGATTATAATGTCATAAATTATTTCTTGGAGATAGAAAAAACATGGAAAATCCATTTAAGAAAAACAGAGGATTAAAAATAATTATCGTTGGATGCGGAAAGGTCGGAAATACTCTTGTTGAAAGACTTGTACAGGAAAAGCATGATATTACTGTAATTGATACAAACAGTGATTTGGTTGATCGTGTTTCTGAAACTTATGATGTAATGGGCATAGCCGGAAACGGCTCCAGCTATAGAGTTTTGCTTGATGCGGGAATCAATGAAACAGATGTGCTTATAGCCGTAACTGAGTCTGATGAACTTAATATGCTCTGTTGTACGATAGCTAATCAGGTTGGTCATTGTGCAACTATAGCCAGAGTCAGAAATCCTGATTACAGTGATGAACTTGCGTATTTAAGATCAAAGCTTGGCATATCTCTTATAATTAATCCTGAGCTTGAAACAGCAAGAGAGATTGCCAGATTACTCCGTCTTCCTATGGCAGAAGAGATTAATGCATTTACAAAAGGACATGCAGAGCTTATAAAATTTAAACTTCCTGATGGAAATGTACTTGATGGAGCACATATATCTGATATAAGAAATTACAATTCACAGCTTCTTGTCTGCGGTGTAGAAAGAAACGGTGAGTTGGTTATACCTGATGGTTCTTTTGTAATAAGAGGGCAGGACTATATTACATTTATTGCTACACCTATAAATACACAGAATTTCTTCAAAAAGATTGATATCGATACACATCAGGTTAAAAACTGTATGATAATCGGAGGAGGAAAATCTTCTTATTATCTTGCGAAGCAGCTTACAGAAATGAATATAGATGTTAAGATTGTCGAAATCAATATGAAAAGGTGTGAGGAATTAAGTGCACTTATTCCTAAGGCACTTGTTATCTGCGGGGATGGTACAGATGAGTCTGTACTTCGTGAAGCCGGTATAGAGGAAGCGGATTCTGTTGTTCCTCTGACAGGTTTGGATGAGGAAAACATTCTTATTACATTATTTGCAAGACAATTTACTGCAGCAAAAGTAATTACCAAGATAAAGAGAAGCTCTTTCCATGATGTTATAGATAATCTTGATATGGGAAGCATACTTTATCCAAGATACATGACTTCCGAAACTATTATCGGTCATGTTCGTGCTACTCAAAATGGTATTGGAAGCAATATTGAAATGCTTTATCATATATTTGATAATAAAGCTGAGGCGATAGAGTTTAATACAGAGAAAAATTCGCCTGTAGTTGGAAAACAGCTTATGGAGCTTAAGCTTAAGGATAATCTTCTGGTAGCTTGTATTAACAGAAATGGAAAAATTATCATACCTAAAGGTGATGATGTTATCCAGGAAAATGATAAGGTTGTTATAGTTACAACTCATACAGGCTTTAAAGACTTAAAAGATATACTTAAGTAATTACTTAGTAGAGCAGAGGATAATGATATGAATTACAGCGTTGTAATATATGTTTTAGGATGGATTATGGATATTGAGGCAGCATGTATGATGCTGCCTTGTCTTGTGGCTGTTATATATGGTGAAAAAGAGGGTCTGGGTTTTTTATATGTTGCATTGGCAGCGGCACTTGTTGGAACTATAATTGTGCTTCATAAACCAAAAGATATGAAATTTTATCTTAAAGAAGGATTTGTAACAACAGCATTAAGCTGGATAATTCTTTCTGTGCTTGGAGCTTTGCCTTTTATACTAAATGATGATATCCCTCATTTTACTGATGCTTTATTTGAAACGGTTTCAGGCTTTACGACAACCGGTTCGACAATTTTATCCGATGTTGAAGCTTTGTCACATGCAAGTCTTTTTTGGAGAAGTTTCACACACTGGATAGGCGGAATGGGAGTGTTGGTATTCTTACTTGCTATTTTACCTATGGCAGGCGGTTCCAATATGAACCTTATGAAGGCAGAAAGCCCGGGACCATCTGTTGGTAAGCTGGTTCCGAAGGTAAGGGACACAGCCTTTTACCTTTATGCTATTTATTTTGTTATGACTGTTATAGAGGTTGTCCTTTTACTCTTTGGTGGTATGAATCCTTTTGAGGCACTTACGATCTCATTTGGTACAGCCGGAACAGGAGGACTAAGTATCTGGAATGACAGCATTATGAGCTGTACTATTTATCAGCAGTGGGTAATCGGTATATTTATGGTTTTATTTGGAGTCAATTTTACCTTTTATTTCCTTCTTGTTTCAGGTAAGTTTAAGCAGGCCTTTAAGATAGAAGAGGTAAGAGTTTACTTTATTATAATTGCAATTGCGGTAACTACTATCGCTATAAATATCTATGATAAAATCGGTGCTGTTGGAGCAACTATAAGACACTCATTTTTCCAGGTCGGTTCTATCATAACAACAACCGGTTACGGAACAGCTGATTTTGATACATGGCCGGCACTTTCCAAGACAATTCTTGTTATGCTTATGTTTGTGGGTGCCTGTGCAGGCAGTACCGGTGGTGGTATAAAGGTTTCACGTTTTATAGTTATGGCGAAAACAGTGAGAAAGGAAATTGTATCCTTCCTTTTCCCTAAGAGTGTTAAGAAAATCAAGATAGAAGATAAGGTTATAGGTCACGAAACACTTCGTTCAATAAATGTATATTTCATGACATATATAATTATTTTTTCAATATCACTTCTTCTTATTTCATACGAAAATAAGGATATGACTTCAAACTTTACGGCAGTTGCCGCAACGATAAACAATATAGGTCCGGGACTTAGCAAGGTTGGTCCTACATGTAACTTCTCATGTTACTCAGCATTTTCGAAATATGTATTTATGTTTGATATGCTGGCAGGAAGACTTGAACTTTTCCCAATCCTGCTTTTATTCTCGCCGTCAGTATGGAAGAGAAAGAAAAAAATTGCATAGATATATGTTATTGATGAACAAAGTGTCACAAGCACAGGAGTATAAATAGCAGGGGGTATTGTAACAATTTGCCCGATTTTTGTTAAATCAGCAATGAGTGATTCGAATTGGTTTGCTCAGAAACCGAACTGTTTGAACGAAGTGAGTTTTCGGTTTCGTGCAAAACCAAGAGAATCCGAATGCGCTGATTTAAAAAATCGATGGCATGTTACAATACCCCTGCTATTTATACTCCCGTGCTGTGACACATGTTATCCAAGACGTATTATTTCCTTTTTTAATCTACGTATTATCTTTTTTTCGAGGCGTGAAATGTAGGATTGGGAGATGCCGAGTAAGTCTGCCACCTCCTTTTGAGTCATTTCTTCATCATTACGGCCTATCCCGAATCTTAGTTCAATTATGGTTCGTTCTCTGTCAGATAGGATATCAAGAGCCTGTTCCAAAAGATTTTTGTCAACTTCATCTTCAATATCTTTATAAATCATATCATCATCTGTGCCTAATATATCCGATAAAAGAAGTTCATTTCCGTCCCAGTCTACATTTAATGGCTCATCTATGGATACTTCGGCTTTTGTTCTTTGACTACGTCTAAGATGCATAAGGATTTCATTTTCTATACATCTTGATGCATATGTAGCAAGCTTTATATTTTTATCTGTTTTAAAGGTGTTTATAGCTTTGATAAGTCCGATTGTTCCAATTGATATTAAATCCTCAACACCAACACCGGTATTATCAAATTTTTTTGCTATGTAAACAACAAGTCGAAGGTTATGTTCTATAAGGGTTTTCTTTACTTCAACATCCTCATCGTTTGAAAGCTGTTCCAACAGACAAGCTTCGTCTTCAGGTGAAAGAGGAGGAGGTAAAATTTCCGCACCTCCTATATAGTGAACTTCGTTTTTGGGAAATAATATAAAATTAGCAACACTTTTAATATTAAAACTGAATTTATTATTGCTAACTACACTAATCATTTGAATAACTCCTCTCTATATGGTTTACAGGTTTTCATTTAACAAAACCTGAAAATCATTTTTTAATTTGAATCTGCTTATACCAAAGGCTATGTGTTTTAACACCTTATTTTCATCAGGAAAAAATACTGAATCCATTTGAAATACAGGCATAAAATCACAAGAAGAGCTAATGGTTGAATAAGGAACAGGATATATTTTGATGTTGGACAATTTGGTGAAAGCTTCATAATCCATATATCCTGTTTTTTGATAATTTGTTATAAGTGTATATGCTTTAATATCTATAAATTTTTTCATTATTCTATAATCCAAAATCATAACCGGTTTATTGGTATACGGATCCGACAGAGTATTGCCGGTATCCTGATATCCTGTTACAAGAACATTTTTTCCGAACATGGTTAGATTGATTTTATGATATCTCCCTGAAAGGTTTTTTCCTACTTTTCTTACTGCTAAACAAAAAAGCAAGGTACCAGTCATAAGAGATGTTAGTAAATGAAGAAAAGATAAAGATTCACCTCCTTTAAATATATTTATGATTCCGTAAATAATTAACATTGAAATGATTAACGCTATATTGGTTCTTAGTAAATCGCGTATGGAAGTTGTTTTAAAATACATAAAAGTCATAAAAATATAACTAAGTGCATAAAATATAGGAAGAAGTATATTGTCAAAAAAAATGATATATACTGCATCTGTTAGTGCACTTGTTACTAAAGACCAGATTAGTAGTCTTTTTAAAATGATTTGCATATGTAACAACTTATTAGTAACCAGAAGTGTGCATATATTTATTGCGAAGTTCCAAAACAGTATTACATCTGCATAGACTATGTATTTCATTAAGCCCTCCGTCATTTCTTATATGGAATTATAGTGTTTTCATTATAAAAAACACGTCGTAATCTGTAGTGGATTTTAAAATAATAACGACATTTTTTGACAATAATTATTTATTATAATCGGAGATATTTGATGATTGATAAGACAAAGTTAAGTACAGAGCTCAATTTATCATTAAGCGTTCCCTATAAAGAAAGAGAAAATTCCCTGGGGTTAAATGTAGGATATTATCCTCTGGAAAATGAATGGGAACTTATAATCAGATATTTTGGAAATCTTGATGATATAAACGAAGAGATAGCATTTTCTTATATTGAGTTATTTAACGGGTTTGCGATTATTAGAATAAAACAGGAAAATATTGAGCAATTATCAAATAATCCACAGATTATATTTATTGAAAAGCCAAAGGAAGTATATTTCGAAAGTGATTTTGAAATAGGTGATATAGATAGCGTTTCATATGATTTTATGATGCCTTCCGGATATAACACTTCATGTTTTAATTTGATAAATTATGGAATAAATAATTACAGTGGTGAAGGTGTTTTGATAGCAGTTATTGATTCAGGTATAAACTATTTTCACCCTGAATTTTTAAATAATAATAAGACCGGCATATATGAAATATGGGATCAGAATATATCAGGAAACCCACCATACAATTTAAAAATTGGCAGCATTTATAATGAAGATGATATAAATAACCTTATTTTGAATAATGATAAAAATGTAGCTTTAGATTTAAGCGGTCATGGAACTGCAGTTACAAGCATAATAAAAAGGCTGGTACCTGAATCAAAGCTTTTAATTATTAAGCTTAGAGAAAACTATCAGGGCAACTTTTCCAGAATAACATCGATTATGCTTGGAATTACATATGCTATTAAAAAATCTATGGAGCTTATGCTTCCTCTTGTAATTAATTTAAGCTTTGGAAATAACTATGGTGATCATGATTCCGGAGCAATATTGGAAAGATATATTGATTCTGTTGCTGATATATCAAAAAGTGTGATTGTAACCGGAACAGGAAATGAAGGAACAACTTCAAGACATACTGAGTTCAGTATTATGGAAAAATCATGGTATCAGGAAGAGTTTTATGTTAGTAGATTTGAAAAGGGTATAAATATTCAGATATGGAGGAAATTTACTGATGTAATAGATATATTTCTTGTTACACCGACAGGCATAGAACTTGGACCGTTTAATAATTATCAGGAAACTATGCGATATTCCTTAAATAATATGAGTATTTTTATTATAAATGGATTACCGTCACCATTAAATATTAATCAGGAGACTTATATCAGTATAAGCCCACAAAATGATTTTTTACAGGAGGGTGTATGGAAGTTAAAGTTTAACCCTAAATCTATAGTTGATGGCAGAGTAAATATATGGCTTCCGGTAGCTGCTTCAACAAGTTCTGAACTTAAGTTTGTTCGACCAAAGGAATTTACAACATTAACTATACCTGCGACAGCACAAAAAGCTATATCTGTAGGAGCATACAATCAAAATAGTCTTACATATGCTGCATTCTCAGGGAGAGGATATAGCATATCAGGTAATGTTAAACCTGATATTGCGGCACCGGGTGTTGATATCAATGTCGCTTCATTGGATGGAGGCATAACACAAGTATCAGGAACGTCATTTGCAGTGCCGTTTGTCAGTTCTGCTGCAGCAATTCTTATGGAGTATGGGATAACTGACGGAAATGATTTATTTTTATATGGTGAAAAGTTAAAAAGCTATCTGATTAAAGGAGCAAAAAAACTCCCCGGAAATAATCCTGTTCCAAATGAAAGGATAGGTTGGGGAGTTTTATGTGTTGCTTCTTCTTTTCCAAATTAAAAATGATAAATATCTTTAAATAAATTATTTATGATATAAGCTCTGTGTCTGATAAGTTGGTTCATAGGTTATATTTACACCGAGTCTCTTAAATGACTGTTCATCAACCTTTGAAAGTATAACAGTTGAATGTGCTTCCAATCCTTTTAATTTTGAAAGTTGCTGCATTGCAAGTTCTGCAGTAGGATTTGTTACTGCACATATTGAAAGCGCAATAAGTACTTCATCGGTATGGAGTCTTGGATTATGATTTCCAAGATGCTCAATTTTGAGTTTTTGGATAGGCTCAATTACTGTAGGCGATATAAGCTCAATTTCATCAGGTATGCCTGCAAGCTCTTTTAATACATTAAGTAAAAGAACAGAGCTTGAACCGAGCAGGTCAATAGTTTTACCGGTGATAATTCTGCCATCTTCAAGCTGCATGGCAACGGCAGGGTTTCCGGTTTGCTCCGCTTTCTTTAATGCGGCGGCAACAACAGGTCTGTCATCTATGGTTGCATCAACCTGTCTCATAAGAAGCTCAATTTTATAGATTTCATCCTTGTTTTCTGCACCACGTTTGTTGGCACAAAGAGCAGTATAATATCTTCTGATTATTTCCTGAATGGATGCTTCTTTTACAACCTCATCATCGGATATACAATAACCTGCCATGTTTACACCCATATCCGTAGGGCTCTTATATGGGGATTCGCCCATTATCTGTTTAAGTATTTCACGAAGAACAGGGAAAATCTCTATATCTCTGTTGTAATTAACTGCCTGCTCACCATATTCATCAAGATGGAAAGAATCAATCATATTGACATCTTTCAAGTCCGCTGTTGCAGCTTCATAAGCAATGTTTACGGGATGTTTCAATGGTACATTCCAGATAGGAAAAGTTTCAAACTTGGCATATCCTGCTTTTATTCCGCGTTTATGCTCATGATAGAGCTGGGAAAGGGCGGTAGCCATTTTTCCGCTTCCCGGTCCGGGAGCAGTTATAACAACGAGCGACCTTGATGTCTCAATATAATCATTTTTACCAAATCCCTCATCGCTTACTATAAGTGGTATATTTGCAGGATAGTCGGGTATTGAATAATGCTTATATACCTTTATTCCAAGTGAAATAAGTCTTTTTTCAAAGGCACAAGCCGCAGGTTGGCTGTTAAATCTTGTAATTACGACACTTCCAACATAAAGACCTATTCCACGAAATGCATCAATTAATCGTAAGGTATCCAAATCGTATGTAATATCCAGGTCTCCACGCTTTTTATTTTGCTCTATGGCATCAGCATTTATAACGATTACTATTTCTGCCTGGTCCTTTAATTCAAGAAGCATCTTAACTTTTGTGTCAGGCACGAAACCGGGTAATACTCTTGAAGCATGATAGTCATCAAATAACTTTCCACCAAATTCAAGATAAAGCTTGCCTCCAAACATATTAATTCTTTTTCTGATATTTTCAGATTGTAGTTTGATGTATTTTTCGTTGTCAAATCCGATTTTTTTCATTGAAAAAATTCCTCCGGTAAATAACTGTCATTTGTCTGTTTCTAAAAATATTTCACTGAAATAGTTTACAACAATTTAATCTGCCATTCAAGTGAAAATATATAATATAAGATAATTTTAGATGAAATTTCTTAAAATATTATTAAGTTACAACAATCTAACTTGTTTTTAAATGCGAATTCTGTTAGAATTATGTTAATTATAATTTAATCTAAATAATCTTTTAAATACATATGCTTATGTGAGAGGAGAAACTATGGATAAGGTAAAAGAGGTTTTACAATTCATTGGTCTAAAAATTATGGCGTTTGGTCAGTTCTTGTGGACGCATCTTAAGTCAGGATTTAAAAAATTCAGAAAATGGTTTAGACGTTATGTAAGAAAATTAATTAGACATACAAAAGCAAAGGATTATAGCCTTTTGATATATACAGTGATTGCTGTTATTGTATTTATTTTGGCGATTGTTCTTCTTGGTAAGCTTTTTTCACATGGAAAAAAGAATAAGGATAAAAAGACCACTACCGAGACCACTACCGAAATATCGACTGAAGATCCTGCAGTTGAAGCACATAATCAAATGGTAGCACAAGCTAATTCAATATATCAAAATAATTCGGAATTGCTTGTTCTAATAAACAGTTCACATCCGATTGCTGATGGTTATAATTTTGAACATTATACTCTTAACTGTGGAGAAGATATAGATGCAAGAAGTCATACTGATCTTGTAAATATGCTTGAAGCTTGTAATGCTGCAGGAAATGAATATAATATTGTTTCAGGCTATAGGGACCAGGCAAAACAGCAGCAGGATTTTAATGATACTGTATCTGCACTTATGTCTCAGGAGGGATTGTCGCAGGAGGATGCAGAAGCAAAGGCAGCTTTGTCTGTTCAGCGTCCGGGTTACAGCGAACATGAGACAGGTCTTGCTCTTGATATAACAGGTCTTGGTGCCGTAACTCTTGATGAGAGTCTGGCTTCGGATGCAACTGTAGCATGGCTTGATAATAATTGTTATATGTATGGATATATCGTTCGTTATCCACAAGGAAAGACTGATATAACCGGAGTGACTTATGAACCATGGCATTTTAGATATGTAGGTGTAGAGGCTGCTACATTTATGCATGATAATAATTTGACTCTTGAAGAGTTTTATCAGCTGATTGGTATGTAGATTGTTATGTATCATATTGTTTGTTTTAAATATTTATTTAAAATATTATGATTGATTTTTAGTTAGGTTGATAAATTTAAATTATGAATAAAAAACCAGAAGTAAGGACAGCGGATAATAAAAAATCCGCTGTCCATAAAAATAAAAGCAATAATATCCATAAAGATTCTAATAACAGAAGCAAATATATGCATAGCAGTTCCGGAAGGAAAAACAGTTCATATAAAAGCAGAAAAAAGAAAAATTTAAAGTATAGAAAAATTAAGCTTTTTTATAATATTGTTTTTGTTGCAATAGTTTTATTTGTCATAATTTACGGAGCACTTCATATTTTTACAAAAAAGAAGTCTTATAGAAATGAAGGCCTGGATTATTATAATAAAGGCGAATATGAAGCCGCCATTGAAAGTTTTAACAAAGCTTTAAATTGTAAGCAGTGGTTTTCTGAAGAGGTAGATGTAGATATTATGATGTATAAGGCTGATGCATATATTATGCTTTCAGATTTTGCGTCTGCAGAAAGAACCTATTCTTCAATAAAAAGTAAATATCCTGAAAAGTATTATGATAATGAAAAAATTGATTTTATGATAGAGCTTACAAATGCTCTTGACAGATATAAATATGGTGATTATATTACGACTGTTGCCTGTTTTAACAGGGCAGTAGAGGCAGGGTATACCGAAATGAGCATGTATGCCGCAAATTGCTATGAAAATTCAGGCGATTTGGAAAAAATGAAGTATAATCTTGATATTTATACCGGAAGCTTTGGGTATAATGCTGATATATGTTATAAGTATGCTGCTTATTATATAGCCATGGAAGATTATAGTAATGCACTTGCAAATATTGAAAAGGGAATTTCATTTGGTGAAAGCGTTTATTTGCAGGAATTTTTATATACTCAAATTATATGCTGTTCTAAAATTGATGATTATGAAAAAGCATATGAATTATCTAATGATTATGTGGAAGCTTATCCTGATGATAAAAATGGACAGGATATAAGAGCATGGCTTGATACAAGAATCAATCCTGATACTGAGGTTATAAATGATATCTTCAATCAAAACGGACAGACTTCTGATGATACAGAAGATAACGATATTTCATCAGACGATAATGATATATCATCGGATGATAGTGGCAATGATAATTAATTCTTATATATGTTTGATTTTATTATAGGTAGATTTTATGTATGATAATGATAAAGAAATAGAAAAAATAATAATTTTTGCTGTTGATCTTGATAATGGTGAGGATGTTGAAGCATCTTTGCTTGAACTTGAAGAACTGATAAATACCGCAGGTGCTGTTGTTGTCGGTAAACTTATCCAAAATAGGGAAAGACTTGAAAGCGGCACATATCTTGGAACAGGCAAGCTTGAAGAATTAAGTGATATGATATATGAACTTGGGGCAACAGGAGTATGTTGTGATGATGAACTTTCTCCGGTTCAGATGAAAAATATTGAGATTGCTCTT
>JAFUGL010000016.1 GCA_017469405.1 Lachnospiraceae bacterium | reverse complement strand
TAGGTAGTTGTAGGTGATGCTAAAAATACTGCTGTAGTATCAAGCTCGCCATCGTTACCATATCTTTCCATAGGTATCATAGTCTTTGCATTTGCCTGGAAGAAATCACTGTCAAGAGTTTCCTTGGTAAGTGGTGAATAGAAGTATCCAGGGCAGATTGCATTAACAGTAATTCCGTACTTGCCCCATTCAGCTGCAAGTGCTCTTGTAAGGTTTACAACTCCACCCTTTGCTGCATGATATGGTGATGCAGGTGCTACCTTGTTACCTACAAGTCCATACATTGAAGCTATGTTTATCACACGGCCGAACTTTGCAGGTATCATTGCCTTCTTAGCGCATGCACGTGCGAACTTAAATGTACCGCCAAGGTCGATATTTAACTCATTAAACAACTGGTCATCTGTGATATCCTCTGCAGGAGCAACTGCACCTGTACCTGCGTTGTTGATAAGAATATCGATACGTCCGAACTTCTCAAGAACTGCATCTACTGCTGCGTTTACAGCTTCAGTGTCTGTGATGTCACATTTACATGCAAAAGTCTTTACGCCATAGTCCTTCTCGATTTCAGCACATACCTCTTCAAGAAGATTCTGACGTCTTGCAACTGCTACAATGTTGCATCCCTGATTGGCAAGTGCCTTTGCCATCTGTACACCAAGTCCTGTTGAGCATCCTGTAACGATTGCTACTCTGTCTGTTAAATCAAATAAATTCTTTGCCATTTTCCTACTCCTTATTATAGTATTTTTTTGCATCATATTTATAATGCGTTTCGTATCAATGCCGTCTCCCAATAGCATTAAAATACTACATCAATTCCTTAGCAAGTGCCTTAATTTGTTCTATATTCTCATCACTTACTGATGATAATATTCTTACATTGTTTTCAGTCCATGTTATGTCCTTGCTGTTTGCAAGCTTGTCCTTCATAATCTTGGCAGCCATAGGTCCCCATGAACCGTTTTCGATAAGACCGATGGTCTTCTTCTGGAAGTTCCTCTCTGTAAGATGCTCGATAAACTCTCTCATAAATGGGAAGATACTTCCGTTATAGGTAGTTGTTGCAAGAACAATCTTACCATATCTGAATGCATCCTCAACGCATTCTGCCATATCCTCTCTGGCAAGGTCATTTACAGCAACCTTAGGGCATCCAAGTTCCTCAAGTTCCTTTGCAAGAAGCTCAACTGCCTTCTTGGTATTGCCGTAAACAGAGGTATATGCAATCATAACTCCTTCTGATTCAACACCATAGGATGACCATGTATTATACTGCGCAAGATAATGCTCAAGCGGCGCCTTAAGAACCGGTCCATGCAGAGGACATATAGTTTCTATATCAAGCTCTGCTGCCTTCTTAAGCACATTTTGAACCTGCATACCAAACTTTCCGACTATACCTATATAGTAACGTCTTGCCTCGCAGTCCCACTCTTCGTCCACATCAAGGGCTCCGAACTTACCAAATGCATCGGCGGAGAAAAGTACCTTATCCTTACTGTCATATGTAAACATAACCTCCGGCCAGTGTACCATAATTGCAAATACAAATTTAAGTGTATGTGCTCCTGTTGAAAGTTCTTCACCGTCCTTTACTACCAGCTTCTTATCGCCAAAGTCGATTCTGTAAAAGTTATTAATCATCTCAAATGCCTTGGCATTTGCTACAACCGTTACCTCCGGATACTCCTTGATAAAGGCTGCTATACTTGCCGAATGATCCGGTTCAACATGCTGTACAACAAGATAGTCCGGTTTCTTATCTCCAAGTACATTTTTAATATTACCAAGCCACTCATCCGTAAAATGAACATCCACAGTATCCATAACTGTAATCTTTTCATCAAGTATAACATAAGAATTATATGCCATACCGTTTGGTACGATATACTGACCTTCAAACAAATCTATCTGATGATCATTCACACCTACATACTTAATATCATCCGTTATAACCATTTTCTGCCTCCTCCTTTTTTATGTTGTCATTTTACCACATCTTTCTTAACTTTTCAAAAAAATCCGGGAAAGAAATGTCGACACACTCACTTCCCACTATTTCCGTCTCACCGTCTGCATTAAGTCCCGCGATTGCAAAGCTCATTGCTATCCTGTGGTCAAGCTTGCTGTCGATTACGGCACCGTGAAGAGCCCTGCCGCCATTTATAATCATACCGTCCTCTGTTGCTTCTATATCTGCACCCATGGCCTTAAGGTTATTTACTATGGTATCTATACGGTTGGTTTCCTTTACCTTAAGCTCTGCCGCATCCTTGATAACAGTCTGTCCGTCAGCGAAGCATGCCATAATTGCTATGGCAGGTATCTCGTCTATTAATCTCGGTATAAGCTCTCCGCCTATGACACAGCCCTTTAGGGATGAGGTTCTTACCGTTATATCTGCTACAGGTTCTGCAGAGCCGTTATCTATTTCATCCACATCCATATCGGCGCCCATCATACGGCACACCTCTATCATGCCGTCCCTGGTAGGATTAATTCCCACATTTTTTATTTTAATTTCAGAACCTTCAGTTATTAGTCCTGCTGCTATAAAATAAGCTGCTGAAGATATATCTCCCGGCACATCTATACGTCTTGCATATAATTCCTCTGCCGGTTTTACCGTTACCGTTTTTCCTGAAGTTATGATATCTGCACCGAAATCCTTAAGCATAAGTTCAGTATGATTTCTGCTTACATAAGGCTCCGTTACCGAGGTTTCATCCTCTGCATAAAGACCTGCAAATAAAACTCCGGATTTTACCTGTGCCGATGCCACAGGCGAATCATAATGTATACCCTTCAGGTTTCTGCCACTTATCAAAAGCGGAGCGCAACCATTATCATTTTTACTTTTTATATCCGCGCCCATAAGTGAAAGAGGTGTCATAATCCTTCCCATAGGTCTCTTTCTTATCGATGCATCTCCGTCAACCTCCACATCAAAACCTTGTGCGGCAAGTATACCGGACATGAGTCTTATCGTAGTTCCGCTGTTACCCACATCAAGAACGCTGTCAGGTTTTTTCAATCCATGCAAGCCTCTTCCGTGAATGATAACCTTATCATTTTCATTTTCTATATCAATTCCCATAGCCCTAAAGCAGCTAATGGAAGATAAACAGTCCGCTCCCTGCAAAAATCCATGAACAATAGTATCGCCCTTTGCAAGTGAGCCAAGCATTACACTTCTATGTGATATGGATTTGTCTCCCGGAATATTTATCTCTCCCGATAGGTTTTTCACTCTTTTTATTATCATTTTTATTTCCTCATTTTTTGATTTTGCCACTGTTTTTGATTAAACACTGCCTTTATATATTATCTCATTTACAAATATATCGCAAGCAGGCAATTATAGTTGCAAGGATTTTGGAAATATATTATAATATTAAAACTGTTTTACAGCTATTTTTTAATGGAGTTAAATTATGAAATTTGTAACTAAATTATGCTTTTGGGGTTTTTTGTTTTTTTTGCTTATACATGTAAGCGGACTTATACTTTCAGAACGGCAAAAAGCTGACCGTGGCGATACATTTATTGAAACCGCCACCTCCACGGATTCAAAAAAGACCGAAGAAGAAAGCACCGAAACAATTGAAGATACGGAAGAAACAGAAACGGAAACGGAAGCAACGACCGAGATGTATGTAACAACCGAAGATAACAGTATATCCAATAAAACCGAAGCCACGACAACGGAAGAAACAACTACAACCGAAGCTCCGAAAACCACCGCCCAAACCACAGAGGCATTTAGTCCGACACAGGTTCAACCACAGCATTCCGAAAAGACTAACGATTACGAAACCTATATCTTTGTGGGGGATTCGAGATATGTACAGATGTCCTCCTACGCAGAGTCCGACGATACATTTATTGCAGAAAACGGAGTAGGCTACAAGTTCCTGTCAAGTCACATGGACGAGATAGTCAGCCTGTCTGATGAAAATACAAAAATCGTTATCGGGCTTGGAGTAAATGATGTTTTTTCAGGCACAAGAAAATACAAGGAATTGCTCCTTGATCTTAGAAGCCGTACAAACGCAGATATTTATTATATGCTTATAAATCCGGTTGATGATGAGCTTTGTGCAAGTAACGGATACTCTGTAACAAATGAAGTTATAGATAATTTTAATATCAATATGCAAGGCGACCTTATCGGTTCAGGTGTTAAGACAATTGATGCCAATTCCTACTTAAAGGTAATAGGATATACAACCCGCGACGGTCTTCATTACAATGCCGAAACAAGCCGTAATATATATAATTATGTCAAAGAACAGATGATGCAGAATCAATAACAAATATACCGATGTTACTTAATGCTAATACTCCTTAAGAAGTCTTCTGAAGAAGTCTGACAAAAGACTGTCATTGGCATTATAAATTATATCCTTAGTTTTATAAGGATTATTGGTTATTATAACGTCCACATCAAGCAGAATAAGATCCATTATTCTGCTTTCTCTGTCTACAGTCCAGGCATATATTTTCTTACCGTTTTTATGAACATTTCTAACAAGTCTCATAGTGATAAAGCTGTTTTGAACACTGAACGCATCCACATATTCCATATCACCTATATTACCATAGGCTACATACATTATATAAACAGTTTCAATATCAGGATTTATTTCCTTAACTTTTTTTAATGAATCATAATCTGAAGAAGCAATTACACAATCCTCCAGATAATCATACTCCTCCAACAAATAAATAATGCCCTCTACATAATCCGCCTTATCGGTATTGGCAGGTTTTAACTCGACATTTAAAAATACATCCTCAGACTTAAAGAATTCAAGTGCCTCTCTTAGAGTAGGAATCTGCTCTCCTGCAAACTCCTCGGAAAATATACTACCTGCATCAAGCGATTTAATATAATCAAGCGTAACATCTCCAACATTTTTATCTACTCCCGTTGTACGCTTTAAACTTTCATCATGGATAACCACATACTCTCCATCCTTCGTCTGCCTTACATCAAATTCGATTGAATCCGCCTGGTTTTCAACGGCAAGTCTAAATGCAGACATAGTATTTTCAGGGGCATTATGTGAGTCTCCTCTGTGAGCTGTAACCTCAGCACTATTGGCATATGCTACATTAAGACTAATCTTATTACTCATGCTAAGATAAATATATAAACCGTTTATCAAAATACAGACTATAATTATAGTTATAGTGGCAATTTTATTTTTCTTTTTATTTTTTACTATAAAGTTACTATATAAACCATCTCTTCTGATTCGTTTTCTATATTTTTCTTCCCTTCTTCTTTTGAATCTACGATATTCATCATAATAAGGATCACCCTCTATATCATAAAAACATGAGCAAATATATGAATATATAAGCGGCGTGGATAAAATCACAAATATCATATAGATAATAAGTATTACCGCATTCACAAACGAACTAAACATAAATCTCATTCGCTTATATGATATGATTTTTGAAAGAACAACCGCAAATCCGCTTGCTATAATACCTTCCAGAAAAATCATAATAACAGCAATGATAATATTATATAAAATCATTCCCCCGATAATCCTGATAAAATGCTTTTTGACCATCTCCCGACTAAGCTTGGCTGAGGTCTTATAATCTGTTCTGTATATTCCATAAAAATTGATAGTTAAAAGTTTAAACATGGAAATAATACAAAGCAAAAGATAAGCAATACATATCATCATAAAAGAAGTCTTATATCTTTCTATCAAATCATAAAAATATCCGGGAAATTTCAGTTCGAAAATCGAAGAAAAAATGATAGATGAATAAACAAGCGGAAGTATCAGAAGTACATCTACCATTACTAAAAGATTTTTAAATCTTAAAAGTCTGATTGCATTTACATTTGCCTTGACAAGGAGCTGTAAAGCATTTATTTTTATTTCTCTGTGTGATGCCTCCATGGCATATACTATACCTGATATATTTACTAGAAAATATATCGAAATAAGCACCAATATAACAAAAAAAGCAATATAAGTTGTTGGTGCCATAAGATATTTTTTTATAGTTCTAAATGAGAGAAAATTAATGCCGGCAAGTTTTATGGAATAGTTTATAGTTGCATAAAGTGCCGGTACAAGTACTGCTGCTGAAAGCAGCTTATATATTACCTCGAACAAAAGAACAGAGGAAAAATTATATGAAAGCATTTTAAAACTTCTTTTCCATGTCTTCATAATTTTTCCTCCTTTCTTTTCAGGCTGTATAATATTTATAATATTATCATTGCATCTCCAAAAGAAAAAAATCTATATTTCTCTTTGACAGCAAGTTCATAAGCTTTGAGTATATCTTCACGGTTATAGAGTGCAGAAACCAGCATAAGCAAGGTTGACTCCGGCAAATGAAAGTTTGTAATAAGCCTGTCCACACATTTGAATTTATATCCCGGATAGATAAAAATATCTGTCCAACCACTGCATGCCTTTATGTACCCATTTTCATCTGCAGCTGTTTCCAAAGTACGTGTACTGGTTGTCCCCACAGATATAACCTTACCGCCATTTTTCTTTGTAGTATTTATTATATCTGCTGCAGTTTCATCTATCACATAAAATTCACTATGCATATGATGATCTGTTATATTATCAACCTTGACCGGTCTAAATGTACCAAGTCCAACGTGTAAAGTAACACGTGCAATTTTTATACCTTTTTCTTCTATTTCTTTCAAAAGTTCATTGGTAAAATGAAGTCCTGCCGTCGGTGCTGCCGCCGAACCCTCATGCTTGGCATATACCGTCTGATATCTGTTTTTGTCCTCTAATTTATGTGTAATGTATGGAGGTAAAGGCATCTGTCCAAGTTCGTCTAAGACTTCCTCAAATATACCGTCATAGGTAAATTCGATCAGCCTGTTACCTTCCTCAACTATATCCTTAACCTCACCTACAAGCTTCCCATCGCCAAATGATATCCTTGCTCCCGGTCTTGCTTTCTTACCCGGCTTTACAAGAGTTTCCCAGGTCTTATCATCTTTACGTTTTAAAAGCAAAACCTCTATCGATGCGCCGGTGTCCTCTTTTATGCCTATAAGTCTGGCAGGTATAACCTTAGTATCATTTATAACCAGACAATCCCCAGGATTTAAATAATTTATAACATCAGTAAAATGTTTATGCTCTATATCTCCGGTTTTTCTATCTATAACCATAAGTCTTGAATCACTACGTTTTAGAAGTGGATCCTGCGCTATAAGCTCCTCAGGTAGCTCGTAATAAAAATCACTAAGCTGCAAAGTACTATCCTCCACTATGCTCTTATCTCTATATTCATCTTGCCAAGCTCTTTAAGAAGCTTATCAATTATTTCTGTTACCTCTTTATCCTCAAGAGTTCTGTCCTTGGCTCTGAATGTCATAGTGTAAGCTACAGACTTCTTGCCCTCTGCAACCTGCTCACCTTCATATACATCAAAGAGCTTGTAGGATTCAAGAAGCTTGCCACCGCATTTCTTAATTACCTTTTCTATCTCACCGACAAATATACTCTTATCCACTACAAGAGCCAAATCTCTCGTCATACCAGGGAATTTAGCTATACCCTCATACTTTCTGTCAAAGTTTGAAAGCATGGTTATTGTTTCCATATCAAGAACAGCAAGATATACCTCTGCCTTAATGCTGTAATTATCAGAAACCTCCGGATGAAGCTGTCCGATATATCCTACAACCATATTACCCTTCTTGATAAGTGCCTGTCTGCCCGGATGTAAAAACGGCTCATCGGTTGAAGGCTCATAGCTTAAGTCCTTACCAAAACCGAGCTTTTCAGTAAGCTCCTCGAGAACACCCTTAAGTGTAAAGAAATCACCCGAGCCATACATACCCATGCAAAGCTTCATCTTCTCCTCAGGTAATTCAGTAAGAGGAAGTGCTTTAGGAAGATAAACATTGGCAAGCTCATATAATCTTGCTTCTTTATTTCTTCTGTTATAGTTTGTAGAAAGTGATGTAAGAAGTCCGTTAAGAGGAAGAGTTCTCATAATAGAGTAATCCTCTCCGAGCGGGTTAGATATCTCAATCGCCTTTCTGTAAACGGAATCCTCCGGTATAAGAAGTTTATCAAATACCTTAGGACTCTCAAATGAGTAGCACATAGCTCCTGAAAAGCCGTTTCCTTCACAGATATTTCTTACTATATCACTTATTCTTTCAGCATATGATTTCTTACCTGCAGTGGCCTCACCATGAGGAAGTGTCGTAGGTATATTGTCATAGCCGTAAAATCTTGCAACCTCTTCAGCAAGATCTGCCATACAATTTAAATCCTGTCTGAAGGTAGGTATCGTAATCATGTTAGTAGCAGAATCATACTTAAGCTCAAGTCTTCTGAAATATTCGAGCATATCTTCCTTTGATATATCAGTTCCGAGAAGCTTGTTCATCTTCTCCGGTTCAAAAGGAAGCTGCTTTTCAGATACAGGATTAGCATATGCATCAACAACTCCGTCAACCACCTCACCGCATCCAAGCTCTTCTATAAGCTGGCAGGCTCTGTTAATAGCCTCTAAAGCAAGGTTTGGATCAAGTCCTTTAACGAACTTGGCTGAAGCGTCTGTTGAAAGACCTATTCTCTTTGTTGAAAGTCTTATATTGGCTCCGTCAAAACATGCAGCCTCAAATAAAAGTGTCTTTATATCGTCGGTTACCATCGAGTTTTCTCCACCCATGATACCTGCTATGGCAACCTCTTTTTCACTGTCACATATCATAAGCACATCACTGTCAAGAATTCTCTCCTGACCGTCAAGAGTAGTAAATTTATCTCCGTCAGCCGCACGTTTAACAACTATCTTATGTCCTGCTATGGTATCAAGATCAAAAGCATGCATAGGCTGTCCGAACTCCTCCATAACATAATTTGTTATATCAACAAGATTATTTATGGAACGGATTCCCTGTGCTGCAAGTCTTTCTCTCATCCACTTTGGAGATGGACCTATCTTAATATTTTTAACAACTCTTGCAACGTATCTTGGGCAAAGGTCTGTGTCCTTTACCTCAACCGATATATAATCATTTACATCACCGCCGTAGCCCTTTACATTAACTACAGGCGGAACAAATTTTTTATTAAATGTAGCGGCTACCTCTCTCGCCATTCCTATCATCGAGAAGCAGTCTACTCTGTTAGATGTAATCTCATACTCTACAACAGCATCATCAAGTCCGAGCGCCTTAACAGCATCGTCACCCGGCTTAACACCCGAATCAGCAGGAAATACATATACACCATCCTCCGGTGCTTCAGGATAGAAGTCTCTTGAAGAACCAAGCTCCTCTATACCGCACATCATACCATTACTTTCAACACCACGAAGCTTACCCTTTTTAATCTTGATACCATCAGGATACTCGGTATTATCTCCATGTGCTGCAGCAACCTTACCGCCATCGAGTACAACCGGAATAAGGTCACCTTCTTTTACATTTTTTGCACCTGTTACTATCTGTAAGGTTTCAGTTCCCATATTAACCTGACATACAACCAGCTTGTCTGCATCAGGATGCTTTTCTATTGTTTCAATCTTACCTACTACAATCTTATCTAAATTTTTATCCTTCTTCACATAGTTTTCTACATGAGAACCCGAAAGAGTCATCTTATTTACAAAGGTCTCTATATCCACGTCCAAATCCGGAACATATGCTTTAATCCATGAAATCGGTGTATTCATCTTAATATCCTCAACTTTCTATAATCACTTTCTTGTAATTTGCGTTTACCAACACTTTTTATTATTTTTGAAATGCTTTTACCACTGCTGTAAAAATCTCATATCATTTTCATAAAGAAGTCTCATATCATCTATCTCGTACTTAAGAAGTGTTATTCTCTCAAGTCCGATACCAAACGCAAATCCGGAATATTCTTCAGGATCAATTCCACACATTTCCAGTACATGCGGATGAACCATACCACATCCTAAAATCTCTATCCAGCCGCTTCCCTTACATACACGGCAGCCCTTTCCACCGCACTTAAAGCAGGTTATATCAACCTCTGCAGAAGGTTCCGTAAAAGGAAAATGATGCGGTCTGAATTTAGTCTTTGTATTTGGACCAAAGAATTCCTTTGCCCACTGTGCAAGAGTTCCCTTTAAGTCTGCCATAGTTATATTTTTATCTATAACAAGTCCCTCAACCTGGTGGAAGGATGGTGAATGTGTTGCATCCACTTCATCTGATCTGAATACTCGTCCCGGTGAAAGGATTCTTATCGGAAGCTTGCCCTGTTCCATAATTCTTGCCTGAACAGATGAAGTCTGTGTTCTAAGTAATATATCTTTAGTGATATAAAATGTATCCTGTTCATCCTTTGCCGGATGATTTGCAGGTATATTGAGAAGTTCAAAATTGTACTTATCATACTCTACCTCAGGGCCTGATACAATCTCATAGCCCATACCGATAAATACTCTTTCCAAATCTTCAAGCGCTGTCTGGTTAGGATGTCTGTGTCCGTCAATCTTCTTTACACCCGGAAGAGTAACATCTATAGTTTCTCTCTTCATCTTTTCTGCTCTGGCACAACGATTAATTGCCTTAAGCTTTTCATCAAGCTTCTCTTCTATATTTTGTCTTACCTCATTGACCATCTGACCAACCTTTGGTCTGTCCTCAGGTGCAACATCCTTCATACTCTTTAATACCTGGGTAAGCTCACCTTTTTTTCCAAGGATGGCAACCTTGATATCATTGATTACAGATGCATCCTGTGCCTGCTCAATTTTGGCAAGAGTCTGTTCCTTAATAGCACTTAACTTCTCTTTCATCTTATATATTTCCTCACTTTCAAAAAAATCCTAATGCATAACGCTGACATAATCTATTATGTCATTTAATGTATCTTCATTTAATAATTCAAGCTCATATTCTGTCTTAAGTTCAGTGAAAAATCTAAGCTTAAATACTCTTTGCTTTTTCCATGGTAATGTATGCTTTTCAACTTCAGCCTTTTCAATCTCTTTTATTTTATCAAGCTTAATCACATCTGTTTTTACCAGATAGCTGACTATCAGATAATCTTCCGTAACATATATATTACCCAGCTTATAAATCATATGGTTTGTAAGCTGAAGATTAAGCTCTTCAATCACAGCTCCTATATCACCATAATGCGAAAGCTGCTTTGACTGACCATGCAGCGAAGGATTGGCCCAGACTAAAAGTGTATATGCTATGATCAAAACACTTATAACGATAGGTGAAGCAAATAATATATAAAGCATGGTTATATATGTAACCGGATAATCACACTCACTTATCACATACTCGCTGAAAAAATCATCCTTAAGCTGTCCCTCAAAGCCACCTGCTTCCACAAGCTGATTAACTATATATTCTGTTGAAATGCTGTCTTTAACAATTCTTGCTTTTATACTCTTACTATCAATTTTCATAGGCGGATTTTTTGTTTCAATAATGTAAAACATAATCCTGTCTTCATTTAACTGATAATAATATCCTCCCTTGACCTTACCATTGACATAATAGTTAAAGCCTGCATATGTCAAATCTCCGGTTTTGGTCAGCTTAACATTTGTATCTCCCAATCTGTAAAGCTCCGATACTCTTTTATACAAATCTTCCTCGCTGATATTAACCAGTCTGGTCTGCTCCAGCACAGGATATTTTATAAACATGAACATCAAAACAGCCAAAACCAAAATAGCCGGCACTGCCAAGGCAAGTGTGTTTTTAAACAAGAGCTGTTCAAACTTCTTCTTTCCCATGGTCAATCCCTTTTACCAAATTAATATAATAACATTAATATATTTATTATTCAAGTTTTGCAGTTATATATATTTTTTAATTCAATTATATTCAAATCTACTAAAACAGTATTTTAGATACATAATCATATTCTTCCTGCAATATCTCTTTGTCAGAAAAACCTGCCCTGTTCAAAATATCTATAATTCTTTCTATATCAAACTGTTTTTCAAACTCCATAGCCTTATCTTCATTTTTCTTGGCAAGCTTTTCTCTTTTGACATTATAAATATATTGTATCTGTTCAAGATAATTTATTTTATTTTTGAATTCCTTGTTAAACCTGCTTCTTCGCTTATAATAACGCGAATATCTTATGATAAGACGGTCGTTTAATCCGGACTTTATAAATCTAACCAATAAAGCAATACCTACTATTGCTCTTATACCAAGGAGAATCACTATTATTCCTGCAATAATTCCGATTATTACAAAAACAACACCTTTTACAAAATTATCTGATATTTTTATATTGAGCTGTCCACCTTGGTCATCCGTATCCTCATCGTCATTATTGCTCATAATATCATCATACATATCCCAGAAATCTTCATTTTCTTCTACATCGCCTGCAGGTGTAACATCAACCAGATACCAGCCCTTATCCTCACTATATACCTCTATCCACGCATGTGCATCGGCATCTGTAGCATTTATCTTTAAAACAGCCGTCTCACCAAGTTCCGAATATCCATCATAATAATCAGAAAAATCCTTTCCTTCGACAAGCTCTGCATCAGAAAGCTGATAGTAGCTAATTGCATATCCCTCGACATATCTTGCAGGTATCCCAAGATATCGAAGTATAAGAGTTGCAGCTGAAGCATAATGAGCACAATAACCTTTTTTATTTTCCGTCAGAAAATAATTAACAAAATCTTTCTTTCTTGGAGTTTTACCCGGCTTAATAGTATAAGGAATATTATCCTGATAATAATTTACCAGATTAGCAATTATCTCTTCATCTGTTCCTGTATGATTAAAGTTTTGTATAAACTCCTCTATCGCATCAATATTTTCCTCCGGAACATAAAGATCCATTTCCGTATATGGATCACCATCATAAAGACTTGAATCAACTATTGCATCATTTCCTCTAAGTCTTGGATAATATGTTTCATTTATATATCCAACATCGTTATAATCAATTATATCTCCAAGATAATAAGGCTCGTAAATTCCATTTCTGTCACCATCTACATTTCTGATTCCTATAATACCTTTTGCAGAATTATCTCCACCTTCTTCATAGTATTCTCTTAATGCCTCTGATTCCGGACTTGATACATCAACAACATCCTCATCGTCCTGAAAATATCTTATGCTAGTCCAGTAATTTTCATAAGGATTATAACTTTCGCCAACAAAATGCTTTAGATAAATAGTATCAAACGAATAAGGTGTAATCTTGATCATCAAATCAGTCTGATAATCAAGTCTTATACTTGATACTGTACCAAGCTTACCACTATTCATACCACCTTTATCCTGTCCAAAGTTAAAAAATCCCGCCCAGCCGTCTGTAAGAAAAATACCGACCGCAGCCATAGTTACTTCTTTATATTTATTTTGCTTATAACCTACATTAAAACTCTCTTTTGGCTTTACTGTACTTACAATAGTAACGACAGCAGCAACAAAAATAAATACAATAAGTGATGCCTGGGATAGAGCCTTTATATCATACGTATAGAAAAATTCTTTTTTCTTTTTTCCTCTGGTCTCATATTTTGAATCACTTCTTTTTATAGCGACCTGCGGACTGTAATGTCTGCTTACTTTTATGACATATGCAAGAGAGATTCCCACAAGAATCATCATCGCATACAATATATCAGGTTCCAGTGTCATATAAAGCGGAATAACATTAAAAAACATAACAATGAACATAGCTGTAGCATACTGCATTCGTCTTGAAATGTAGACATTAAGTAATATATCAAGAACAATTCCGATAAAAAGCGCTACCATGGTTATTGTCAAATATCTATTATCAATCTGCTCGTTATAAAGTCTTTGAATATCCACATCAAAATACTGTGCCGCCTCTTCAACAGACATATTTACTATCGCATAAAATCCACTGTTTATATATATTCTTAAGAGATAAACCAGACTTGCAAATGTAACAAATATAAAGAAATATCCCAGATTTTCCGTAAACAGTCTGTAATAAAGCATAGAGCACAAAATCGCAAATACAAAAACCACCATATGGCAGAGTAAAACATTATACTCGGCATGAATGGCAGACAGATAAAACCCTATTGTACCCATCGATAACAGATATACAATAAAGCCCTTTAATAAAAGTGTCAGAATTCTTTTTTCCTTCTGCTCATAAAAATCTTCACAAAGAACAACACCTTCACAAAGCTCTATTAAGTTTTTATCTTTTTTTGTTTTCTTTGCCATCAGATGTTCTCCCTGATATTTAAAAGACACCTTTCACTATCCGAAGTGATATGAAGATATGATTTTATCTCCGGATGAACCGCTGTCATATGTGATGCACCCTGGTTCATATCTATATAAGTTTTTTCATAATACATTTTTGAAAAAGCATCATCCAAATCCGACCTGTAATCTATTCTGGTCGTTTCATATTCAAATCTTGATTCGCTCCAATACATAAGTCTTACTGTTATACCGTCACTTACGATCTGATTAATTAGTGTATATGCTGAAGAAAGTATCATATTTAATTGATTGGAATTATTCTTTACAAGTTCAACCAACGCCACAAGCTGCCTGTCAGACATACTTGCTCTGTCCTTTACCATAAGAATATCTCTCTTTGCAGAAAGCTTCCAATGGATACTCATAAGCTTGTCACCCGGTATATACTCTCTGATTTCCTGAACATCCGAAAAATCATTTCCTTTTTTAGAACTCTCTTCACTTTCAAGCGAACCCTGTTCGAGAGCGGTTCTATCATAATTATACTCTCCGATTATCTCCGGCATAACCGCCACCCTTGCATCAGAGGTTATTTTCTTTTTAAGTCTGACAAATCCCATAAGATCCTTTATATATATTTTTTCTACGTTTAATTCTATAATTCCCGGAAGTGTAGCAAGAACAGGGATTTCAACCTTACTTCCCTTCATCATCCTTATCGGCATTGAAATCTTATGAAATCCCTCTGTTTCAAAAAATGTATTTTTAATCTTTAATTTTACAATGGTATCTAAAGAGACAAAAGGTGTAGGATTACTTATTTTAATGTAAAAATATGCCCTTTCATTTTGTCTCGCATACTCTCCGCCGGTACTGTTTATGGCAGAGGTTATACTTACATCCGTAAATCTTTTTAAAACCAAAGCCATAATAATGGATAAAAAAGGAGACACAATCATTATTACCATAAGCATGAAATAAAAATGACTGTGTAAGAAATAATACAATAATCCATTTATAAAAAATAAAATCGCATATATGATTATTCTTATAATACTCTCCATAAGTTATATCCTTATTAACAAAATTTCATAATTATCAATTTACCGACGACCAATCTTTGATAGTATAAAAATGCTACCAACTCAATTTATAAATATTTTCTTATTCATAGATAATTATATTTAATTTCTAGGTGCCGGTATAGCAGTAAGTAACTGTCTTATAGCAGTTTCCATATTAAGACCCTGAGCTTTTCCTCTTGCACTAAGTTTAACTCTGTGTCCCAAAGTATCTTTTGTTACACTTTGAACGTCCTTTGCAGTAACAAAATCTCTTCCGTCAAGAATAGCCATAGCCTTTGCCATTCTAAGAAGTGCAATTGTTCCTCTCGGACTAGCTCCCATAGAAAACATTTCATTAATTCTGGTAGCCTCAACTATATTAACTATATACTCATATATCTCATCACGCACAAACATATCATTTGCGTTTTTTCTAAGTTCTATAAGCTCATCAACCGTAACTATCGCTTTAACATTATCTATAGGATGTAATGCATTTCCTTTTAATATCTTCACAGCATCCTCATGAGCCGGATAGCCCATGGAAAGACATACCATAAATCTATCAAGCTGCGACTCCGGAAGCATCTGAGTTCCCGATGAACCATACGGATTTTCTGTAGCTATAACAATAAACGGATCCGGTAGCTTTCTGGTTACACCATCAACCGTTGCAGTTTGTTCTTCCATAACCTCAAGAAGAGCAGACTGTGTTTTTGGGGATGTTCTGTTTATCTCATCAGCTAAAAACAAATTACAAAAAACCGATCCCTCTCTATACTCAAAATCTTTTGTCTGTGAATTATACATAGAAAAGCCAAGTATATCACTCGGAAGTACATCCGGTGTAAACTGTACCCTCTTATAATCAAGTGACATACTTTTTGCGAAAGTTGTTGCAAGAGTTGTTTTTCCTACTCCGGGAATATCTTCCATAAGTATATGACCACCTGCTATAACAGCAGCAAGCACTTTATTTACTACATCTTCCTTACCCTTTATAACTGTATTAACCTCATCACATACGGCTTGAAGTTTTTCGTTCATACACATTTTCCTTTCTACTGTGTTTAACGCTTGACCGTATCCTGACAGAGTAATCGTCAGGCACGCTCTCGCTTTTTACTTTACAACTCCTGATTCTCTTGCGCAGTCAGCTACAGCCTGTGCAACAGCTTTAGCTACTTCTTTGTTGAAAGCGTCAGGTATGATGTATTCTTCATTTAATTCATCATCTTTTACTATGGAGGCGATTGCCTTTGCGGCTGCTACCTTCATATCCTCTGTTATATCTGTTGCGCGGGCATCAAGTGCGCCTCTAAAAATACCCGGAAATACAAGTACATTATTTATCTGGTTAGGGAAATCCGAACGACCGGTTGCAATTATTCTTGCGCCGCCCTTCTTTGCCTCATCAGGCATTATCTCAGGTGTAGGATTTGCCATAGCAAATACCATTGCATTATCAGCCATTGATGCTACCATCTCCTGTGTTACGATACCAGGTGCCGATACTCCTATAAATACATCCTTGCCCTTCATAACATCAGCAAGACTTCCTCTTTCTCTGTTTTTATTGGTTATCTCAGCCATCTCGGCCTGTGCAGGATTCATATGCGGTTCGCCCGGACAGAGGGCACCCTTACTGTTTACAAGCACTACATTTCCGATACCGAATCTCATCAAAAGCTTACAGATTGAGATGCCTGCTGCACCTGCACCGCTTATAACAGCACTTATATCTTCCATCTTTTTCCCTACTATTTTCAAAGCATTGATAAGACCTGCGCATACTACAACTGCAGTTCCGTGCTGGTCATCATGGAAGACAGGTATATCAAGTTCTTCCTTAAGTCTTCTTTCTATCTCAAAACATCTTGGAGCTGCTATATCCTCAAGATTTATACCACCAAATACAGGTGCAAGTCTTTTTACTGTTTCAACTATCTCATCTACATCCTTAGTATCCAGGCAGATAGGAAATGCATCTACATTTCCAAAGGTTTTAAACAATATTGACTTTCCCTCCATAACAGGTATGGCAGCTTCAGGTCCTATATCACCAAGTCCGAGTACTGCAGTTCCGTCTGAAACTACTGCTACAAGATTTGACTTATTGGTATATTTATATACATCCATCTTATTATCTCTTATTTTACGACAAGGCTCTGCAACTCCCGGAGTATATGCAGTACTTAAGTCATCCTTAGTCTTTACCTCAACTTTAGAGATAACCTCTATCTTTCCATGATTTTCTTCGTGCATTTTTAAACTTAACTCGTTGTAATCCATTTTTAATCTCCTTATAATTATCTTTTTTTAATCAAGCTTTATTATTTAAATCAATAAGCTCATATATTAATCCTTTTTCTTTATTTGGATTTATTATATACTTAATAATCGAAAATCGACATCTGAACACCGAGAGTCTTATTTTTATACTCTCTCATATATCTGAAAAGCTCCTCCTGATCATAGACTATGCCATGCTCCTCACAGGTACTCTTTAACAGCTTTGTTAAAGCCATACTGTTTTGACTTGGAACCTCATAAGAGTTTCCGAAGGTTCCTATGTATTTATCTTTTATACCCGGAAAATGCTTGTCCAGCTGTTCATAAAAATACTCACGATTGCCCTCTCTTAATGTCATGCCCATACCATTTGCATAGATTATTCCATATACACCTGCTTCTACACAATAATCAAGCAAACCTTTTAGATTCTCCTCTGTATCATTGATAAACGGAAGAAGAGGTGTAATCCAAACCAAGGTAGGTATGCCTCTTTTTTTCATTTCCATCAGAACCTTTACTCGCTCACTGGTTACACACACTCCCGGTTCAAGCTTTTTACACAGCTCATCATCATAGGTTGTAAGTGTCATGGCAACCACACATTTGGTCTTCTTATTTATCCTTTCAAGTATATCTATATCTCTCATAATCAGGTTTGACTTGGTCTGTATAACAACTCCAAAATCAAAACGTTCTATCTGATTAAGACATCTTCTTGTAAGCTGAAGTTCTTCTTCAATAGGAATGTACGGGTCGCTCATGGAACCGGTAACAATCATTGTTTTATTTCGTTTTCTTTTCAGCGTATGCTCAAGTATGTCATCTGCTCTTGCTTTTATTTCCACATCCTCAAAATCATGAGTCATGCGATAGCATTTACTTCTTGAGTCACAGTATATACAGCCATGCAGACAGCCGCGATATATGTTCATACCGCTTTGCGGTGATAAAACCGCCTTTACCTCTTTATAGTGCATATTTTTCTCCTATGTATATTTTTTAGATAAAATCAAAACTAACCTGTTCGTACTCCAAATCCTGATATTCCATTTCCTCCTGGTCAACCTTACTTGTGTAGTTTGTAACTACAGTAAGCTGTTTACCCTTAGACATCTGCTGACCAAGTATATAATTCACATCAAACTTACCTGTGATGGCAGGAGTAACCCCTCTTGCCGGTACGATAAGCTGAACATTGTTAGCCTTTAAAAGTTCAAATATAGGTTCCCATATATATACATCCTTTGCAGCACCAAAAGGATTATCTATAAATATTGTCTTGGTCATAATCTCATCACTCTTGGTCTGATACATGCCCGATATATAGTTAATTATAGAAACCAAAAACTGTATATATATACCCTGTGACTGTCCCGTACTTCCAACAGCCTCTTCATACTTAAGATAACGGCTTTGCTCCTTGATTCTCTCACGCTTATAAAGTGTAAGCTTTATGGCATTCATATCCGTTACTATTACACCAAATAATTTCTTAAGAGTAAGACTTCCGCGGATATATTTCATTCTGTCCTTATCATTTTCATATCCGTCTGCAGCTGCCACTACTTTATCTATATAATCCGACATTTTATGTTTTAGGAACTCATCCTTTACATACGGTATGCTAAGGTCAACCACCTGTATAGCCTCGCCCTCGGATATAATCCTTGACAGCTTTGGAAGCTTATCAAGTTCGGTTCTTACATCAAGACATCTTTGCAGACATTGTTCTTCAAAGTTTTCCTTTATGGTTTCCATATCAGATAAACTTTTTTCAACCCTGTCTCTTTCAAGTCTTATATATTCCACTGTCTGGTTAAGGCTGGTACTAAGCTCCTTGGCAAGCGCATATGAAGATGGTATGGTTACATCCTCTCTTATAGTGTTGGCAAGCTCGAACATACTCATCTGCTCTAACGCAGAAGATGTATTTCCTTTAAATCTAAGAAGCTCATTTTTTGCCTTATCAAGCTTCTTATTGCTCCTATCGTATTTTATAAGAGTGTCCTCAAATAATTCTCTTAATTTTTCCTTTTCTTCAGTTACGGAAAGCGCATCCTCAAGACTTATGTCGTTGGTGGTTATGATACGTTTTACATCCTTGTAAAGTTCGAGCATATAGCCCTGTTCCTTTGCATAGCGCTTATACTCTGCCTCACTTTCCTTTGCCTCTTTATCAAGTCTTGCAAGAAGCTTTTCTCCTTCGGCAAGGCTCTGACTTATCTGGGCAAGCGAAGCATCGCTTTCTTCAAAATGTCCAAAGGCAGTTTTTATATTATCAATCGCGTAATCTATACTACCTGAAAGTCTGTCCGCCTCAGAAATCTTATTTTTATAGGCTTCTTCATAGCCCTTCATCTGATACTCAAGTTCATCTATACTCTTTCTTATCGTACCAAGCGTTTCCTCATCTATAACATATAATGCATCCTCATCCTTTAGCTTTTCTATATCGGAAAGCTTTGTGCCACGCTTCTTTATGCTGTTTAAAACTCTGTCCATAGATACCTTTAATGTATCCATAAGCAGCTGCTTATCCTCTATAGCCTTTTTCTCATCATCAAAGGAAAGCTTCATGGAAGTGAACTTGGCAACTATCTCATCATAAGGAAGTGATAAATCTTCATATGTATTATCCGGATTGTAATAGCTTCTGTAATTGTTATTCCATTCCAAATTTAAATCCTCGATACTCTTTTCCAATGCCGCAAGCTTTGATTCAAGCAAAGCTACATCAACATTTTTACTTCCTTCTTCAGCAGAAAGTTTGTTAATCTCATCACGAAGTCTTAAAGAAGTCGCATTACTTTTTTCAAGAGCTTTTTCTTCGTTATCTATTATCTCACTAAGTTTTTTAACAGTATATAATCTGTTGCTGTCAGATAAAAGCTCCTCATAGTAGTCTCTCTTTGATTCCTCTTCTTTTTTAAGCTTCTTTATCTCATTTTCATAGCTTTTAATATTGTCCTCGCAATTTTTTACAAATGAGGTTACATCCTTAAGTTCTTTTTCACTTTCCTTAAGTTTTTCTTCATCCTCCAAAATGCTGCTGTTTAATACCCTTATAACAAAGGCTCTGTCCTCACGATAGGCATCCAGAAGCTTTTCCTTCATCTCACAAGCGAGTCTTATCTCCCTGGCATTTTCCTCTTCCTTTGCTATAAGCTTGTCCTTTGTTTCAGGGCTTAAGAAAAAGTCATTATCGGCACTTACTGCAAGCATATTTTCTCCGATATAAAATGCCTTTTCCTCATCATTTTTCATGTCATATATAAGTACTGCCTCACCGTCAGTATCTATGCCTGATAGATTAGGATCTTCCTTTAAAGTATCAAAATCATCCACAAGAATTCCATATGGCAAAAGCGGATTTTCCAAAAGCAGTTTTTCCTTTTTTTCTACATTTACCGCTGACAGATAATCCATACCAAACATAGCTGTCATGCCATGTCTTGTCTCGATATAATCAAGAACCTTTTTGACGGCCTTTGACGGAGCGATAAGTCTGCCCTCATTTAATCTTCTTATCTTTTTATCGCTTCTCTTTAAATCATGTCTTAGATCCGCAAGCTCTAAAATTTCATTGGTTATCCTTTCAGAGATCACATCAACTATTCGTTTTTCATCCTCTATGCCATAGACTGATTTAATATTATTAAACTTCTTTAAAGTATCCTCATACTCCTGCTCGCGGTTTTTAATTTCGTCAATTATCTTTTCAAGGGAAAGTTTTCTTTGTTCATATTCGAAAAGTCTTCCCTTTTCTTCTCTTAAACCTGTTGTAAGCTTTTCATCCTCACCAATGATATCCGACAGTCTCTGCTTAACCTTATTAATCTCTTCCTCAACATCAAGAAGCTGTTCATCATATGCCGCAAAGCTTATATTGTTCATACTGAGCTTAACCTGTGAAAGCTGTTCACTTAAGGATTCTATCTCTTCTTTAGCTTTTTTACCCTCGCTTTCGGCAACGGCAAGACTTATCCTCGCTTCACTCAAAAGCTTTTCATGATATTCCTTCTCAAGCTTTGCTTCACTGATAGTAGATAAAAGCTCCTTACATTTTTTATCAAGCTCTTCCTTTTTTGCATCGATACATTTTTTGATATTATAAATGTAGGTATAAAGAAGCTCATCATCGTAAGCGGCTCCGCTTCTTATGGTCTTTATTACAAGGTCACACTCATCATATTTCTTTTTATCCTCAAGATATAAAAGGTAATCGTTAGTGCTTTCCTTAAAATGATAGTCCTCAAAAAGCGCCTGGGATTTATCCTTGTAAGCTTTGGCCTTATTCTTTAAATCCCTCGCCTCTTCTTTTATCTCCTCAAGCTTTCTCTTATCCCTTGAAACCTTAAGGCACTCTATATGTTCACGCTGCTTGTGCTTTTCATCAAGCTTTTCATTTTTCTTTTTTTCAAGAGCCTGCATGTACTCTTCATCATTTCCCGCAAACTCTTCACCCGCCTTATATATACCGGCAAGCATTCTCTTATAATTATCCTGTTCCTCGTAAAGTTCCATAAAGGAATCCACTTTATCTGTTAGCACCTTTATAAGCTCTATCTGATAATCATAATTTGATATATCCTTTTTCTTCTTGGCAAGTACGGTAAGCTGATCCTTGATATCCATGAGCATACGCGCCATGGATTCATTTCCGGAATCCTCAAGATTGGTTTTTACCATAAATGCTTTTTCTATAATCTCCTCTATAAGAAGATCCTCAACAACCTTTCTGGTTGTCCTGTAATTAGTCTCAAAATATGTTCTTACATGTCCCTCGGTCTTATTGATACCTCTTATAATCTCCCACTGACTGTCGTGAAGTCCAAGAGTACTTATGTACCTTTGATACTCGCCCTTTCTGTCAAACACCATAACCTTAAGGCTCATATCATTATGCTCTAAATCTTTAAGATATGAACGCAGTCCACTATAGGAAATTCTCTCGCCATCCTTGATAAGCGGAAGATTGATTATATCATTTTTGTTGAACTCCCTGTAAAGTATGCAATAATTAAAATACTCTACGGATGCCACATCCTTTGCACCTTCATTTTCCTGCTCGGACTCCTTGGCCTTTCTGGCGCAAAAGCCGGTCGTCATATAACGGTAGCCTTCATTATCCTCAGGATTGTCAAGCTTCCACTCTATGAGAGAATGAATGACAGAGTTATTGTTTCCTGCCCTGAAAAGCTTCTCTATCGGCTGCTTTTCATCAAGGGTAGAATTAGGCAGCATATTTTGCATAAGCAAAAGCATAAGTACACTCTTACCACCACCGTTGGCAAGGTCATAGATAGTATTTTTTCCATACATTCTCATAGTAAAATCATCATAGACCTGTGAGCCGAAATTATATTTTACATTATTTACTCTTATCCTGTTTATACTAGGCATCCTCTCTACCTCCGAGTATCTCGTATATCCTGCCCTTATATTCCTCAAAATAATTTTCTACAATCGCCTTAAATCTGTCTGTCGGATAGTATCTGTCCGAAACCGCAACAAAAAGCTTCTGCTCAATCAAAAAGTTAAAGGTAAGCTTGATGTAGCCCATGCGTGATGCACGTGACGCTCTGTTTCTTTCCTTATCTTCTGAAGTAACGGTAGGAAGCTCGTCCCATAACAGTGCTATGGATTTGAAGCTTTCCTCCTCCATCTCATCCATGGAATAAATGGATAAATCAGAAGTAAATTTAAGCATATAATCATTTACACTTTCCAGTATGTCTTCAGCTTTGATAAACTCTTTAACCTGATATGATGCCGAATCCTGATAAAATGCAAGAAGCGCATTGTACATAATAAAATAAACTACATATAGTTCCTTATTTACCCTAAGGCCAAGTAATCGCTTCATATCATCATTGGTATAACCAAATATCTTGTTACCCTCACCGGCAGTAAGATAAATCGCATCATTATATTCATATATGCTTAGATTAAGTTTTTTCATAAGTCTTACAGTTATATCATAAACTGCGGAATTAGAATAAAACTCCTCGTAAAGCTCCCTTGTATCCGGGTCTTTTCTCGACACCTCTTTACCTATAATCAGTGTCGCATATATATCAAGTGCCTTATCAAGACTTCTGTCTTCCATAGTTTCTCCGACCTTTCATCAGTTTCTAATCTTATACCTTCTCAAAAGTCATATCCGTGAGTGTACTTCCGTATCCCTCTATCTCAAACTCTTCACCAAAGGTAATATTGAAATCTATATGTTTAAACTTCTCTTTATCCTCATCCGACATATATGTAACAACCATTTCCTCAAGCAGAGTCTCCTGCTTCTCACACATCCTGCTCATACTGTAAGAGTTCTTACCTGCAAGATGCACCAAAAATGCATATAAATCTCTGTTTGCATATATCTCTTTATTGAACTTAATTTCAAGTATACCGTTAAATTCCTTAAGAGTAATTTTGCTCCACTTATCAAGCTGATCTAAAAGTTCATAAAAAAGCTTTGCAAAATTCATTCCTATTTTCTTATCCAGGATTTCATCCTCATACATAAAGTCAAGATCAAGTTCTTTTTTCTCAACCTTCTCGCCTTTTCCTCCATCCTCGGCCTTAAGTGTAAGGATATTATCTATGGATTTTGCCGAAAACGTCTTATCAAGTCTTGGGGCAAAAAGTGGCATAAGTATAAAGGACATAAGTGACGGTTCATCCTTTTCCATTATGTTTGAAAAGCTCTTTCCAAAATCAAAAACCGGTCTTAATTTTCTAAGCTTTGCGCGGCTTATAATATTATCCGCAAGCTGTGAAAGCTCAACAGTTTCGGCGATAAGCTGACTGTGATTATATATGGTCTGCTTTAACTCTGTCTCAAGGCGGCTGATCTCCTCAAACGCCCTGGTGTTTGAACTTTTTTCACCATCAGAGTTCATTCCGTAGGAAGCCTTTTCCACAGCCTTATCTACCAGCGCTTTATTTTTAACAAAAAGCTTCTGTTCATCATTAAACCACTTGGCGATTGTATCCATATATTCCTCATATGCTTTTTCGCCTTCAAATATATCTATACTGAGCAGCTTTAAAACCTGCTCCTTTTTCTCTTTAATCCTCGTAACTTCAGCATTGATTCTTTTAACGACATCGATACCACCCTTGAAATTATTGGATGTTATCATCTTCTCCAAAAGAAGCTGGGAGATATTTATCTTGCTTTCCTCCTTTACCTCCTTGGTATCAAGATAAAACTCAATACCTTCAGGGGTTATGGTATAAAGCACCTGTCCGTTTTCTATCCTGCTGTCTATAAGTTTAACTCTCGCAATCCTTGTCTTTCTTTCCTCAGGATCATAGAACTTAAACTCAAAAGCACGACCGTCATTTTTAAGCTTATCAAATATGTATCCGACAAGTTCCTTTTCTTCCTCTATTCCTGTTTCCAGTTCAAAGTCCCTTTCCAAAAGCTCTATCATAAAAGCCTCGAATTCTTCAAAGCTTATATCTCTTTCGTGAAAGTTATTTTCATTTATAAAAAACCTAAGCGTGGCAAGGGTGATATAACCCATATCAAGAAATGCAAATCTGCCATCCTTATACTGTGAAAATGTGGTTTCATTTAACACAAAAAAAGGATAGTATTTTTTCAAATTTAACATTCGCGCATTGTTTTCTGCAATTATATCATTTATCATTACGTGCTTTAGCGCCATGATTTCACCTTATCCCTCAAAAAACATAGTAACACAAATAATATTTTACCCCAAGATAACGTATAAGGCAAGAAAAAAAGCACAATTTATAAGGCACTAAGAAAGGCACCTTGTCATATGTTGTATGTATCCCTCGACTTTATAAAAGTCTTATATACTCATACAACATATGACAAGGTGCCTGTCCCAATATCACATCTTATACTTTATTAATTTAAAATTGCATCTTTACATCCTGTCTTTTTACAGCTTCTGCTTCGAAGAATTCTTTAGCAACTGCTCCCATAGAACCTGCAACTATGCTGTTTGGAAATGTAACAATCTTTTCGTTAAACGCTGTTACATTGGCATTATACAAACGTCTCGCTGCCTGAAGATGTTCTTCTGTATCAAGTATCGCATTTTGAAGCTGAATAAAGTTATTGGAAGACTTAAGCTCCGGATAACTCTCTGCAAGCATGTTAATTCTTCCGAAAGCTGTATCCATCTGCTGATTGGCAGTATTTCTTTCCTGCATGGTCATACCACTTCTAAGTCTTATTACTTCAGAAAGAATCTCCTTTTCATGCTTCTGATATCCCTTTACAACATCAAGCATCTTTGTAAGCACATCGTATCTCTTTGTAAGTGCTACATCTATGCCTGATAGGCCTTCCTTGACTTTGATATCAAGTTTTTTTATGCCGTTATAAGTTCCTATCCACCATAAGAATATAACTGCAACAATAGCAACAATACATATAACTATTCCCATGTAAATCCCCTCCTATGTAATTATTATCACATCTTCGATATTAATTCTATAACATTTTCAGGTTTATTTCAACATAAAAAGAAGAGCACTGCATGCCGAATGCATACAAGTGCTCTTCAAGGGAAAGAATTTTATTATTCTGATATGCCGTTTGTTCTGATGATAAATTTAGTAACGCCTGTATCACCATCATTAATTTCTGTAAATGTCTGGTATTCTGATGATGCTTCAAATACTGCCTCAAGTCTGCCTGCTATATCTTTGATATCACCATTGTAGGCTTCTACTATCTTCTTAATAGCTTCGTTATTAAACTGATTCATACCGTCACTTAATTCATTTGCTCCATCAGCCAACTGCTTTACACCATCCTGAAGCTGTTCACTTCCTGTTGCAAGCTTGTTACTTCCGTCTACAAGCTGAGTTGTTCCGGTTGCAAGCTGGCTTGAACCTGTAGCTAACTGGCTTGAGCCCGTAGCTAACTGATCTGCACCTGCTGAACGCTGACCGATACCTGCCGTAAGAGATGGTATCTTATCTGTCAATGTCTGTGTACCTTCTGCAAGTGACTGTGTTCCTGCTGCGAGTGCCTGTGAACCTGTTACCAAGCTATATCCTGTATCTCCGACTGCTTCTATCTGTCCTGCGATAGTCTTTTTAGCACCTTCAGCACCTGCAACTGCTGCCTCGCCTGCTGCCTTACCTGCTGCCTGTGAAGCTGATGTCTGACATGCTGCAACTACATTTGCTCCGATTTTTGAAGCTCCCTGTTCTGCTATTCCTGATGTTATTTGTGTTGTAACTCCACCTGCAACTGTATTAATTGTTGCAGCTACTTGAGCATTTACAGCAGCCTGAACATCAGGGCTTGAGATATATTGTTCAAATGTTATTCCGTTTGCTGCGACCCCACTATTAGCATATGAACTATATGCTATTCCATAGAACAATGCACCGCTTAGTTGAGCATTTTCACTTAATCCTGCCGCTACCTGAGCGGACATTCCCTGAACTGTTGTCTCATCAGTTAAGCTTGATTTAAATGAATTAACTGCCTGACTATATATATAATTATAAGTATCTGTTCCTTCAGCAAACTGACTGTTTACAGCACTTATAGCAGCCGTTGATGCCTGATCTGCAACAGCCTTCTTTTGCTCGTCACTCATCGGAGCATTAAGCCCTGCATCCAATGCTGCAACGCCCTGGCTTATAGATGCTGCACTCTGATTAACAGTTGCCGCACCATTGTTAATAGCTGTAACACCTGTAGCAAGTGAATCTGAACTTGATACAAGAGTATCAACTCCATCCTTAAGCTGTCCTGCACCTGCTGCTAACTGATTAGCTCCGGTAGAAACCTGATCTGCTCCTGTCTTAACCTGACTTACACCTGTTGCAAGCTGCTTGGCACCTGTAGAAAACTCACCCATCTTTTCAAGTAAGGTTGCTGTACCGTCTGCGAGCTGTTTTGAACCATCTGTCAAGGCATCTCCTGCCTCACTCATCTCATCTATCATACCGTCAAGGTCTGACATGTCGAGGTCACCGTTAAATGAAAACTCCGATGCAGATACAACTGCTGTCATAGTCATATCAAGTGAGAAATCCGTAACATCTGCACTTACCTCGAAGTAATCAGGAAGACTTAAATCCTCTGACAGATCAGAATCCTCAAGCCCAAGACTATCCTTAATGCCCGGAACTGAATATCCGATAACTATTGTGCTTGCACCCTGTGGCATTGTCTTACCGTTTTCAACAACTACATTTGTACAATTCTCATCAAGTATAAGACCTGATATTGCAACAAAAGGAACCTTAATTTCTTCCTTCTTACCATTAATCTCTTTTTCTACACCGGTGTTGTTGGTATAATCAAATCTGATCTTAACATTTCCGCTTACACCTGCCATATCCTCTGCCTTTGTTTCCTTACCGTCAAGATAGTAAGTAACTTTTACGCTTACCGGAAGCTCTTTATTAGTTGTTCCCTGATAGTAGATATCATTTCCGTTTGCCTGCCAGGTTATCTCATCGCCGTTTTGTGTAAATGCTTCGTCGCCCTTTACATTTTCTATATCACTTAAATTAGTCTTATCCTTAATCTCGCTCTTCTTATCAGTATTTCTGAGCCACTCGCTTACTATAATATTGTTTACAGAACCATCGGCATCTGCAAATGCATATACTGTCTCATCCTTATTTACATCCTTTTGCTCAAGTCCAAACTTAGAAGTGATGTCATTTGCTACAGTATCGGCTGTAATTGTCTCACCGTCAACCGTATCATTTTCAGCAAGAATTGCTTCCTGCTCATAGCTATAAGTATCTATAGGTCTAAGCTCAGTTCCCATAAAGCATGAACCTGCGATAAGTGCTGCTGCGGTAACACCGCTTATTACACATTTTCTATTCTTTTTGAAATAATCCTTAATATCCATTTCTATCATTCCTTCCCTAAAAACTAACCCTGTAACTGTTCCTCATGGTTTACTGCATGTTTTCTTTCCTTCGGTGGCTTAAAGCCAACGCTTGTGTTTATGATGATTTTATCAAATATCATGAACATCGAAGGAAGTACAAGTATTACAACTACCATACTGATAAGAGCACCTCTTGCCATAAGTGTACAAAGTGAACTTATCATATCTATATTAGAATACAAACCAACACCAAAGGTCGCTGCAAAGAAACTGAAGCCGCTTACGAGTATTGATTGTACTGAAGACTGCATACCTTCTATGATAGCTGTCTTTTTATCAAGTCCGTGATTTCTTCCTCTCTTATACTTATTTGTCATAAGTATCGCATAATCAACCGTTGCACCAAGCTGTATGGTTCCGATTACTATGGAAGCTATGAAAGGAAGAACCGTTCCCGTATATGCAGGTATGCCCATGTTAATAAATATTGCAAACTCGATAACCGCAACCAGGATAACCGGAAGTGAAATCGACTGGAGTACAAACAATATTATTACAAATATAACGCCTATAGATACAGCACTTACGACCTTAAAGTCCTTATCTGTTATCTCTATAAGATCTTTGGTACAAGGTGCCTCACCTATGAGCATTCCCTTTGAGTCATAATTTTTAACTATAGTTTTGATTGCATCACACTGTGCATTTACCTCATCCGAAGCAACCGCGTATTCAGAGGTAACCAAAAGTAATTTATATTTATCATTTTCAAGATTTGATACAAGCTTATCCGGAAGAAGCTCCTTCGGAATCGTTCCACCAAGCATGCTGTCAATACCTATAACATTTTTAACTCCGTCAACAGCCTTTATCTCATCTGTCATAGAGATTACTTCCTTACTTGATAAGCTGCTGTCAAGAAGTATCATGTGTGTAGCACCCATAGCAAATTCTTCATCAAGCTTGTCATTTGCTATACTGCTCTGCAGATCTCTCGGAAGTGTTCCCGCAAGGTCATAATAAACATCTGTATGTGTATAACCGTAAAGTGCAGGTACAAGAATTATTACAAACAATACAATAAATATATAAAAATGATTTACTACCCAGGATGAAATTCTGCTTATATCAGGAAGCAATACCTTGTGCTTGGTCTTCTCGATTGCCTTATCAAAGATAAGAATCATAGCAGGAAGGACTGTTACACAACAGATAACTCCAAACACAACACCCTTTGCCATAACTATACCCATATCAAGTCCGAGTGTGAAGCTCATAAAGCAAAGTGCTATGAAACCGGCGATTGTTGTAATAGAGCTTCCTACTACAGAAGATATCGTATTGGAAATCGCATGAGCCATCGCTCTGTCCTTGTCTCCCGGATAAACCTCCTGTTTTTCCTCGTAGCTGTGCCACAGGAATATCGAATAGTCCATCGTAACACCTAACTGAAGAACCGCTGCAAGAGCCTGTGTTACGTAAGATATCTCACCCTTAAATACATTGGTACCTAAATTATATACGATTGCCATTCCTATACTTAGTAAGAAGAACAGCGGTACCAAAAATGAATCCATTGAAATCGCAAGAACTACAACCGCAAGTACAACTGCTATAAGTACATATACCGGAGTTTCTCTGTCTGATAACTCCTTCGTATCTGTGATAACCGCTGACATACCTGATAAGTAGCTTTGCTTACTTATTATTTCTCTTAAATCATCTATGGCATCCATAGTTTCATCTGAGGAAATCGATGTAGGAAACAGTACAAACAACATCGTTGAATCTGCCTCCTCATTCATAAATACTTCTTTAATTTCGTCCGGTAAAAGCTCCTTTGGTATAGATAAATCGACTAATGAGTCATACCATAAAACTGCTTTTACGTTTGGTACTGCTTCCATCTCCTTACGCATCTTGGAAATGTCCTTATCAGACATGCCCTCGACGACGCACATGGAAAATGCTCCGGTACCAAATTCATCAACTAAGATATCCTGACCTTTCATCGTTTCAATGTCCTTTGGAAGGTACGTAAGAATATCGTAGTTTACTCTGGTCTTAAAATAACCGAGTGCTGAAGGGATAAGTAAAAGTATTCCGATAACGAGAATTGCTATCTTATGCTTTACTATCCATTTTCCAAAATTAATCATGTTTCTCACTTCTTTCCCTTTTTCTTTTTAGAGGTAATTTCTGCTAACCTCTTTTCGTACTTTATAATATGAAAAGGACTGGATAAAATAAATATCCAATCCTTTTTTGGTGTCTAATTTAAATATACATTTTCGTAAAAATGTATATTGGTTTTATACATTTTTAGTTTGTTATATAGAAAAGTAAATTTTTATTAACCCTACGATTTCCTTTATTTTTAACACTTTTACGTGCTAAATCATCTCGCCTGTCGGCTCGATAAACTATACGATGTCATTAAAAATATCAATTATCGAATGACTGCTTATATAATCAAAGATTTCTGAAAGCTCATCCGGACTAACCATAAAATCTCTCTTTATCCAATTGATGGCTATATAGCACATCGTATTGGCATAATACTCTGCAAGCATCTCTCTTGACATCCAGCTGTATCTGAAATGATGCACAGGATGAAGCTTCTCTATGGTTTCCACAAGAAGTTCGGTAACAAGTGAAATCGATATATTGGAAAAAGAATTCTGACCCTCTATCATTACAGCTCTTTTATAAAACTCAATATCATTACCTATATTGGTAAGGAGCAGGGTATATGCCGCTGTCATCATATTGTTAAACAAAAGCGGCTTAATCGGTTCTAGTATATCCGTTCTTATAATATACTCAAGCACCTCATACTTATCAGCAAAATGATTATAAAAGGTAGGACGGATAATACCTGCCTTCTCACATATTTCCTTAACGGTAATCTTTTCCATCGAGTTTTTAAGCAGAAGCTCTTTAAATGTATCCGCTATAATCTTTTCAGTATCCTTTTTTTCTTTTTCCTGTGATCTCATAATTCTTGAAACCTCAATCGACACAATTTCATTCTCTTATCAAAATCTTACAAATATGAGTAATTAATCATTTCTTTAATTACTATTATCCCCTTGTCCATCTGCAGGAAGAACCGCAAGATAAAATAAGACCATTAGAAGAAACAGGAAGTCCTATCTCATCAGCCAAAGCCTTTCCTCCAAATTCTTTGACAACAGTATTTGAAACCATATAGGTAAGAACTGAAGGTGCAAGTCCCGTTGTGTATGAATTAATCAAAAAGAATAATGCATCCTTGGCAAGAAGTCTTGTAGTAAGCTCAATAAAAGAATAGATTTTATCCTCAAGCTTCCATATTTCTCCTTTTGGGCCTCTTCCGTAAGAAGGCGGATCCATAATTATTCCATCATATTTATTACCGCGTCTTATCTCACGCTCAACAAACTTCACGCAATCATCCACAAGCCATCTTATAGGTGCATCTGCAAGTCCCGAAGATACTGCATTTTCTTTTGCCCAGGTAACCATACCCTTGGATGCATCTACATGAGTAACCTTAGCTCCCGCTGCTGTTGCAGCTATAGTTGCTCCACCGGTATAAGCAAAAAGATTTAAAACCTTTATCTCTCTACCCGGATCTTTTTCCTTTTCATTTTTTATTATTTCAGAAAACCAATCCCAGTTTACTGCCTGTTCCGGGAAAAGTCCGGTATGCTTAAATGAAAATGGTTTAAGATTAAAGGTCAAATCCTTATAATTAATGCTCCACTGTTTTGGGAGATTCATAAACTCCCATTCTCCGCCACCGCTCTTACTTCTATGATAATGTCCGTTTAATTTTTTCCATAAAGGATTATCCTTGGGTGTGTTCCAAAGCACCTGAGGATCAGGTCTGAGTAATATATAATCACCCCAGCGTTCAAGCTTTTCACCCTCGGAACAGTCTATAACCTCGTAATCCTTCCAATCACTTGCAATCCACATATTTTTTCCTTCTTTAACATCCGACTTCTGATAGATTTTTAAGTATATCGCAGGCACGCTCTCACTACCCTCAGAAGCAACGGCACTAAGTTCGAAAATAGTATTTAATGTCTGTCTTCAACAGGTATGTATTCTCTGTGCTCACCGACATACTTGTATGCAGGACGAATAATCTTACCCTTATTTACAAGCTCTTCAAGTCTGTGGGCAGACCATCCGGAGATACGCGCTATAGCAAACATCGGTGTAAATATCTCTGTTGGAATTCTAAGCATTGTATAAACAAATCCGCTGTAGAAGTCCACATTTGCACAAACTGCTTTTTGAGTATTACGATTTGCTGTTATAAGTTTCTTGGCTATGCGCTCAACTCTCTCATGAAGTTCAAACTCTCTTTCCATACCTTTTTCTTTTGAAAGCTTCTTGGCATATTCCTTAAGAATTACCGCTCTCGGATCAGACTCACTATATACTGCATGACCCATACCATAGATAAGTCCGGCATTGTCAAAGGCCTTCTTGTCAAGTATAGCCTGAAGATATTCACTAAGCTCATCTTCATTTTCCCAATCCTTGACATTGTTCTTTAAATCATCAAACATCTGCTGAACCTTAAGGTTTGCGCCACCGTGTCTCGGACCCTTGAGCGAACCGAGTGCCGCAGAGATAGTTGAGTATGTATCTGTTCCCGATGAAGTAAGTACGTGAGTTGTAAATGTAGAGTTATTACCACCACCATGCTCAGCATGTATGACAAGACATACGTCCAAAACTTTTGCTTCCAATTCTGTGTACTTTCCATCAGTTCTTATAAGTCTAAGGAGATTTTCCGCTGTAGAAAGTCCCTTCTTAGGTCTGTGAATAATCAAACTTTTTTCCAAATGATAATGTCTGTACGCCTGATATCCATAAGCAGCTATAACAGGAAATTGAGCGATAAGCTGCAAAGATTGTAAAAGAACATGTTTAACACTGGTATCATTTGCCATCTCATCATAGGCGTAAAGTGACTGAACACATTTTTGGAGTATGTTCATCATATCCTTACTCGGAGCCTTCATAATTACGTCTCTGTTAAATGCCTCCGGAAGCTGTCTAAGCTCCTCCAAAACTCCCACAAAGGTCTCAAGCTCCTCATTGCTCGGAAGCTGTCCAAACAGCAGAAGATAGGTTGTTTCTTCGAAACCATAGAGACTGTTTCTCAATCCGGACACAAGCTTTTTAACCTCGTATCCCTGATAATAAAGCTCGCCCGGAATCGGAATTCTTTCCTCGCCCCTAAATCCGACTACATCCGATATCTCGGTAAGACCGGTCAGAACACCTCGTCCGTCCGCATCTCTTAAACCTCTTTTAACATTGTACTTTTGATATAGTCCTACATCTATCTGGTCAGTTTCATTACATATCTCAACATATGTATCCAGTATTTTGTCAAATGTATTATCTGCCATCTTGTTCATCTCCTTTTTATTACTATATACTACAACAGCATTTGTCTAATATATCATATTTTATATTTCAATTAAATATTTTTCATACGCATTGATAACACGTGTTTCATTATACATTGATTCGCGCTTAAAGTCACGTCCATAATTTATATGTACATGTCCATATGCAAAAAGCATCGGCTTTTGTTCATCTAAAATATCAAGGAATACTTTAAAACCTGTATGAGGAAGGTCATTGCTGTCATGCAGATGATACGCCGGAGAATGAGTTATAAGTATATCAACTCCGCCGTTTTTCCTAATCTTCCTTCTAAGCTTTTTATATCTTTTAACCATCTCCTGCTCGGTATACTGATATGTGCCGTTGTTATAACACATACTTCCGCCAAGTCCCATAATTCTTATGCCATCATGAACATAGATATCATCATCTATACATATGCATCCATCCGGCGGTGTCTCATCATAGCAATGATCATGGTTGCCATGCACATAAAGGATAGGCACCTTGGCAAAGGTTGCAAGAAATGATAAGAACTGCGGAGCCAAATCCCCACAGGATATAATAAGGTCTATACCTTCTAATTTACTTTTCTCAAAAAAATCCCAATAGTATTTTGATTCTTCATCAGCCAGTAATAAAATCTTCATTATTCATCCTCGTTATCCGATGCGTTAATCTCAGTCATCTCATCAGCATTTTTGAAACTTTCTTTTTCCTCTTCCGAATTATCTACGCTTTTCTCTTCAGCTTTTGAATCGCTTACAGTTACTTTTTCCGTCTCCGAATTGCCTGCTGCCTCTTTATCCGTATCTAAATTAACACCTTTTAATTCGACGATAGACTTTGCGCTATCCTTAAGCGCGTCTATCTCAGGTATCTCTCCTACGACATTTTCTGCAAGCCAATTCATTTTCATAATATCTTCCGGAAGCATATGTTCCTTATCTTCATTTCTTATTATGCCGTTCTGGTCTTTGATAACTGCATCAAACGGGAAGAATTCATTATTCTTCATCATATTTTTGAAAAGCTTAACCAGCCTTAAGGTAGAAGCCGGAATCTTATCGGAATATATAAGATCTACAACTCCGGCAGATAGTCCCCACCAGTAATTGACAGCCTTGTTATCCTTCTTTTCTTCCTCCTTAAGCTTGCCCTGAAGCACGGTATCTATAAGCTTCTCGTAAAATACACCCCACTGGTAAACCGGCATGGCGATATTAAAGGTTCCATTTTCATCTATATTATACAATCCGAAACGTCTGCCCTCTTCCCTTGGCTTAATCATAATCTGGTCGGAAATATAATTAATATCCCTGCGCCTGAAATTTTCTATAGCCGCCTCATGAGCAACTCCCTTTAGCGAAGTCCATTCAAGATAGACCTTTGCGTTAGGATTAACCATAGCAACTCCCAGTGCAAATGCATTGATATCAGCCGTTATTCCAAGTATCGGATAGTCTGCAAGGTAACCGATTTTATCATTGGTTGTCATGGCACCCGCCAGAATTCCGGATAAAAATTTTACCTCATAAAGTCTGGCATAGTATGTACTTATAAGCTTATGTGAGGTATTGAGCGAGCAGTTAAGTATTACCACATCCGGATGATTTACGGCAACCTTAAGACTTGCATTTACCTGTCTTGAAGAGGTTGTAAATAAAATCTTTACCCCCATAAGGATAAGATCCTCCATCGCCGTAATGATATCCTCTTCAGTATTTAGATTATGCACCTTCAGGGTCTTAATCCTACCAGCACAGTGTTCCTCAAGATAAAGTCTTCCAAGCTCATGTCCGTAGAGCCAATCCGACTCATCCGTATCCTTATCAAATATAAATGCAACCTTGACCTGCTTTGGAGCGAGTCCCTTAAAATAACTCATAATACTCTTTTTGCCGGTATCAGGCGGATCAAGCTTAAGACTAATCTCTCGTCCTGTCGATTCGATAAGATACTCCTCCCAGAGCTTATCAATCTTTTCCTTTATTTCATTTCCCGTAAACTCTTTAGCATTCTCATAACCGTAAACATCTATAAACAAAAGCAGCGCATCACCAAGGGTTATAGGAAGCTTTTCTCCACCCTTTGCCTTAAGTGCAACACAGAAGTTATGATTAAATGAACCGAAATCTCTTTTTTGTTCATCTGTCCAAGGCTCCTCCGGATTATCTGTAGTAAGCTCGAGCAGCCTCTTGAAAAAGCCTTCCTGAGAAAACCATATATAATTGATATCCGTGAGCTTATAAAAATCCATAAACTCATAGTAAATTTTTATCTCTTTATCCTCTGTAAGCTTTGGTATCTTACGTGTAACCTGTGCCGGTACATTTACCGCATCAAAGTATTTCAAAACCGATACACGCTTATTACCCTCAATAACATAAAACTTATTGAGGTATTCATAAACCTTAATAGGCTCTCTTATTCCCTCTTCTATCTGACTGTCACAAAGCGTTGACCATTTAGAGCCAAATTCAGTTTTATAATCAAGAATAGGCATGAAGTTATTGGCAAAGGCATAGGTTCTTCCGGCATTACTTGTTCCCACCACATTTTCAAGTGGTATCTGCACAAGTCCAAGGCTAACCTCGCTTTGAATATCCACATCCTTAAGTATCTCATCAAGCACAGGGAGATATGCATTTTCCCCTTTTGAAATTGCACTTTTAAATGCCTTGAGTCCGGCCTTCTGTGCTTTTTCATATTCTACATATGACATAAAAACTCCTTTCCCCGTAGGAAGTAAATCAATATAATCAATTATAAAATCATTTAAATCAAAGTCTTTCGCACAAATCTTTTAATGTTTTTCCGTTTTTCTTCCAGCGGGTCATTCCATTATCACTAATTTCCTTTCCGGTCTTTACAAACACATATTCTTTAATTGCCTGACTCGGTGAGCCTCCCACTATATCATTATTAATTTTTAAATAGTCCTTACCATTATCATCAAAAACCTTAATTCTATATTTTCCATTGTGCAAACATATCTCACCTTTAACATTAAGTCCATTATATGTTGCTTCGACAATATCTCCCTCTCTTAATACTCCTTGTTTTACCAATAATTGGAACTGTTCACCTTTTTTATAGGAAATAGTATCGCAAGGTGTAGTTCCAAATTCATCAAGACTTAAAAAGATTTCATCAAACGTGCTTCTATAAGATTTATATACTTTACGCAAAAAAACTTCTTCATTATCTTCATCTTCCTGCTCCGGCTTATCATTTACATAATATACTTTCTGCAGTGCTTCTTTGTAATCAGAATAAATACTTTCACACTCTTTCTTATGCACTAAGGCAATAGGCGAAAGACAATCATCCGTTGAAATTGGTGCTGTAAGATTATTGATGTAATGTGACAGAATAACCTTATACTCACTTGTCATATCCGGATGTTCATAACAAGGTTTTAACACTGAGTCAAACAAATCCTGGTAACTTATTGCCATAAAGCCTTCTTCTTCCGCCTCTTCACCACTAATTGTTAAAAACAAACAAATTTTTTCGTATTCGGGATAGTTGTTCTCCAATGACAAATAGTATTTCTTTGTTTGCTCATCGTGCTCTTTGCTTTTCAATTTGTTTTCAATCACAAAAACAATTTTATGTTCTTCATTAATCCCAAAAATATCAACTCTTCCATTCATATATTTTTCAGTTTTAATCTTGAACATCCCCGTTTTTGAATAAAGTGGAATATCACCTTTCACCTTATGATATAACATATATAAGCATTCCGCCGGAAACTCATCTAATCCCATATCACCAGCCAAAAGAGATGCCAAAAATGCACTATGAACATTTTCCCTGTGTGTTATACCCATAATCTCAAACAAATTCTTTTTATCATGTTCTGCCCTCAGACTAATAAATCTATCATCACGCAACATCATAAGCGTTTCATAAATCAATATTTCATCATTTTTATTTTCCATTGTAATTCCTCCAAAAAAGTCCATCTAAATATTATAATATTTAGCATCGGAATCATTCCTTTATTTAAGTGTGTTATAACACTAATTGCTTCATCGTTAAAATCAACATCACAATTTTACTTCAATATTAAAATCTCGTCAACTATCCCGTAGTCAACAGCTTCCTTTGCATTCATCCAGAAATCATGCTCCGCATCATTTAAAATGGTATCATAGCTATGTCCTGTTCTCTCACTTAAGATTTCATACAAAACCTTCTTTCTGTCTCTTATATGATCCGCTGCAACAAGGATATCCGAAGCCTTACCCAAAGCACCTCCCGAAGGCTGATGAATCATAACCTCTGCATGAGGCAGTATGTATCTTCTGTCGCCGCCTGCAAGTATAACCGCCGCCATGCTTGCAGCCATACCGGCGCATATAGTTATTACGCTTCTGTCAAGACTCCTCATGGCATCGTATATCGCAAGTCCCGCACTTACAGAACCGCCCGGACTGTTGATATAAAGGCTTATAGGCCTTTCCTCATGCATTTTATCACTAGGATTTATCGACCAGCAGCTACCCTGTGAATTATACGGAATATTGCTTAAATCCGCACAATCCCTTTCGAAAAGCTGCGCCATAACCGATGCTGCCATCTCGTCATTGATTTCCCCTACCAAATAAATGATATCATGCTCAAGATTCCTTGAGAATACATCTGTGTTTTCTGAAATTGGATTAATTACCATAATCATATCCTCCTTTAAAAATTATTTATTACGATTTATATTGTAATATTTTTTCCTCTGTGATACCGTATGTATATCGACACTTTTAAAATTTGTTATTTTATTTTTATAAGGAGAAAATGTATGTATAAATACGAATCAAATCTTTCATTCTTTCATATGGCGATGACAGTAAATGTACTGAAGAACTGCTCTTCTGCTTCAAGCCCTATTACTCTTGGTGAAATTCAAAACGGCTTTTCCGTAATATCAAAAAACTTTAACGGAAGAAGCACAACCTTTGAACAAAATTTCAAAGAGCTTGTTTCAGTGTTAGAATCAAAAACACTTACCGGTCTTGAAGCGAACTTAAGAACTACATTTTTATCTACCTTCCACGGGACCATACGAAGATATCCAAAAGGTACGTTTCCAATCAACTCCCCATATTCAAACAAAAGGGAATTATATTATTTTGAACCCTTACTTGAGATGAGCGATGTGGAATATCTGACCGGTGCAGTAACCACCAACCCTTACCTTACAGAGGAAGAAAAGGCATATCTTGAAACACGCACAAAAGCCCTTACAAATGAAAATGATATGTTTACAATAAATATATTGAAGCCCACAAAATACAGTTCAGAAATCGAAGCTGCATTAAATGCTCCAAAGTATTACAAAAGCAAAAAATTCATCTCCAACAAGCATGTACTTAAAATAGCCGAAGAACTTCATACCGCCATTGCATTAAAACATAAAATCAAAGTCACCTATGGCCGATACAGCTTTGACAGTTCCAGACTTGACCATTTAAAGCTTATGCCAATAGATAAGGAATACATTCTTAATCCTTATGCACTATGTTGGAATAACGGATTTTATTATCTTATATGCACCAATTCCAAGTATGACAATGTTACGCATTTCAGAGTAGACAGAATTCTGTCTATGGAGATAATCAAGGATGAAAGAAGTCCTATTCCGGAAGAATTAAAACCATATATACATATAGTTAATCACAAAAGATTCTTTAACGGATTAAAATATAATACCGAACATCCTCTGATGTCGGTCCATGCAAAAAGCAATCGTATCAAATGCTCTTTTGAAACCTCCGTGCTTTCGATTATAGTCGACTACTTCGGAAAGGATATACGTATATCAAAAACAAAGAAGTCCGAAACCGATTTAAACGGCAATCTCCTTCCGGTATATAAAGCCGAAATTGAAAATGTAGAGTATAGCAGTGCACTTTTATTTGCCTTACAGCAAAACCAAATAGTTCATGTAACTGCACCTAAAAAGCTGGTTACAGAAGTAAAGGAAGCACTTCAAAAATCAATTTCACAGATATAAAAATATTAGGGATATGATATGTGACGATATTATTAGATGTTATCTTCATATATCATATCCCGTATTTTAATTATAAACTTTTACTTATAGCATAAGTCCATAAAGTACATATATTTATCATGGTACTATATGCTTTTATGTACATTTATATCAGCCCGTATCTGGTATGCTCCCGCATATCACAGCCTCTGACTGAAGCGATAGTATTTATTACATCAGACTTTTTAACGGTTATAATCTCACCCGGTATTAACCCCAGATCATAAAATCTTTCCGCCACAACACGCTCCATATTTTCCAGAAATCTTCTTGCTTCTCTTCCGTTACCGAAAGCCTTATCGGCACATCTTTCAGTGAAATACGCTGTCAATTCTGTATCCGCAGATTTAAGCATCTTATACCCCTTCCTTTTAGCCATGGCATGAACCATCCTAACCATAACCTCCGGCGAATAACTATCAAAATAAATCACATGATTGATTCGACTTTTAATACCCGGGTTAGCAGTAAGAAAGCCCTCCATCTTGTTGTCCTTTTTAGTCACACTCTTTCCGCCGTATCCCGCAAATATAACAACCTTATCCTCAGCGTGTCGTTCCAACTCGATAGCAAGCTGTGCCAAAGCCTCCTGCCCAAATATATCCATCTCTCCATTTTGTGAAGCTGTAAGAGAATAAGCCTCATCTATAAGAATGATGTCATAATTTTTAAACAGATTTTCTACTCTGGCTGCAGTCTGTCCGACGTACCCCGCCTTAAGCTGTGATCCATTCACCGATATAAAGCGGTCTCTCTTAAGTAGTCTTTCTTCGCGCAACATACTTCCAAGTGCTTTGGCTGCAGTTGTCTTAGCTGTACCGGGCGCTCCAAGAAACATAAATACATTATGCTGTCCTTCGACATTTACACCTTTTTGCTTTCTCTCCCTCTGAAACTTCAAAAGCTTTACTATGCTTTTCAGTTCCCTTTTTGTCTCCTCCATTCCAAGAAGATTATCCAACTTTTCCTCCTGATTCCTACTATATTTACTATCATGCTTCATACCGGCGATACCTAGCGTGCGTAAAGTTTTCATTGAAATGATTTTTACATCAGGCATATTATGCTTAATCAGCTTAAGTGTTTTATCCATATATTCTGAAGGCATGTCAACATCAATCTTCACAATCTTTTCAGTCATATCGTGGATATCTCCAGGATTTTCTATTATAAAATTATAATAATCAACCCAGTCAGCAAAAAGCTTTTCCTGATACGCCTTTCGCTCCTCCTTTGAACATCCGACTTCAATATGATCAGCCGTAAGAGATAAAACCGCTTTGCTTAACACAGGAGCTTCATCCTCAAAAAGTTCATCCTTCTTACTGTTGTAACTTGAATAATTAGAAATCAAATCGTCTTCAGCCAAAAAATGAAGTCTTCCTTCTTTCAAATTACCTTCCCTAATATAAAGACAGATCACATGATTACAATCCTCAAAATAACGAAGTGCTGATATTTCTTCATCACTTAATATCTCTGAACCTCCGAAACCGATTTTAACTATACATACAGTTCTATCTGCAATGCCCATCCAGTAAGGCTCGTGATTTTGCCTTAATCCGCCCATGGTCATCATCCCCTCAAAAGGAAGCATCTGATTATTTTTGCAATTAAGCGCTATCAAGACATCAGTCATATCAATTATAGGAATATCATCACCCGTTTCAATATAATAAAAAGGATCATCCGCATCTAAATATCTATCTTCCTCTTCACAGGGTTCATCATAATTCTCATTAACATCCTCTAATTCATTATCATTTATACATTCATCATACCAACCATCCCATGTCTCATCATTATCCACATAGCCTTCATCAAAAGAAGGTTCATTCATAAAAGAATTAAACTTATCATTTTCCTTCTTTTTCATCTTGTCCCTTATAAGCGCATGTATATAGCTTACTGCGACAAAGCCCTCCTCTTCATTGTCAGCTTCTACGATGATATACTTACTGGCATCAGGCTTTAATACCTTTTCACATTCCATAAAATGCGATGCTCCGTTGCAGATATCATGTCTGAAATCCTTCTCATCAATAAACGGATCTACGTGTAACAGCTTGTAATGTCCTTCTTCTGAAATATACCCGTTGATAAATTGTGGTTTGTTAATTTTCATAATAAAAACCTCCTAACGTTATAAATTACTGTAAATGTAATATATAACATCAGGAGGTTATAATCCGTCTGTATACAGACGCTTTGAAATTTAGTTTTGAAATTTATTAATCATCAGTATTAATATTTCTTTATTACTATATCTTAAATCTTGACATCTCTTCCTCAAGAAGATCTGATGCCTTATTCATATTATCAACCTTCTCGGCTATGTTCTTAATAGAGTCAACCTGATGAGATACACGGTCGGATGCACCCTTAGCATTTACCTCGGTCTCACGTGATATCTCGTGGATGTTGGTAATTGCCGAAAGCACCTCATCATTTACATTTCCGGCAGAGCCTATAAGTTCTCCAACCTCATTGGCTGTTGATATAGAACTCTCAGAGGACTCCTTAAATCTGGAGAAGGATTCCTCAACCACATCAACAGATACAAGCTGCTCCTCAAAGGTAGATTTGATACCATCGATAAGCTCAACTATGCCTTTTATACCTTCCTGAAGTTCTATAACTATCTCGCTTATACCCTGTGTAGCATCATTAGAGCTGTTGGCAAGTTCTGAAACTTCTGAAGCTACTACGGCAAAACCTCTTCCCGCTTCGCCGGCACGGGCTGCCTCTATAGAAGCATTTAATGAAAGAAGACTTGTCTGTGATGATATATTATTTATCTCTTCAATTATAGTACCAATCTTTTTAGAGGACTCATTGAGGCTAAGCACCTTATCATAGGAGTCCATAATCGCATCAAGGCTTGCCTGACTCTTTTTCTTTAACTCGCCGACGCTGTATATACCTTCATCACTGATACTTCTTGAAGCCGAAGCCTGCTTCTTTAACTGCTCGCTCATCTTATAAAGCTCGGAGGTACATTCCTTCATTTCTTCGGTAAGCTTTACCACTTTCTCGGTATCGGTTGACTGAACGGATGCACCAAAAGAAATCTTATCCATCTCTTGAGCAACGGAATCATTCTCAGCAGATAACTCCGAAAGCTTGTCTGCACTTCCGTGTACATCATCGAGAAGACGCTTGGTCTCTCCGAGTACATATGCTATCTTGTCTGTCATAAAGTTGAAGCTTTCAGCAAGAGCACCAAGCTCCGACTGATTATCGGTAACCTTAGCCTTGACTGAAAAATCACCCTCTGATGCAACACCGATAATATCAGTAAGCTCGATAAGCGGATTGGTAATCTTCTTAACATTAGAACGAACCAAAACAATTGCAAGAGCAAGCATACACGCTGCTATCAAAAGTGCTACCAAAAGCATTATGTAAAGAGGCTTCATAAGAGTTCCTCTTCTTTGTATGGTTATAACCGACCATGAATCCGACTCACCATCCATAACAATAGGAGTATATGAAGCATAATACTTGTTACCGTCAACAGTAACTATACAGTTACCGCTCTTTCCCGACATAACATCTTCAATCATCTTCTTGAAGGAATCAGATTCTTTAAAGGTCTTTTCCTCCTCAATAATGTTTCCGTCCGCATCAGTCATAACATTTCCTTTATCATCCTTCTTGGAAACGGTACGGGTATATGTAACATAATTGTAAAGTTCTTCTATATAGCTTGCATCCGGATGGGCAACCACAGTTCCCTCTCCGTCTATGATAAATACCGTTTTATCCTTATCAGTATCCGAATATTCAACAACCAAATCCACAAGTGACTGAAGCTTTATATCAGTCGCAAAAACTCCGATAAACTCGTCCTCATCATACATAGGGAAAAAGATTGAAGCACAAGGGCTGCCGGTATTAACGGAATAGTATGACTTTGATACAAATGAAACCTTATCCGCAACAGTCTGCTTGAACCACCATCTCTCACTTCTGTCCGCAAGTTCTCCGCTTGAACGACCGGTCTGCATACCGGTTGTATCCTGTATGTAAAGAAGTTCAAGATATGGATTTCTCTCAACACAATCTGCCAATATAGGACTCTGAATTTCAGTATCCATAGTAAGGATGTCCGGACTCTTGGCAAGCTCCTCCGAGATGCCATATGCCTTGGAGACAAACTCCCTTACATTATCGGATATAAGCTGGGTTTCACTCTCACTGTCCGCTATAACACGGGACTCATAGGTCTTATAAAATATAACTCCCATTATGCTGACAATCAAAAGTCCAAGAATAATTATAGTCACAACAATCGGTGTAAGAAGTTGTTTTAGAATTACTGATTTTTTTCTGTTCATCTTTGGTTCTCCTTGCAAGAAACATATATTATATATATTATGTCTTACCCGGTTGACTTAACTTTAATATTATAACATAGTTTAGGGGATTGTACCATAAAAATTTATTGACCGTTATTCACTGCCGATACCACATAATTATTCCTGACAACAATATTAATCGAGTAGGGAAGATAAAATCGCACCCTACTCGACGCGCCGCCCGCGTGTCACGCAGTGACAAATTCCATTACGCGGGCGTGTGCATCATAAAAAATAAGGTTGTGAAAACTCACAACCTTATTCTTAATCATACTATTTTATGTATTATAAAATTTGGATGGGCGGCGTATCCATCATATCAGGTTCCTACAAGGGAGCGCAGGGTGCCTTTCCTGCTCGTCAAATCTATAATACAGATATAAGATAGCATTATTTTTTATGTAGTCATTATATCATATGCCATTGTCAATTTCAAGTAAAAGTATTATAATATATATATATATATATTCATACACAAGATTACAGGAGGAAATAATATATGTCAGCACCACTAATTCCGGAAAGACTTAAAATATGCCGTGAGGCATGTGGAATCAACAAATCAGAAGCAGCAAAAATAATAGGGCTTACACAATCAGGATATGTAAGATATGAAAACGGAGAACGTAAACCTACGATACAAGTTATTGAGGCTATGGCAGCCTGCCTTAACACCTCTGTTGATTATTTAATCGGAGAAAGTGATAATCCTGAAGCAGACAGAATAGTTGTTGAAAAAGAAAAAAATCCTATATTATTTGAGATATCAGAAAGCTTTGACAATTTGAGTAAAACACAGCAGACAAGATTATTGGAATATTACAATAAGTTGGTTAAAGGTAAGTAGTTTTCACAACTCCTTCTCATAACACAAAAATTCCTGATTAAACATATTACATTCCCCGACAACATCAAAGCCAAAATCCTTATATGATTTAATCGCTTTGATGTTATGTCTATTCACAAGGAAATGTACACCTTTATAGCCTCTTTCTTTTAATACATCCAACCCGTATTTTAGCATTATCTTTGCGATTCCTTTATTTTGCTCATCGGGTAAAACCGCAAGTCTTGCCAGTTCACCGGAAGGATATAGTGATTTATTCCAGCAAACAAGATTGTCAATATCTTCATCCTCATCAATGGATATCGCAGCGATGATTCGGTCCCCTTCTCTCATTATTATCAAGGCATTTCGTGATAAATCAAAATCAATTGTATCATTGTCAGGGTAATTATCATTCCACGGGCAAAACTCTTTTCCTATCTGCATTTTGTATAATGATAATATTTGTTCTCTGTCTTTTTGTGTTGCATACTCAATTGTACTCATGCATTTTTCCTCAATAGTAATAATTATTTATATAAAAAACACGTCCACTCATGCAAGCATGGTGGACGCATTTTTTATTCTATTGCACGGCTGTTAGCCTATTTATACAATTTATACTACACCCTGTGCGATCATAGCCTCAACAACCTTCTTGAAGCCTGCGATGTTAGCACCTGCAACGTAGTTGCCTTCCATACCGTATTCCTTAGCAGCGTCATCAATGTTGTGGTAGATACCAACCATGATTCCCTTAAGCTTAGCGTCAACCTCTTCGAAGCTCCATGAAAGTCTCTCTGAGTTCTGGCTCATCTCAAGAGCTGAAGTTGCAACACCACCTGCATTTGCAGCCTTACCGCCTACAAATGGAACATTGTTTGCCTGGAAGTACTCAGTAGCTTCGATAGTAGTAGGCATGTTAGCACCCTCTGCTACGTACTGAACACCATTTGCAACAAGCATCTTAGCATCCTCGATATCAAGCTCGTTCTGAGTAGCACATGGAAGAGCGATGTCTACCTTGTACTGCCATACACCATGCTCACCATTTTCCTTTGCATGATACTCTGCTGATGGACGAGCTGCTGCATACTCAGTAAGACGAGCACGCTTAACCTCCTTAACTTCCTTAAGAAGTGCAACATCGATTCCTTCAGGATCATATATCCAACCTGTTGAATCAGAAACGGTAACAACCTTTGCACCTAACTGCTGAGCCTTTTCGGTAGCATAGATTGCAACATTACCTGAACCTGAAATTGCAACAGTCTTTCCTTCCATCTTATCGCCATGGCACTTAACCATTTCCTCTGTTAAGTAAAGAAGACCATAGCCTGTAGCTTCTGTACGGGCAAGTGAACCACCATATGTAAGTCCCTTACCTGTAAGAACTCCCTCATAGAGTCCCTTAATTCTCTTGTACTGACCGAACATGAAACCAATCTCTCTTGCGCCTGTTCCGATATCTCCGGCAGGTACGTCCTCATCAGCACCGATATACTTTGAAAGCTCTGTCATAAAGCTCTGGCAGAACTTCATAATCTCATTGTCTGACTTACCCTTAGGGTCGAAGTCTGAACCACCCTTACCACCACCGATAGGAAGTGTAGTAAGTGAATTCTTGAAAATCTGCTCGAAACCAAGGAACTTAATGATACCAAGGTTTACTGAAGGGTGAAGTCTTAAACCTCCCTTGTAAGGTCCGATAGCGTTGTTGAACTGTACTCTGAAACCTCTGTTTACCTGTACATTTCCGTTATCATCTACCCAAGGCACTCTGAACATAATCTGACGGTCAGGTTCAGTAATTCTCTCCAAGATTGCAAGCTTACGATACTTCTCCTCATCCTGCTCGATAACCGGACGAAGTGTGCTAAGTACCTCAGTCACCGCCTGGATAAACTCCGGCTGGTCGCCATCTCTTGTCTTAACTTTCTCTAATACCTCATCAACATATGACATTTTTATTTTCCTCCCTAGAAAATGTATTTCGGTTTTTCAGCACAAACCACTATTGCCATTATATTACAGTGGTTTTTGATTGTAAAGAAAAAATAATTAAAACTCATAAAAATATGCACAGATGCATATTTTAACCTACTTAAAATCTGCACCTATGTATATTTTAGAACTTTTTCATAGTAAATATAACATTTATTGTATTTTCTCTTTCTCAAGACCTCTGCTTAAGGTTCTTGAATCCTCACGCCAGTATCTGCATCTGTGCTTTACACAGGTTGAAAAAACTATCTGCGTTTTAGTCTTTCCAAATCTTTGAAGCTCAACTATAAAATGATCAAGCTCCGTGGTAGTCGGAAATCTTACTTCAATGAGCATAGAATAATCGCCGGTAACACAGTTACACTCGATTACATTTAAAAATCCGTCTATATACTCGTAAAATTCTTCTCTCTGAACGGGTTCAACCTGAAGATTAATAAATGCTTTTACATAATGTCCCATAGCCTCCGGATTAAGCCTTGTGGTAAACCCTTCAAGGACTCCTTCCTCAAGCATCCTATCTATACGTGTTCCTACCGCAGTCGGTGAAAGGAATACCTGCTCCGCAATATCCTTAAGAGATGTCCTTGCATTATCCTGCAGGATTTCAAGTATCTTCTCATCCACCTCATCTAACTTGTAATAAATTAATTCTCTCTTTTCCATTATCCTTCTCCTTAGATCTAATCCAAAATAATTCAAACCACCTATAAGACTATCATTCTCAATCTATCTTATAGGTAAAATATTAAGCTTTCATGCTATCATAATTCTTATTTTACCTATAAGAACGCAATCTGCAACTTCTCTTATAGGTAAATTCCAAGAACTTCCTGCCTACTCAATTCTTATTTTACCTATAAGAGCGCAATCTGCAGCTTCTCTTATAGGTAAATTCCAAGAACTTCCTGCCTACTCAATTCTTATTTTACCTATAAAAACACAATCTGCAACTTCTCTTATAGGTAAATTCCAAGAACTTCCTGTCTACTCAATTCTAATTTTACCTATAAAAACATGATCTGCAACTTCTCTTATAGGTAAATTCCAAGAACTTCCTGCCTACTCAATTCTTATTTTACCTATAAAAACATGATCTGCAACTTCTCTTATAGGTAAATTCCAAGAACTTCCTGTCTACTCAATTCTAATTTTACCTATAAAAACACGATCTGCAACCTCTCTTATAGGTAAAATTATCAAGTTGAAACGGATACCGTCCATAAATGCACATAATATGATACCATAAAACACAAAAAAACGGAACCCTCTCGGATTCCGCTTTTTGACATATGCTGAATTGTGTGTAGATAATTCGTATAAATGCACTAGGGAGACGAACTAATCAACACGTTATGATTATTTTATCAAATTAAATTTATTCGTCAATATTCCCCAAGGCTTTCGATTGTTTCACAGCAATTCAACCTCTTTTACTTGAGAAAACAAAGTTAAAAATAATTTCAACTTGTTTTTCAAAACCACTATTATTTATTCTTTGTAATACAGAGACCGTAATAAAAAGACAGACACCTTGACACACTTTTAGGTGCAAAGCAAATCGTGAGCGGAAGATGGATTTGCGTGCACCTATAAAGTGTGTCAAGGTGCCTGTCGGTATATCACAAACTAAAATTTTCCATGTGAACCATGATATCCGCCACCGGATGAATGAGATATGGAACCTCCGCCTGAGCTGCTCGTTTGTTTAGGTGTCTTGTTTACATTACTATACATAAACTGGTCCGTACATATACTCATTATGATACCTGCCGCAACACCCGCCGCGATTCCGCCTGCGACTTTACCAGCAACATTTCCGGCATTGTTAGCTATACCTGTCTGCATATCATTGCCACTGACATTGGAAGTAACCAGATAGCTTCTGGCTGCCGGCTGTGTATGTACACTCTTTAAAGTCGACTTCTGTCCGCCCATTATTATCAGAGCGATAACAAACGCAATAACAAATGATATAGGTATCGAAGCTATCCTCTTCATCTGATAATTTCTAAGGTACTTCTGCACCTGATCAGCATATTCATCAAATGCATCGTAGTATCTGCCCGAACCAAGATCATCGATAATAGCCTCACCTATAGCATCAGTCTTGGTATATGGGAAAATCTTCTGAGCACCTTTTTTAGCACTCTTACTATGGGCAGTTACAGCCCAGTCTCTTCCCTCCATACTGATAAGAAGGCTGACACCATTACCCTGCTTGCCAATTCCAAAACCGTTTTTCGTAAAGAAATTATTGGCTGCCTTGTTAGGATCTGTGCTGCCGATTGATTCGGTAGTTATTATAATTACATCACATTTATACTTCTTACTAATGCTCTCAAGCTTATCCTCAAGCTGCTTTTCCTCGCTGTCAGAAAGCAAATCCGCATCGTCCGTTACTCTTGGTGTTCCGTTACTGCTTGCCGCAAAGGAAGGTAAGTAAGGAACCAATACTAAGATTAAAAGCGTAAGAAGAGCTAAAATTCTTTTCTTCATCCTTATACCTCCTTAAAAAATCACCAAAAGTGATATACATGTAAATATTGCACCCAGTATAGCCGTCCATGAAAAAAGACCTCTCTTATATGCGCCCTTATCACATGGAAGATCACCTACCAATTTGCCGGTCTGACCATTCATCGCGAAGTAATAATGCTCGCCGTTCCATGTGGTATTGAGTAACCACACCGGATAAAGCGCATATTTTGTAACACCCTGCTTTATACGAACATTGTTGCTTGCGGTTGTTACAGATGAATATCCCTGAACTGACTCTCTCATAACATCCTCGGCACTTTGCTTTATACGCTGGTTAGCTCTTGCTATACTTTGTTCTGCTGTTACATCATACTTATCAGCTAAAAATCCGGACAGATATGCAGTCTGAAAATCAACTGCTTCCCTAAAATCATATGGCTCTATGGACTCCATGAGACTGTCCTCCATCTGAGTTGAACCGTCTACAGGAACTCTTCTAAATGATAAATCCGCACGTCTTTTTAACAGATAATGTTCTGTCTTGGTGTAATTGTAGCTGCTGTCACTCCAGCTTTTAGTCTTTGTAGCATTGAAGTTCATATCAGCATCAACATCTGCATCAAAAAGCCAAAACGGAACATATACACCTTTTATCTCATCTATATGATTTTGGTCTTTAAATATCTTAGGCAATAATTTCTTGCCCTTTAAATGATTATAATAAGCAGCCTTTGCCGCATTTTTGTCCTTTTTAAACGGAATAACATAATCCGGCTTTAAATCACCCTTAAACTGTCCGACCATTACTACCGGACTGTCACAATAAGGGCATGCAGTTGCACCGACATTTTCGTCGACTATTATTTCACCGCCACAGGTATTGCACAGATACACACGCATATTATCAGTCTCGCCCGGTGTCCAATCCTGTCCGGCTTTGTTACCCCATTCCATTTCATCCTGCTGCTGATTTAAAACCTCGTCTCTTTCCTTTAAGACATTGGCATCAAATACAGTATCGCAGTATGGACATTTAAACTGCTGCGTGGTGGCGTCATACTGAACCTTGCCACCGCAATTCGGACAATCGTATTCTATCAATCCCGCCATATTTTACCTCCATAAGACAAAATGTATATTAACCATCAAAAACATCTTATCCCTATATAGATTTGGTAATTGCAGGAATCCCCACAATTACCAAACCATAATTTTAATATAATTCTTTAAAACGATATCAATAAAACTTTAATAATAAAAGCTCTTACTGTATATCATTATCATCAAATGGATCGCCGCACTGTGGACAGAACTTAGGTGGGTTCTTAGGATCTTCAGGCTCCCAACCACACTTATCACACTTGTAAAGTGGAGCTCCTGCCGGCTTTGGCTTGCCACAATTCTGACAGAATTTACCCTTATTAACAGTACCGCACTCACAACTCCATCCGTCTGCTGAAGGTGCAGGTATAGGTTTAGCCTTACCACACTCACTGCAGAACTTTGCAGTATTTACAGCGCCGCATTCGCAAGTCCAGCTGTCACCTGCAGGTGCCTGAGCCTGTGGCTGAGGTGCTGCCTGTGCCTGCTGCTGTTGCATCATCTGTTGCTGCTGCATCTGCTGTTGCTGCATCATCTGCTGCTGTTGTCCGCCTGCATAAAGTGCCTGTGGATTAAATCCGCCTGCATTCTGAGCCATATTAAGTCCCATAAAGCCCATCATAGCGCCACCTTCGTTTGAAGCTGCTGCCTTCATAGCATCTGCCTGTGCTCCAACAAGAGTAGCTGCTGCCATAGTCTGACTCTGAAGCATACCTGTCTTCTGAGCCTCTTTGATAAGCTGCTGATCCTCTTCCGGTAAAGTCATAGGGTTAAATGCTACGGATACTATCTCAATACCTCTTAACTGAGCCCATTTCTCACTGAGCTGATTGTTAAGAATCTGAACCATCTCATCCTTATGAGCTGAAATCTGGTTAGGTCTGATTTCAAGATTTGAAATCTCTGCAAATGAAGGAGTAAGAGCATCTACAAGCTCACTCTTCATCATGCCTTCAACGTCTGACGCCTTATACTCATCAGCAACGTTTGCACATACATTTGTATAGAAAAGAATAGGGTTAGTAATATGATAAGAATACTTACCGCTTACTCTTACAGATGTATCTATATCAAGATTAATCTTGCTGTCTACTACTCTGAAAGGAATTGGCTGTGGAGCTCCGAAAAGCTTTTCCTTGATTTCCTTGATGTTGAAGTAATAAACTCTCTGATCCTTGCCGGTATCACCGCCAAATGTAAAACGCTTACCCATAGTAGCAAAGGTCTGCTTGATACTCTGACCGAGACTACCTGTAAATAAGCTAGGTTCAGTAGAAGAATTGTATGTAAACTCACCAGGCTCGGCACAGATTTCCGCAACCTTACCCTGATCTACAATAATCATACACTGACCTTCGTTTACAGCGATAACAGAACCGTTTGTGATAATGTTATCTCTTCCATGAACATTGGATGACCCCTTGTCAGTTCTCTTCTGCCCCTTTCTCATAAGCACATCATCCGGCAATGAATCGCAGTAGAAGTACTCTTTCCACTGGTCTGCCATAGTACTGCTTGCTGCACTGACTAATGCTTTAATTAATCCCATTTTGTATCTCCCTTCTTTTAATTAAATTATGTTTAAATGTATATGTGAAATATATCTCATGCAGCTTATGCATGGATACTTATTACACTCAAAAAATCCAATAAAACTTTACTTACCAATCACCTGTTAAGTATGCACCTTCAAAGAAAAATATATAAGCAATTCGCTTTCTTTACTCCACCTGCTCACATCTAGAAAATTCCCAGGTCTTTATATTAAATGCTATGATTGGAGTATCACAATATGCACATTTTTTAGCTCCAAGCATCTTAATCGGAGCACCACACTGCGGACAGGTTAAGGATGCGCCTTTTTCATCGGCATTTTCCACCACATCACGATCCTGTATGTAAATCATATCGACCTCATACTTTGACTGCTCAAATCTGTCCTTTGAACCTTTCTTAATCTTAGATGCATCTTCCTCATCGGTTATGTAATGATAGCTTTGAACCGCTGCCTGAAATCTTACTGTGCATCTGCCGGCACGCTTGTCGTATCTTGCAATCTCCATACGATGTATCTTTACATCCTTATAATGCTCATGCTGACGGTTTATCGAATTCTTCTCTATCCTGTCTGCAAGAGTCCTTCTAAGCTCACTTGTGCCCTCAGATAAAACCGAAGAATGTCTCTCGTCTATGGCACGGAGAAATGTTACCAAAACATTTTTTGCTTTTTCCTTCATCTCTTCATAATTAAATTCAGGAAAGTCTCTCATTATGGCAGGAAGCATCATATTGGTCACACCTGAAACCGATTTAGGGCTCATATCCGTGTCGTCAAGCCCCTCTCTGAAGCCTGCAAAAGCCTCATCAAGCGGAATCTTTTTTACACCAAACATCTTCTGGTTGAAAACCCGAATCTTATGTCTCACATAAAGCACTCCGCCAAAGCCTGCGAGCACGATAGCTGCTGCTATAATTAAACCTGCTGATGCAAAACCGGAACCCATAGACCATATCTCCCATACATTTTAATAAGTCGTTTATATGATAAAACAGCACTCACAAAATATCATATTCAGACAAAATATATTATATTATAAAATATAAAATTAAGCAAGGATAAAACCCTTGCAATAAAATAACGTTAGAGGTTATAATGTGAATATCAGATAAGAAAATACTACAGTAAAATATGCAGGTTTAAAAATCACTGTAAAAATACACTATAAAACCGGAGGATAAAAATGGGATTAAGATTTAGAAAAAGCATATCCGTAGCCAAGGGCGTCAAGGTAAATATTAACAAAAAGAGCGCCGGTGTTACGGTTGGAAAAAGAGGTGCTCACTACACCATAAACACAACCGGTAAACAGACAGCTTCTGTCGGTCTTCCGGGAACAGGTCTTTCTTATTCAAAATCATTTGGCGGTAAGAAGAAAAGCAGCAAATCTTCTTCATCAAAGAAATCTTCAAGCTCCGCAAGCACAAAAAGTGCAGGAGATGATTTATTAAATGAAGCAAAGGCTGCAGGTAGCAATTCCGGCTGCATAATACTTGCAATCGCAGCAGTTGCTATAGTTGCCATACTCGTGTTTGGTATATGGGGTATAGTAAAGCTTATCGTAAATCATAAGGATAAGGCTTCCACAAGTGATAAAAGTGCTGTCGAATCCGTAGTTGATAACGACAGTTCATCAAACCAATCCTCCTCAAGCAGTTCTTCATCAGGAAGCGGTGAGACGGTTTGGGTAACCGCAAGCGGCTCCAAATACCACTCCAAGAGCGACTGCGGAGGTATAAGCAACGCATATCAGATAACACTTGAAGAAGCAGAGCAAAGAGGGCTTACGCCATGCAAAAAGTGTCATTAAAAAAAGAATATATATCTGTTGACGGTTCATATGGCGGAAACCAGAGATGGTTAAGAAAGGATGCCGATAAGGCAAATACCCTTTCCGATTACGGTTGCGGCCTCATCTCTGCAAACGATGTACTTTTGCACATCTCAGACAAAGCCAATTCCACGTCAAAAGAAAAGTACATAGCGGCAATTCGTGAGATGAATCGCCGCTATTTTCATGTGCTTCCGTTTCTCGGAGTTTCAGGGATTATGCTTAGTTTCTATATGCGTATATATTTTTTAATGCATAGAAAACATTTTGACAGACGATACAAAGTAAGATGGGGAGTACTCCCCAAAAAACAATTTGCGTGCATTAAGGAAATGCTTGAAAATGATATCCCTGTTGTGCTTTCCATCGGACCGGGACTTATACGCGGAAGGAAGAAAGAGCTTACTTTATACAGCTTAAATGAAACTGATGGCAAACCACATTTTACCCAGGTCAACTCCGTCAAGGACCACTACGTCAATGTTACCGGGATAATCGAAACAGAAAGTTCTACCATGTTGGAAATTTCCTCTTGGGGAAAAAAATATTATATAGATTACAATGAATATCGCGATTTTGTAAGAAAGCATGATAACTATCTTTTTAGCAATATATTATATATAAAGGTAAAGTAAATTTAAAAACCATAATCCCTTATAAAAAATCTCAATTGAACGATCAGCCTCACAAATCTTTCTTGACAAATCAATTTTATTATTGTAACATATCCATTAAAGAGAGGTGGTTTCTTACCGTGCGGTCTTAGGATTCAAACGGCTTGCTATCCTCTTTTTTTATGTTTACAACATCATGCAAATACAAACCATTATCGTTAATTCTTACTACAAGTGTAGCCCTGTAAAAATTAAACGATTTCTTTCCATCAAATATAACTGGTAGGGAAAAATGACTATCATACCTATACCAGCCAAACTTCGCATTTTTGTTATGTTTGGATTCCTTGTTTTCTACCCATCGACGATTAGTGGCATTCTCTATCATTTCGGGAACAATCTGTGATGCATTCGCTTTAGCCTTAAGTAAGGCACCCTGCAGTTTTTTTGTATAATCTGAACCACAAAATTCACTTGCAAATTTCGATCCAATTTTTATAATATCATCGGTTTCTTTCACTATGTATTCTGAATTCAAAGTGTCATTTAAGTAATTCTTGACATCTTCCATATTAGGTTTTTTCCCTGGAAATAGTATTTTTTCTATCTTAACAATCGCCAATACATTTCCCTCCCTAATCCCATATGATTAATATACATTATTATTAAAATAAAGCATTATGTTTAAAACAAAGAAAATCACTTAATCGTGCAAGGGAACTTGCACAATTATCGTTCTCAATCTTTATCCTTATTGTGCCAGTTTCTTTTTCTTTACATATCCAAGTAAATGCATAAGCTCTCATCGTATAAGAGTATTTATATAAAACATAATACAATGAAAAATATAAATCAACAAAAGAATGAAAATGACACAAATAGTATCATTTTTATGTAAATAAGTAAAATTATTGTAAACCAAATACTAAATAAAAGCCATAATCCCTTAAATTCATAAGAGATTATGGCTTTAATTATTTAATGATTATTCAATTAAAACTATCAAAAAATCATTTACTTAACACCGTACCATCCGATGCCTTCACCCTTCCAGCCAAGACCTACAAGCTTATCATTTTCTGACTTGCTTGCTGTATAGTTATGGCTTCCTGCTTTAGCATTTGGATTGTACTGTCTGTAAAGAGCTACGCCCTCATTATCATCTGAATACCAGCCTATACCTTCGTACTTCCAGCCGGCTGCTACAAGCTTATCACGTTCTGCCACATCTCTTGTGTAGTGATGATCGCCTGCATTCTTATTGTAAAGACGATATACAGGAGTATCTGATGTAACCGGTGCTTTCCAACCGATTCCCTCATATCTCCATCCTGCTGCTACAAGGGTATTTTTCTCTGAAACACTTGCAGTATAGAAATGCTCTCCACTGTTCGGATTGTAGAGACGATGCATATCTACAGTCTCAACAACCGGTGTCTCCGGAGCTTTTTCTTCTTCTATAACAACTTCTATACACACAGGTTCTGTATCGTTATTGTTATCATTTCCAACTACTTTATACCATACATAATAGGTTCCTGCGTCGGTAGCGGTAGGGATTTCTTCACTCCATCCTTCAGTAGGTGCTGTCTTAGCATCTGTTCCGATAGCATAGTTTATCGTACCATCGGTTGTTGTTCCTTCATTTACAAGTGCCTGCTCCTCACCGTTATAAGTCAATGTATTTGCTGCAGGTGTCTTATCAACACTTGGATCAGCTTTATTTACAGTTACTTTTACCTTACACTCTACCGTATTATAATTAACAGCATCCTTTGGTGTAAATACTACATCATACTCAGTTTTTTCGCTATCTGCGACAGCCGGTTTGGTAGTATCGTCCTTCCAATCAAATGTGCCTTCTACAGCTTTTTCACCGAATTCAGCTATACCCTTTTCAAGTGTGCTGTCTGAAAGCGAATCACCATAAGTTATAGCGGAAGCTGCAGGAGCAGTCTTAACAGTCGGTGTAACCTTATTGATAGTAAAGCTTGTAGTTGCTTCTAACAATTCGTAACTATCTGCATTTTCTCCTGTAAGACCAACTGCTGTAGCTGTATAAGTACCTGCATTAGTCTTTTCGCCATTTACTACAACTTCAATCTTGTCATTGTTCAATACACCGGTTGCTACTGCAGAAGGTTTCTGTGCCTCACCATTATAATCAAATGATGTATTTGCCCATTCTACTCCAACCTGTTTCTTATCAATTTTAAACTCACTTGGTTCTGCATATGCTTCGCCGTAGTTATCTGTAGCATCAACTTTTGCACGTACATAATATGTGCCCGCAGACAATTTTGATACTTCATTAGAATCCCATTTGATCCAAAGATCTTCAGATTCTTTATCTTCAGCAGCCTCAAAATCATCCTCTGAACAGTAGTAATTAGTTACTTTACCATTGTCGGTATTACCTGTTACCAAAGGTTCATTTGCTTTATCACCATATGTCCATCCCTGTACTGCTACAGCAGGTTTGATTACGCCATTAGTGATAGTAAATGTAGCACCGGTAAATTCAATGTCGTAATTCTGAGCTTTAAGAGTACCTTGAAGAATCTTATACTCACCAATGCTCTCACCTGATTCACGACTTAAATTTCCTGTCAGGACACCACTCTTCGGAGTTTCCTTAGATGACTTTAAAGAAGTGTCTTTGTCTGCATCTACCAAACCTGAACAGAAATATTCCAGATCAGGATCTGTTTCACCGTAAGGCTTTGAATTTTCAAGTGCTGTAACTCTAAGTGTTGCAGGAGATATTTCTGCTTTTATTGTTTTATCATATGTGATATTATAGTTCTTTGCTTTATCTCCGCCAAACTCAAGTTTTGTAATTGTGACATCCTTACCTTCACCAACGTTTGCATCTGCAAATGCTGCTTCTATAACCATGTCATCCTTTGATAAATCATTTGGTTTATATTCGTTGTTTTCATACTTAAATATTGCTTTTGACACATCTATGGTTGCTTTCACGGTTCCGTCATAGGTCTTGTCAGCCTTAAATCCGGACATAGTTAATTCTCTCTGGGTTATTGTAAACTTAGCTGTGTCATCAAAAGTCACAATGTAGTTACCCTGCTCCTCATCACCGGAAATAATTATAGCATAATCTCCTACGTCTTCACCAGGAGCACGTTTGATATAAACTGTCAAAGCTTCTTTTGCATCAAGATCTTCTTCATCTACAGCTTCTGTATCTGAACCTTCTGCATCTGAATTGTCTTTTGCAGCTTTTGCTGTCCATGTCAAATCAGGATCCTCATCGCCATATACCTTTGTCACATCATCAGAACTAACTATTATTTCTTTCTTTGAAATTTCCACAGTAATATAAGCAGGTACAGAAGGAATATAATTAGTATCTTCACTTACTGCCATGTACCATACATAATATGTTCCGGCATCTTCAGCAGCAGGAATTTCTTCACTCCATATACTTTCGCTTTCTTCACCATCATCATCTGCTTCGCTTTCTAATGCATATTCCTTAGGTATAGCCGGAGCAGTTGGTTCTCCATCAATATCATCGCTCTTTACCAAAGCATATAACATTTTGACAGATGGTTCTGATTCATCGTCTGCTGAATCGTCTGCTGAATCATCTGATGGTTCTTCAGCTGATTCTTCTTCTACTACAATAAGCTTCTGCTCTTCACCGTTGTAAACCAAGTTTTCAGCAGCTGTAGGTTCCTCAGCTGTAAGTTCAACCGGGTTGATTGTTAATATACCATTTTCCGGTACAACCTTATAGTTGCCTTTTACATTTTCTCCATTAACGATAATAGCGTATTCTCCAACATCCTCACCTTTAGTTGGATCATCACTGTCAGCAGATGTATCACCACTGCCGGTTGTTGTATCACCTTCATCAGTAGTTTCGTCAGTTTCACCTATCGCAACTTTGCTACGCGTAATTTCAAGGCCTTCCAAGATTGTATCTTGATCAGCTTTATCGCTCTTTATCATTCCCTCAACTGTATATGTAAGGTCCGGATCTTCCTCACCATAATTCTTTTCAAGATCATCAGCGATAACCTTTATTTCTTTCTGCTCAATTGTTACCACAACATGTTTTGCAGTCATTTCGTTGTAATTTGTGTCTTCTCCTTTATCTACTTTATAGAAGACATAATATGTTCCGGCATCTTTAGCAGAAGGATTCTCTGTGCTCCATTTTTCTTTTTCTGTTGGAGCAGTAGGTACCTCAGGCTCTGTCGTTCCGGCAGATTCTGTTGTTTGTTCATCATCCTTCTTTACAACAGCATAAACCATATCACCGCCTGCTACGCCACCTTCCGGTAATGTAATGTTCACAAGCTCCTGATCTTCGCCATTATAGGTAAGACCGGTTTTTCCTGTAACTGTAGCTGATGTGCAATCAATTGGGTTTACCTTAAGGTCAACTGTACGTTTTACTACATGATTAGCTTCATCATATCCCGCAACAACAGTGTAATCGTAATTGTCATCATCAACCGCTATCTTAGCTTGATAAGTAGTTTTATCTACAACAAGTAGTTCATTTTCATCTACCCATTCCCATTTATTCTCAGCATCAGAAGTAGCATCAGTAAAAGTGATATCTTTCAGAGTCTTATTAGGAACATAGTCTACTACTGTTATTGTTGGAGTTGGTGCAACAACCGGTTCCGGTGTTGCTTTCTTTACAGTTAAAGTAACAGTGGTTGTTGCTGATCCTTCATTATAATTATCATTTCCTGCTGCAGTAGCTTTCACAACAACTGTATGCTCCTCTCCAGCCGGAGCCTTCGCCTTAACTGTTAAGGTTTTACCATCATCACTGATACCAAAGTAGCTTTTTAAATCAGTGCCATTATCCACTTTTTCAATCTCATAAGTTACATCACCCTTGTTATCAGTTGGTTCTGCAATAGTTACAGTCTGATCAGCGCTAGGGTTATAAGTCAATTCTACAGATTTCTTATTTTGATCTTCATTATCTCCATAAGTCAGCGTATTATTTCCTTTTGTTATGGTTAAAGTAATAGTGGATGACTTTGAGCCTGATTCATAATTGTCATTTCCTGCTGCAGTAGCTTCCACAACCACCGTATAGGTTCCCACAGGGGTATTTGCACTTATATTTAAGGCATTAGCATCTGAAAGAGAGAAATAGTTTGAAGAACTTACATCATCATATGTTCCTTCAGCATTCTTTTTCTTTTGGCTATCTATTCCATAAGTTACATCACCCTGTCCATTTTCTGCTAAGGTAAATTCCTGAGTCTGAGGATTTTCACTATAAGGTGCTGAAACTTCCTGAGTTTCTGCATAGGTTATCGGATTATCACCTTTACTAACTGTCACTTCACAAGTAGCTGTTACGTCATCTCCGGTATCCTCAGTTCCGTTCGTTGCTGTAGCTGTAATTGTTACAGTACCAACAGCCTGACCTGTAACTTTACCTTCATTATCAACTGTAGCGATACTTGTATCATCGCTGGACCATGTTACATCCTTATATGAAGCATTAGCAGGTGTGAAAGATTGTACACTCAGCGTTTCATCTTTTCCCACTTTTACAGATGTTGTGCTTTTATTTAAGGTGATTCCGGTCACTGGGATTGGATCATCATAATAAACAACAATTGAACTAGCATAAAAATAACTAGAATTATTAGTCCCAATCCACACTTTTTTCGAATTAATACCTGTAACAGTTGCTTTGTTACCACTAGTATTTATGGTACCCGGGTCTGCTCTTAATTCAGAAACTCCGGCCCCATTACCATAACCTGCACTACTACTATCAAAGCGGGTTATTTCAATCTTAGTAATAATTTTATTATTATTAGCAATAATATTACCACCAACAATCGTTATTCCCCACCCCTCATCATAAGCATTGTGCAGATATTCACTGCTTATGTTAGTACCTTGTAACTGAGTCGGAGTTAATGTTTCACTGGCTTCAGCCGCCTCTGCCGTCAGGCTCGTGCCCGGCACGATTCCGGTAAGTGTACTAAACACCATCGCAAGTGCGAGCGTAAAAGCAAGCAACTTCCTTTCTAATTTTTTCTTTTTTGGTTGCATAAAAAACCTCCTTTTTCTTTTAATAAACCCTTTAATTTACTAATAAAGTTCACCTCCTACAAATATTAGTAATCATAGACATATTAAACCCATTTAACATAACTCATATAGTATAAGATACATACCGTTCATAAACGTAACAAAAACGATGATTTTTATCATTTATATACAAAAAACTCACGAATTTTCGTGAGTTTTTAATAAGAAAAAATATAATTCTACTGTTAATTATCATTCCTAAAATAAAGCTTTCCGGCGGTAAGCTCTGCCCAGCTGTAGTCCACCATGTACTCGCCCTTATATGCATTTACCCAAGCCATATCGCCTGCGAGCATATTGTAGTAGTCGCAGTCTATCATTTCCCGGCGGATTGCCACCTGCTGCCGGTCGCGTATCAGCACATTTTCCATACCTATCTGCGTAAGAGTATTCTTTAAATCGCTGATAAGGTTTCGCACATTTTGTCCCGCCTTCTTTGCATCCATTCTCTCCTCCCAGAGCGAACCGGCTATCTCGGATGCAGTACAGGTTGCGCCCTCACGGTCAACCAGAAATGCAAGCATCTCTTTAGTCTTCTTTCTCTGAAATATAAGCGGTTCACCCTGCCAGAACACTTCAAAATGTCCAAAGCACCGCACAAACAGTTTATCGTGTTTAATAACCTCTTTTTGGGGAATAGCTGCCAGTTCATCGACTACATCTTCAACGGAAAGAGGCTTCATGATATATCCCTGCGCATGCACCTTAAATGCATCAACTGCATATTTCAGATATCCGGTCACAAATACCACTCTTGTATCCGGTGAAAGGCTCTTAAGTCTTACCGCCAGTTCAAGCCCGTTTATCCCCGGCATCTCTATATCACTGAAAACCACATCCGGCTTCTGTCCCTTTTCGGTTATATCATTTATCGCATCAAAAGCATCATTGTATGTCACTATCTCGGCACCCGGGGCTGCCTCTCCTATTATACGTTTTGCAGAATTAAGAAGCGGTAATTCATCATCAATTACAAATATCAGCATATTAATTTTTACCACCCCCCCTCGGCAAAATTATGGTTACTGTAGTTCCCTCTCCAATTTTATGTAAAATATTTTTTTAAATTCTCATTTTACCCCTATTCGTGCGTTTACCTTGATACATGTAAGGGGTATAATCTTATATATGTTCTGTGGCTGCTCCCATTCCGAAAGGAGAGATAGCCATGAAAACACCTAAAGACAAACACATGAAATTTGAGGATCGTCTCCGCATCCAAGAGATGCTGAATCAAGGCTGCTCGTTCACACAGATAGGGAAAGCCATAAACAAGAACCGTACCACTGTGTCCAGAGAAGTGATAAACCATCGTTACTTCCGCAAAGCCTCGGCAGTAAGGAATCCTGACTGTGAACTTTTGAAAAAGCCTCCATATGTCTGTAATGCTTGCGACAGGCGTGCTGTCTGCCATAAAAACCGATTCCTATATGAAGCTTCAATTGCTGAAAATGAGTACAAACATACCCTTGTGGAAAGTCGCTCTACGCTACAAATCACCAAAGAGCAGATAGCTGACATCAACAGCACTATTGCCCCTCTCATGATTGAGAAGCACCACAGCGTAAACCAAATGTATGCCAACCACAAGGATCTTCTCCCTTTCTCAAAGGTCACTTTCTACAGGTACATAGACCTCGGTCTGTTTAATGTAAGAAATATTGATTTGGCACGTAAGGTACGCTTCAAAGTAAAGAAAGAGTACGATACATTCAGAGCCAAGACCAATCCGAGGATTAAGCTCGATAGGTTCTACACGGACTTTCAGGACTATATGGAACTTCATTCTGATGCTTCTGTTGTTGAAATGGATACCGTGATAGGAACTGCAGGTGGAAAAGGAGGAAAATGCTTCCTGACCCTATTCTTCCGTTCTTGTAAGCTCATGCTTATCAGACTTCTGCCTTACAAGAAAGCGCAGTATGTGAATGCTGAATTTGACAAATTGAAGAGCATCCTTGGGGACAACGAATATCGCAGGCTCTTTGCCGTTATCCTGACCGATAACGGTACTGAATTCTCGGATCCCGACAGGATTGAGTCTGACCCACTCAATGCTTCAGCAAAGAAGATGTCTCACCTCTTCTACTGCAACCCCAACTGCTCTTGGCAGAAAGGAGCTATCGAGAAAAACCACGAGTATATAAGGTATATCCTACCAAAGGGTACGTCGTTTGCCGGGCTTACACAGGAGGATTGTGACCTTCTGGCTTCCCATATAAACTCGGTGCCGAGATTGTCTCTGAACAATTCTACACCATTCGACCTTGCCCTATCCCTGTTAGGCAGGGATGTTCTGGATAAGCTTAACATCAGCCGTATTGAACCAGACGATGTTAACCTGTCCCCGGAGCTCTTAAAGAAAAACTAAGAAGGTAATGCAATTGCAGCCACAGAACCATCATACAATAGTTTCTTTAGAAGGCGTGCATTTACCTCTATTCTTTCAATATCAAAGTAACTGCACGTCTGTTTGCTATGCGCAAAACCATCTTGGTAAAGTCAATTTTATCATATGTACCCTAAATCTAACAGTACTATTTGTTCCAAATTTCACATATTTACTTGTAATATGTGTGCATTTTGTTTTTAACCAGTCATCATCCCTGCCCCCGTGCATTTACCTTAAAATTTAACGCCTCTCCAATTTTAGAATCTATTATAAGATCACCACCACACACATGGCGCAGACGTTCTTTTACATTGGTTATTCCGATATGAGAGGTTTCATCATCTTCTTTTATATTTTTTATATCAAAGCCCGGACCGTTGTCCTTTACGACAACCTCGACACGGTCTTTATAATCATGTGTCTTAACCGTAACAATTCCTATATGCTCACGCTGTTTTCTCACACCGTAAGTTATGGCATTTTCAACAATTGGCTGGAGTGTAAGTGACGGCAGATTAAAATCCTTACATTCAAATTCATATCTTACATCAAGTTCATCACCAAAGCGAAGCTTTTGTAGTGAAACATAGCCTTTTACATGTTCCAATTCCTCTGTAAATGATACAGTCTGCTTTTCAGTCAGCGAGTCCATATTGTGACGGAGATATTTTGCAAACTGTGTAATCGCCTTATCACCATTTTCGACATCCTCATGATAGGTTTCCCTTATAACCGACAGACAATTAAACAAAAAATGCGGCTGTATCTGATTTACAAGTATCTGATACTCCTGCATCTTTATCGTATCGTCCGCAACAGTCTGAGAGAATTCAGCATTGTGTATATATAGTGCTGTCATTCCCAGTGTAAGAGATATATATGCTGTTCTTATCTCACCACCGAAAATCTCCTGGATAAATATTCCGAAAAACACAAGAAACATCGTTGCGTATAATGAGCCTCTGTTTTGACGCCTGAAATGTCGTCCGTATACCGAAAACTCTATCGCAATCAATGCAGTTATTACAAGATAAAATGTCATATAGATCGGATAAAGCGGGCCGTGTATATAATCATTTTCATCATCTATGATTATCATCCAGTTATTGAAGCATGCTGCAACCTGAAATACACTGTTAAATATCAAAACCCAATTTATCAATTTTACTCTTATACTTTTGCTGTGAAATTGGGCGATAAATGCTCCTCCTGCTATCGGCGTTAAAGTATAATCTGCACATTTTGTCATACGAAGTAACCATGTGGGTACAGATGTATCTCCACTAAATTGTTCCCCCAGCCACTCTGCAAGTGCCGATACTGCTATAAGCACACATGTAAGATAAAGCACTCTTTTGTCTTTTTTTGAAATTCGATAATTTTCATGAATTGATATACATAGAACACCAAGGGCTATCCATGATAACAAAATAATAGCAGTATAATAAGACAATTACTACTCTCCTATTCTGATTAAAATCATAAATAAAACCCTCTCTGTATTTTAACACAAAGAAGGTCTTAAATGCAACCGGAATACCAAGGTTTATTAATGCTATTTTATTATTTTTGCTATAGTCTTTTTATCTACTTCGGGATAAAGCTTTAGCAGATGTTCTCTGATTCTTTCTCCCGACACTTCAGGCTTTTCTTTATAGGCTGATGATATATGCTTATAGCCCCATACTACCTCAGGTGGAAGCAAAATGGATACGGGCATACCGTATTCCTCGCCTTTTTTATTTCTTCGACGTCGAAAGTCTATCATTACAAGATATATCTGCATCTGCAAATCAGTAAGCACACCCGGGAAGTTTTTCTCGCCACCTTTTCCAAATCCGGCAAGTTTTTTAAGCTCCGTAGAAAGAATCAAATCATCCTTCCACATCTCATCCTCGTCTTCTATCTCTCTCTCATCCTTGACAAATAAATCCATTATCTTTTTGCTTCTTCTGCTTGCATATCCGTCCTCATAAAGAGCATCAAAGTCATATCCGTTTCTTCTGTAATTTGCAAAGTACGGAAGCCATTCCAGAGATATGAAGCCTGCTTTTTTATCAAAAAATTTGCCATAAGCCACTTCTTTACTTTTCGCTATCTCCTCACGCCACATCCATGGATCGTCCTTGGCATTTCCTGACCACCAGCCCATGTACCAGGTATGCTCCTCCACAGAAAAGCCCGGTATATCATTTCCAAAGAGAGGGAGAAATCCGACTTCCTTGACATATTCAATTAATTCCCTTGGACTGTGAATACAATTAGGGTCCTCATATTCAAGTCCTGTTATCATCCACTCTCCGTTTTCAACTATCATAATTTCATCTCCATATATTTGATTTGACGTATTATAACATAAAAAATATTTCTTTGCATTGAAGAAATTTTTTTGTCAAAAAATATATTTATATTGTTTCTGGTTAACGATAATTATATTTGTTTACATAAAAATGATACTATTTGTGTCATTTTAATTTTTTTATTGTTTTTTTCTTTCTTTTGTAATATGTTTTTTATATGCAGTTTTTTAATACAATAGCCCATCCATTTTATTAAAATTAATCTGCTTTTTCTCAATTTTTCCCACAAAAGATAGACTAAATTTTAACAACACTTATTCAAGGAGGAAATTTATGAGCATATTAAAGCGACATTTTAAAATAATTCGAGAAAGAAATGAAGTAATAGACGATATAAATCATAATCCTATTCTTTTGGAAAGATTTAACAAATGGACTAATATACAAAAGCAAACTTTTCTTGATTACTGCACCGGCGAAAGAGGTCTCAAAATATGTTATGATCCATATTTCAAAGAAATTTTCAATGTAGAATATGATAAGTCTCGACTTGATGACCTACTCTCATCCATTATGGGTGAAAAAGTTAAAATCATTATGGTACTTCCAAACGAAGGTGCACGCATTGCCTCAGAAAACACCTTACTTATAACAGATATACTTGTCCGATTGGAAAATGGCAGTCTTGTAAATGTTGAAATTCAGAAAATAGGCTATACATTTCCAGGTGAAAGAGCCTCTTGCTACTCTGCTGATTTATTGCTACGAGAATATAAACGTATACGAGATAAAAACCACAAGCACTTCAAGTATAGCGACATAGCACCCGTATATACTATAGTTATATTTGAGCAAAGTCCGAGGACATTGGCAAAAGCAAAGGAGTTTTATATTCATAAATCTCAAACTATATTTGACACAGGTGTTGAAGTAAATCTTTTGCAAAAATTCATCTTTATATCTCTTGACAACTTCAAGAACATCTTGCAAAATAGAATTGAAACTATGCGTAACAATTCAACGGATTTAGTTTTATCCGGCGATGAACTATTACATAACAGACTTGAAGAATGGCTTATGTTTTTAAGCGTGGATGAACCTGAATTAATCGAGCTTCTCATACGCCACAGACCATACTTCAAAAATCTATATGCAGACATATATGAAATGTGTCTGAACACAGAGAGGTTGATGAATATGTATTCAAAGGTATTGGCAGAGTATGATCAGAATACTATAGTTTATATGATGGATGAAATGAAGGCTGAAATTGACGAAAAGGATAAGGTTATAGCCGAAAAGGATGAGGCTCTTGCCGAAAAGGACGCCGAAATAGAAAGACTTAAAAAAATACTTTCAAATAAACAACAAACAGAAAGGGCGGTTTGAACCGCCCCATTTTCATGTATGTCTCACAACCTCAAATCTATATAATTTACATCCTTCTTCATCCGGCGCAAGTCCTGCCTTTCTTTTTGCGATAGAAAGCTGTTCCTCTATAGTGTCAACGCCATCAAGATTAGGCAATAAAAGCCCCTGTTTGTTGCCCTTATTTACAATTACTCCATATCGTACGACATCCAGCTCATCTTCCGATTCTATCGGTTCTATCTCCCCAAGAACATCCACATTTATCTCAAGCTCAAAGAGCTCATCCTTTGTAATAGGCAAAAAGCGCGGGTCACGGGTTGATGCACTTATTGCATTTTCAATTATTTCCTCTGCAAGATACAGCTTTGTCGGTCCGATGGTTCCGATGCAGCCTCTTAAAGCTCCGTTTTTATGAATGGACACAAAAGCTCCCGCCCTTTTGTTGCTAAGTTCTTCATGCGCATCAGACTTTGCATCCCTTTCCTGAAGCTGCTCTGCAGTAAGCTGTTCGGTCATTCCGCTTCCTGTTGAAAGCACGCGCCTTTTTACATTTTTCCAAGATATTTTTTCATGTGTTATTATATAATTTTCAATTGTTAATCTTGCAAGCTTTACATAGGCATCCTCATTTTTTCTCATATTTATTATCTTATCCCTATGCCTTATATTCCACTTATCAAGCATGTTTCTTTCTTCGTCAACGCTCTTATTTATATAAGTGCATATGCCGTAACCAACACCTGTCACATCCTGATGAGAAAGCTTTGTTACCTCTACGTCAGTACAGTCAAATGCACCTGCCATCATCACGAAAGAGCGATGTCCACACTCTGCAGCCTTATCCAAAAAGCCTTCCTCAAAATCTAATAATTCATCAAAGGCTGCACGTCCCATCACGTCCATAATGCGCTCATCATATACAGGTCCTTCCTTTGCAAAGCCATATGGTCCATACTCCTGAAGCTTATGGGAAAGGTCTCCGCTTGCGATATAACAGACTCTTCTTCCCAGCTTTTCGGACGTTTCCTTTATAGCCATACCAAGTCCATAGTGCTCCTGCATAGGCTCACCCGAAAGTCCGATACGCACAAGCTTAAAGTCTGTATATTTTTTCATTATAAAATATAACGGCACCATGGTTCCATGATCAAGCGCAGCACTTTTTTCTCCCAATGTCCCTGCCGGTATATCATTTTGTTCAGCAAGCTCACATAACAAATCAACAAATTCCATATCATACTCTACATCATAACGTTCCTCCGGCGCATCAAACTTTGCAAAGGAACCACTTGCATGGCTTCCCGGAGATATATGGAAATAATCCCTATACATTACACTATGCGGAGACGATATAACTATGGTGTCAGGTTTTAGCTCGGCTATCATATCAGCAACCTGCTCATAGCTTTTTGTAGTTTCTTTAATTGTTTCTTCGCTGCCGCGACCAATCGCCGGAACAATCATCGGTGGATGCGGCACCATAAATCCTGCTATTATCCCCATACTAAATCCTCCTCTTTTATTAATCCGATATAACCCTTTTAAAATTATAACACGAAGCCGTGGCAACAGGCAAATTTAGTATATGAAAGGCTTGATAGTTGCCAATTTTGTGGCATGGATATTGCCACACTTTATATATTACCTTCATATACGTATGTTAGATTCTCTCTTGCAACCTCGGCAAGTTTAATTATGCTTTGAACTCTTGTAGGTTGTCTGTCTATGTATTTACTGCGTGGGAAAAATCTCGAGATGTGAAGCGGGATATTTTTATTATGTTTTAATTCAAGCTCATGCACCCACAAGGATAGTTCTCTCATCTCTTCTTCCGTATCATTTTCATCAGGTATGATAAGTGTTGTAAGTTCCACGTGTGCAAATGAAAGCGCACGCTCGATGAATTTTTTAGTTGTTTCAAAATCACCCTTTAGTACATCTTTATAATAAGCCTCGTTAAAGCACTTCAGGTCAATATTGAATGCATCTATATATGGCTCAAGTTCATCCAATACCCATGTATTTACAGAGCCATTTGTTACAACAACATTTTTCATACCGGCCTCATGGATAAGCTTTGCGGTATCTCGTACATATTCATATCCGACAAGAGGTTCATTGTATGTAAATGCAACGCCTATATTTCCCCTGTCCTTTAAAGCAGCTGCCATATCAGCAAGTGCCTCCGGTGGCAGGTATTCCGTATCAGGTACGTATCTTCCGTCTGCCAATGATATGCTGACATTCTGACAGAAAGGACACTTAAGATTACAGCCATAACTTCCAACAGATAAAATCATACTTCCCGGATAAAATCTGTTCAATGGCTTCTTTTCTATCGGATCAAGAGCAAGCGATGTAATATATCCATAGCTTTTTGAAATTATATTATTATCCTTACATTCTCTCGCAAAGCACGCACCCGTTTCACCATCGGAAAGCATGCAGCCGCGAAAGCAGACATTACATTTTAGCTTTTCCATAAATACCTCTATTACATATTATAATTTCATAAGGTGTATTACACACGGTATCAAATCAGCTATCAATCATTAATAACTAAAAAAATATCCGGCTGGAGTGTGTTACTTCGCATCATCTCATATTTTTGGAAAAGACACCTCCACTACCTGCAAGCAGGTATACCTCTCGGGACCGGATACTTTATTAAAAGTATAATATTATGATTTGTTTTTTTCAATACTTTAAAGTGAAAACCTTCTTTAATATCATTCACCTATATTAACACTATAACCGTCAACTATATCAGTCAGATTACCCTGTTCATCGAGCCTGATACCAAAGCTTGTAACCATCGGATCTGACGTTAAAGGATGCTCGCAGCAAAACTTTATATCTCCTTCAAACGCTGTACCGTATGGTACGTATATTGTTGCATTTTCTATCACAATACTGCTGTGCTCGTCAGGTATATCATCACCGTTAGTATCAGCAACCAATGCATAACATGAATCATACCCGTCACTCTCAAGCCATGCGGCACTTCCCGTATGATATGTTACGCCATCATCTCCAAGAAGAGTAATATCCGAGCGCGATTCAAGAACAGTTTCTCTTGAAACGACTGTATAGTTTCTTCCAAGATGTGTAAATGTACCTGCATCTATATAATCATAAAACTTATCTGCCGTTATGCAATTAGGTATTGTCAGTTTTCCTACCATTTTATATCCTGTGCCGGTATCTGTTATATCATATGTATAACCCCAGATCTCAACATCTCCGTCTGCTCCCCCACCACTATCATAAAGCATCTGGCTGTCAATCATATTTACATCAAATCTACTATATAAATTATGTCCAAATATAATTGATATTTCGCTGCCTGCCGTCATGGTATCAGTATTCGCAGGTTCAACATTCTCCTCTGTCGCTCCCGCCTCGGAATTATACTGTGCAAAGAGTTCATCATTTCCGTATGAACACTCTAAAACCTCACCGTCTCTTACACCGGGAACGGTTTCATAATGTCTTTGCCATATGGTCACCGCATTATCCTCAGACACAATGTCAAATTCAAATTCCAGCTTTTGAAAAATTGCATTAAAATAAACATCTCCGGTTACCACAGGAAACAATACTTTTATGTCGGTACAAATCATACCGGTATCTCTTTCGATAACGGAAGCCTTTCCAACAGCTCCGGCTTTTACACCTGTGCCAATTATATCCCAAATCCAAAGTACATATAACTTTGTATCAAGATTTGCAGAAAGCATAACCTCGCCCTCAATAGCTTTCTCTACACTAGGTTTGTCGATTGATTTAACCATCCTTATGCCGTTTCCCTGTTCCTGTCTTATACATACGCTTGTCGGAAATGTAGCCTTGACACTTATGGTACCTTTTGCGGATATTTGCAGATAGACCTCAAAGTCAAGACTTACAAAGCCGCCCTCAAACGGCACATTTAAATGTGCTATCGGAATCTTGAAATCATCATCGCCTGTTTCAAGCGTAAGCTCGCCTTCCAGAGTCGTATCCGTATCAATGTTAAACTCTGCATATTTTTTACTGTCATTGAACTGAAAATATGTTGTGTCAGCCGAAACATTTATATCAGAAAAATCAATAGCTATAGAACCGGCTGCAGTATCTCCGATATTTATCGGACTTATGTACTTGGCAGATTCGCCGCTATCATTATCAGCAATCTCAATAGAAAGATACTTACCATCAAAGTTATCGTTGTCTTCTACGGAAAGAGTAATTTTAAATCCACCCGATGAGGTTTCATAATGAAACGTATCTTCTGCAGCATTATTAGCAGAATTTTCTATATTGTTTTCCGAAGCATAATTTAAAGGATTTTCTGCTGCGTAATCACATTCTGATGCATAGTTTAACGATGTGAATTTGCTTTCTGTCGCGTAATTTACCGGTGCGATAGTCTTTCCGACAAGTTCACCCTCAACAGCTCCGTTTTTAACAATATCATCATATGAGATGCCAACTTTATCAGATAAGTCAAGTTCGGTTACAACATCTTCCATCTCAGGCTGTGACATGTGACAAGCTCCTGATTCATCTATGGAATCAACTCGTCCTGCCCTCTTATATCCATTATTATCCGTATAGATAACGATATCTCCCTGACTGATTCCGGAGTTATCAGCAAAGCTTACTACCGAGCCATCCTCATTAACTGTCGCTGGATTAGCAGCATCAAGCTCCTTTACACCATCCTGAAGTTCAACCTCACAATAATCATCCAACCACAAATCATTGGTATAGATTTCATTGTACCTGGCAAGGATATCATTACACTCGTCTATATTATAATTTTTCTTATCCGAAGGAAGCAGCCCATAAGTAATTGCAAGCTTGTAATAATCATCATCGGTGTAGCCGTCTATATCGTCGATAAATCTTTCATACTTATGAACACTTATTGTCTTCATAGCGGTTATCGCAATAAGCTTTCCGTCAGCAAGACTGTCATTACTGTAACCTGCAGGCAAAGCAATATCATCACAGCCTGTATGATCTGCAAGAATATGTGTCCACTGTGATGCGGTGACATAGTCGGTATTGGTTATCTTTTTATGTTTTTTACCTCCAATTGCTGTAATTATCGCAACAACAGCGATTGTAACGCTAACTGCTAAAAGAGTTATTATAATTGCTATTTTCTTTTTATTCATGAGAATCTTTTCTCCCTATAAAACAGAATAACTGTATTTTTCGCTTTTATTCGCAAAATGCCGGTTTACGCAAGCGTGACCATCGCTTTGATCATTATATCATAATTAATATCTGACGAAAAGCACTCCTAACATCTTTTAAAATTCAAAAATCATTTTTCTTTGAATTATATCTTTTCAAGAAGTGCTTCCTGAAGTATCTTTGATAAACTAATGTTATTTTTTTCAGCTTCTTTTGCAAGCCAAGCAGGTATTGATAACATCTTTTTTACAGCTCTTGTATCTCTTCTATATGAATTCATATCTGTATAGATATATGTTGTTTCTCCATCTGATGTTTTTATATCTTCAATATCTGATGGTTGAGGAATCTTCTGATTATTCTCTGCCAAACTCACAAGATACAATCCAAGTGCTTCCTCTGCAAGTTCTAATACTTGTTCTAGTGTTTCACCATATGTCTGGCAACCTTCAAGATCTGGGAATTCAATCCAATATCCATCCTCTTCATGAATTATTGCCGGATATACCTTTTTCATTGTAATTCTCCTTTCTGTTAACAAAATTGAAATTTTAAATCCCCGTCCTCTTTTTGATTGAATTTAGCAATCCTTTAGGAAGTTCCTTATTGCTATGTACAGGTACAGTCTCTGTTTTATCACCTTTCTTCATTATATGATGGCTTCCATGTACTCGGTCTATAACCCAGCCATTTTTCTGAAGTTGCTTTACTAACTCTTTGCCCGTCATACTGTACCTCCTTCCTATAATCAATATATTATATAATTTATATAATGTCAATGTTTTTTTATATAATTTATATAATTTTTCCACTATAAAATTTTATTCTTTCACCTCACTAATATTAATAATTAAAATTGAAACAGTAAATATAAATATTTTATAAATTTGCCCCTTTTCTGTCCCTTTTATCCAAAATAAATATAATAAAAAATCTCTAAAACAAGTAAAATATACCTTTCAGAGATTTCTTCATTAAAAAATATATGCCGGCGACCGGAATCGAACATTTCCAACCGCCGACAAACCACGCAAAGAAAGGAGTTTTGAGAACTTCGTCTTTTAAAGTGTTCAAAAAAGTATTCAAACAATCTAAAAAAGTTCTACATACCATATTTTTCTTTTCTTGCCTCCTCTAATTCTTTATCAGGGTTAAAATCATCAGGCAAATATTTAATTATCTCATCACTTGCAACTAACAATCGTTGAAATGCTTCTACACCTTTTTCCTTGTCAAATCTGTCTTTTTCAGTATCATCATAAGGCATTAATCTCTGTATAATTTCAATCAAAAAATTCACATTATCATCAGACAAATTCCCAATCATATTTATTGCTTTTTCTTGAAGTACTGACATATCAATCACCACCTTTAAAATATATAAACTGTTCTGCAAACTATTATACACAGATTCCGTGCAAAAACAACCCATGCCAAAAAATGAATTGTAGATTTTTATTAATTCTTCAACATAAAAAATGGGAAGTCTTAAAAACTAAAACTTCCCAAATCTTTGCATTGACACATCAAAATGATTATCTGCTTTTTCCACAGCTTTGACAAACATTTGAATTATCATTGTCTTTATTTGCATTACCACAATGTCTGCAATACCATACCTTTTCAAGACTTCCGGTGTCCGGTTTTGAATCCGATCCACTGTTTCCCCCAAGCGTATTGGTATTTGAATAATTATAATTTCCATAATACGGTGAAATACTATTTTGTTTACCATAGAAATTATCTATATTAATTTTTCTTCCACCTAAATTAGCATTTGGTACATTATAATAATCTCTTTCACCCCTTATATGCCTTTTAATATCAAGTACATTATTACAAAGCTCAACATACATTCCAAAAAGCATTAAGATAAGACATCCAACCAAAAATGCAATTATCCCATATGTGGCATCTGCATCTTCAGCCAAAGCTCCAATGGATATAGATATTCCTATAACCACAATCATAAGTAAAATCAAAAACACTTTTGAAAACCTTGTAAAAAACATAATTTATTCTCCTTTGTTAATTAATTTATTTTATATAAGCATTTCGCTGATATATTCTTTATCTACCTGCATTGACCCATGCTTCAATTAAGCTGCTATACTCAACATTAACATTCTCATAACCGGAAATAAAATCATTATATTCACTTTCTGATATTGCATAATTCTGTCCGTTTCCTGTAAAGTAATAAACACCCATACCCTCATCGTCAGGTGAAGTTGACGGAGACACTTTGGCTATTTCCGTAACATTACTACCATCAAAGCTATATTTATAATCGATATCAACTTGAGCCATCACTCTCAATACAAATGTACCCTCATTTGGTTTAAGGTAAAATCCCCCAATTGGAGCAGATACATCCGGAGTTATTACTTTAATTTCACCATTTATATAAGCAAGTATAGAGCAGAACATTCCACTTCCAATGAAAAGCTCCGGTATATCATCATCATTTATATAAATGAATTTATAAGACGTATTAGAACTATAATTATCTTTAAAATACTCATCATATGCATTAATTACATCATACAGCTCATTATATTCTATATAATCTTCTTTCTCCGGAAGTATCAATTCATCTGTTCTTTTAGGAAGCTGAATCACTCCCCAACAGTCTCCAAACTTAACCCACGCCTTTCCGTTATGTACAGGACGCACATCATCAAAGGTTCCAAGTGGAATTACAACCTCTCCATCCGTATCTATATATCCGCATTTTCCGTCAGACTTAACAGCTATATATCCCTCTGTCGGAAGGTAAGGCTTACTGCTGTCATATCCACCCCAAAAAACTTCAGCCATAGATATTACCTTATCCTGAGCAAATCCATCATAAGAAAAATCAGTCATCTGACTTCCATCAATATTGAAAAATGCCCACTTACCATCCTTTTCAAATGCAGCATATCCCGGAGTAACACTGTCATACATAAAATAATTAAAATTATTTCCTGAAAACATATATACACCATCATATGCTATATCAACCAGCAAACCTCTGTTTCCTGCCATACCATATAATTCTGATTCTGCTGTTATATTAGAATCATCTAAAATATTACCCTTTTGTACCGAAACAGGGCGTTCATCTTTATATACTTCTCCACCCATACCGTCAAGAGTCTGAATGGTAGTCTTCATATTTTCAAAGTAAAAATATTCCGTACTAAGACCACCATATCCGGGTTCCATACCATAATCGTTTACAATAAGATTACCGTTTTCATCACAGCCAAGAGATATCGATTCACTATCATTTCTAAGTGTATATAATTCCAAATATGATTCGGTTCTTGAATATTTAGGCTCTACTATATACTCTCCGTTGTAATCTATAAATCCCCATTTTCCATCTGTATATATATAAGCTGCATCATCTAATCCCATATCATAATTACGTGTTGAGACCAGAATTTCATCAGCATATATAGATGGTGTGACTGCCCAGCTTACATTTACATCCAAGTTATCAAATGCCTTTAGATACGCAAGCTCCGGTATATCGTAATTTTCTATAGACACCGCACTTAAATCAACACTTTTAATAATTCTGT